>DASWNK010000092.1:0-5385 GCA_036399275.1 Bacteroidia bacterium | reverse complement strand
CATAATGCCCAACCGGATCCGGTTTTCAAATGCTTTATTTAAATATTGTATATAATTCTTCACAACGATAAAATCTAAAAAACAATAGCGAGTAAAAAGTCGATGTAGGTAATATTCGGGATTTTCCCGCTTTTACATTACTTTCTTTCATACTTATAATACATCATAGCGCCATAAATAATGTGCAATATACCAAATCCCAATGCCCAAAAATACAAGCCATAACCAACATAAACAGCGGCTCCAAGTCCAAGAATGATTTCACAAAAGCCTAAATACCGGATATCATTGAACGTATATTTACTTGCGTTAATCAAAGCCAGTCCGTAAAAAATAAGTGTGGCAGGAGCTACTAAAACAACAATACCATGATATAACAATACCAGGCAAAATAACCCTCCGGTTGCCAATGGAATAGCCAAATTGATGAGCAGTCGCTTTGCCGAGCTATCCCAGATCTTAAGGCCTTTTCTTTTAGAATTGCGCATTGTTAAAAGAGAGCCTACCAATAAGGAGGAGAAAAGAACAGCTGCAGCGATCTTAATTAAGTAAATGGTGAGATCATCCAGGCTTTCGCCTTCGATCGTTCTATAGCTTTGACAGAAGGATTCCAATTTCATATGAGCCAGGTAAGCTCCTATCAATGCAAACACACCGGCAAACACACCTGATAAGCCACTTAATGAAATACAACGCGAAGAGCGTTCCATCATGGAACGAATGTCTGAAATCGCCTGCAAATGTTCTTTTTGTTCTGTCATTTCTTAAATGATTAAAAGTACTTTGTTATGCAAAGCTAAACTATATTTATACACTGCCAAGTATTTTTTTGAAAAAAATTGTTAATTTTTTAAACAATGATTCTGCATGCCGTCGAATACGGGAAAGACTTCTGCTTAAAAATACTTATACTTGTGCTATGATTAGCCTATTTATACCTGCTTTCATTCTTGTACGCTGGATCGACATTGTGGACATCCTTCTGGTTGCTGTTCTCATTTATCAGCTGTATTACCTGGTAAAAGGAACCGTCGCCATCAATATTTTTATTGGCATTCTGTTGATTTACTTGCTTTGGCTGATCGTAAGATCAGTTAACATGCAATTGTTCGGCAGTATTCTGAGCAAATTTATCGACGTTGGCTTTATCGCACTGCTGATCGTATTTCAACCGGAGCTGAGGCGCTTCTTACTATACCTGGGAACATCCGATCTTTTTACAAAAGGCAAAATCGGTAAAGGCATTTTTGATTTTAAATGGCAGGTCAATAAATCACAATCGCTGGATATCAATTCTATTATTAAAGCCTGCAAGAACATGAGTGAAAGCAAAACAGGCGCAATTATTATCCTTACCAAAGACAATGATCTGAAATTTTATGCAAACACAGGCGATTTGATTGATGCGAAAGTTTCAGTAAGAATGATTGAAAGTATTTTCTACAAAAATTCACCTTTGCACGATGGTGCGATTATTATTTCGGATAATGTAATTATTGCAGCGCGATGTGTGCTCCCGGTAACCGAACATACCGATTTCCCGGCTCATCTGGGAATGCGTCACCGGGCAGCAGTGGGTATCACAGAAAATACAGATGCTATTGCGATTGTTGTCTCGGAACAAACAGGTGAGCTCTCCTACTCCATCGAAGGGAAATTAAAACATGCTATTCCATTGGAGCGTTTGAAAGAGCTATTGGAAAAGGAATTCAGCTAATTATTTTTCGCCGTTCTTTCTTTTGAATTCTTCATGGAGTTCCGCATCCGTTTTTCCTAAATTCTGAATCGCCGCTTTTGCATCAACTGCATAAATTCCTGTAGGATATTTTTTTATCAACTCTTCATAAACACCTTCGGCCTTGATATCATCGTTAAGATAATGGTCGAGCAAAGAAGCCTGCAGAAACAGGCTCTCCTGCATCAATTTATAAGAAGGATATTTCTCAGTAATTGTTTCATAATCGTTCAATGCTTGTGGATATTGCTGCACAGCTGTCGCAATTTCGGCAGCTTTGAACAGATAATCAGGCGTGATGGAATCCTCCGGGTACATCTTCGCATAATCATGATAAAGCTTAATTGCATTGGCAGCTGTTGCATTATTAATTTCCATGGAACTGTGCATCTCTGCTTCCAGTGCTTTTATTTTATTCTGTATTTCCGGAATTGAATCGTTCGGCCTTGCCGCTTCCTGCTCAGGGGCTTTATCATTCCCGCACGATGCAACAACAAGAATTATTACCAGTAAACCAATGTACTTTAGCTTATTCATTTTTTATTTGTTTGGAAAACGCATTTTATAAGTCACTTTTACTTTGCCTTTGGAAATATCGGTCAGCTTGCCTTTCAGCAATCTCCTTCTGAGCGGGCTGATCCTATCGGTAAATAATTTACCTTCAATATGATCGTACTCATGCTGAACAACTCTTGCAGCAATCCCTTCATAAGATTCCTCATGAAACTTAAAATGCTCATCGTAATACTGAATACGGATTTTTGGCAGGCGGTACACATCTTCGCGAATCTTAGGGATGCTAAGGCAGCCTTCACTGAAGGCCCACTCCTTTCCCTCTTCTTCTATGATTTGCGGATTGATAAATATTTTTTTAAAATTCCCCAACAACTCGCGCTCCTCGGCACTGTATTCATCTTCGTCGCTATCTTCCCGCTCACCGCTCACAAATGGTGTTGTATCCACCAGAAACAAGCGGATCGCCTTGCCGACCTGCGGCGCCGCAATTCCAACGCCCGAGGAAGCATACATCGTTTCAAACATATCTTTGATGAGCTGATCCAAACCGGGATAATCTTTTGAAATTTCTTCCCCTAATTTTCTCAGCACCGGATCACCGTATGCTACAATTGGTAAAATCATTTTATTTAATGCTTAATTTAATACTTGCTACGAACTACTAATCACTTACTCCTAACTCCCGAATCCGAACTCCCAATACTTACTTAACCTTATTCATATAATCCTGCAAAATAATCGTGGCGCTAATTTCATCTACCAATTCTTTATTCTGCCTAGCCTTCTTTTTCAATCCGCTATCAATCATCGTTTGAAACGCCATTTTTGAAGTAAACCGTTCATCCAGTCGTTCCACTTTAATGCCGGGAAAACTCCGTTTTAAATGCATTACAAAAGGCTCAATAAATCTAGCTGAATCGGATGGCTCATTATTCATTCGTTTGGGCTCTCCGACCACAATGCATTCAACTGCTTCCTTTTCAAAATATTTTTTCAAAAAATCGATCAGATCTTTCGAGTGAACAGTGGTAAGGCCTGTGGCAATAATCTGCAACGGGTCGGTTACCGCAATTCCTACGCGTTTACTCCCATAATCAATTGCCATTAATCTCGCCATGCTGCAAAAATAGTAAAAAAACAAAAGCCGCGGTTCATGTTAGGGGAATCAGGTCCTGTGTCCGGACAGCTTAATAGGTTCCTGAGAAGGCTTTAAACTTAAAAAAGGATATATTTGCCAAAGAAAATAAAACAAACGTTCATAATAAGTTATTTATGCAAACTATCATTGAAGCTGCCTGGGAGAACCGGGAACTGTTAAAGGAAGAAAAAACACAAAAAACCATTCGTGAAGTGATCGAGATGCTGGACAAAGGAAAGCTCCGCGTGGCAGAGCCTAGGGGGGAAGCATGGCAAGTGAATGAATGGGTAAAAAAAGCTGTGATCCTTTATTTTCCGATTCAAAAAATGGAAACCATTGAAGTTGGAATTTTCGAATACCATGATAAAATGCAACTGAAACGCAATTATGAAGCGCTTGGAGTTCGTGTAGTTCCGAATGCAGTAGCGCGTTATGGCGCTTATCTTGCCAAAGGTGTGATCATGATGCCGAGTTATGTGAACATTGGCGCTTATGTTGACAGCGGCACTATGGTAGATACCTGGGCTACAGTTGGCTCTTGTGCGCAAATCGGAAAAGATGTGCATTTAAGCGGTGGTGTCGGAATTGGCGGCGTGCTGGAACCTGTTCAGGCCGCACCGGTTATTATTGAAGATGGTTGCTTTATTGGTTCCCGTTGCATAGTCGTAGAGGGCGTGCATGTTCAGAAAGAGGCTGTATTGGGTGCCAATGTGGTGCTGACAAAATCTACAAAAATTATTGATGTAACCGGTCCACAACCCATTCAATACAAAGGCCTGGTTCCTCCGCGCTCTGTTGTAATTCCAGGCTCTTACACCAAAAAATTTCCTTCCGGAGATTTCCAGGTTCCTTGTGCTTTGATCATTGGTCAGCGTAAAGAAAGTACCGACTTAAAAACCTCGCTCAATAATGCGTTGAGAGAATACGATGTAGCTGTCTGATTAGTAGTTAGTCATTAGTTGTTAGTTGTTGGTTGTTGGTTGTTGGTTGCTGGTTGCTAGCTATTGGTTTAGTTAAAAATTTAATTTATACGATTGAAATTTCTCATTATACAAACGGCTTTTATCGGGGACGTAATCCTTGCAACTGCTGTTGCGGAGAAACTGCATTCTCATTATCCTGCGGCAATTATTGATTTTGTTGTACGAAAAGGTAATGAAGGCCTGCTGACAGCACATCCCTTTATTAATACTGTCTATATCTGGGATAAGAAACAAGGCAAGATCAAAAACCTACTTTCCATCACAAAACAAATTCGTTCCCAGGAATATGATCATGTGATCAACCTTCATCGTTTTGCAAGCTCCGGTATTATTACAGGATTTTCCAATGCAAAAAGTAAAGTCGGATTTGATAAAAATCCTCTTTCCTTTTTATTTTCGAAAAAAGTAAAACACGAGATCGGGAACGGAAAACATGAAGTAGAACGAAATCAGCAATTGATAGAAGATCTTACGGATAAGCATGCAATCAGACCTAAGCTCTATCCTTCCGAAACTAATTTTATAGCTGTGAAACATTACAAAAACACAGCTTATGTATGTCTTGCTCCTACTTCGGTATGGTTTACCAAGCAGTTTCCGAAAGAAAAATGGGTAACCCTGTGCGATCGGCTTCCTGCGGAATACATGATTTATCTTCTTGGCGCCCCGGGCGATGCCGAAGCCTGCGAATGGATAAGAATAACATCCGTAAACAAGAATATTATCAACCTGTCGGGAAAACTGACCTTTCTGGAATCTGCCGCATTGATGCAAGATGCAAAAATGAATTACGTAAATGATTCTGCCCCCATGCACATTGCTTCTTCCATGAATGCTCCGACCACTGCCATTTTCTGCTCCACTGTTCCGGCTTTTGGTTTCGGGCCGCTTTCGGATCAATCAAAAATAGTGGAAACAAAGCTTCCATTGGCCTGCCGCCCATGTGGCCTGCACGGGCACAAAGCTTGCCCGGAAGGCCATTTTAATTGTGCTTTCTCCATTGAAATCAAGGA
>DASWNK010000091.1:0-13574 GCA_036399275.1 Bacteroidia bacterium | reverse complement strand
AGCTATTCCCCAATCCTGCAAGCTCAGAAATTACTCTTTCAATTGAAGGAGAAGATCTGAGTAATTATCAAATTGATATACTGAATATTTTAGGTGCCATTCAACCGATACAAATTCAAAATTCGAAAATATCCATCGCTTCCCTGGCTGCCGGAGTATATTGGGTTTCAGCAAGAAGTAAAAATGGAAACCTGCATCTTTCCGCCAAGATTATAAAGTATTAAGCCGGATTAATAACTTAAAGAGGGAATACAGAAATGTATTCCCTCTTTTTTTGTACTGTATAATAAGAGCAGATATTTGCTTTCGTTAACATTAATTGACTATTTTTAGAAAACTTTACATGATATTAAACTCCTCTTTTAATGAAGAAAACGCTACTTCTCCTGCTGTTTTTATTTTCTTATAATAGCTATTATTCTCAAACAGTTCCGCAGGGAATAAGTTATCAGGCAGTAGCCCGTAACATAATAGGCAACCCAATTGTATCCGGCTCGCTGGATATTAAGTTCAGTATCCATGATCTGACTGCAAGTGGAATCGTTATCTATGAAGAGATCCAAGCCGTAACGACCAACGCGTACGGATTGTTCACCGCGAAGATTGGTATGGGATCAGTCGTTATAGGTTCTTTTCCAACGATCAACTGGGGCTCAGGCAATAAATTTTTAGAAGTAAGTGTTGATGATGGAAGTGGTTATGTCTCAATGGGGGCAAGCCAGATGATGAGTGTGCCTTTCGCTTTATATGCTGCAAACGGAACTCCAGGAGCAACAGGAGCTACGGGAGCAACCGGTGTAAATGGACCAACTGGCTTGAACGGAGCAACAGGTTTGACTGGTGCAACCGGAATTGACGGTGCAACAGGGCTTACAGGTGCAACAGGCGCATCAGGAGCAACAGGTTCGACTGGAGCAACAGGTTTGACTGGGGCAACAGGCGCAACGGGGATTGACGGCGCAACAGGACTTACAGGTGCAGCCGGTGCTGATGGTGCAGCAGGCCTAACCGGTGCTACCGGATCAAATGGAACAAACGGTGCAACAGGTCCTACTGGATTAACCGGAGCAACTGGTGCTAATGGGACAAACGGTGCAAACGGTGCAACAGGCCCTAC
Organism: Bacteroidia bacterium; assembly: GCA_036399275.1. Classification (GTDB taxonomy): domain Bacteria; phylum Bacteroidota; class Bacteroidia; order 2-12-FULL-35-15; family 2-12-FULL-35-15; genus 2-12-FULL-35-15. The sequence continues at coordinate 12,457 of DASWNK010000091.1, read as the reverse complement.
AGGATTAACCGGAGCAACGGGAACTAATGGAACAAACGGTGCAACAGGTCCAACCGGATTAACCGGAGCAACAGGAACGAACGGAACAAATGGAACAAACGGAACTAACGGTGCAACAGGTCCAACCGGATTAACAGGGGCTACCGGAACCAATGGAGCAAACGGTGCAACAGGTCCTACTGGATTAACCGGAGCAACCGGAGCAACCGGAACAAACGGAACAAACGGTGCAACAGGTCCGACTGGTCCGTCGAATGTGGTGCAATCATATTGCCTTATTTCAAGCGCCCCTACAAGTTCCGTCGTATCCATCGGTGGCTTCGAGTTTCGATACAATGGAACATCCAGTGGCGGATTCATTGAAGTGCGAATGACCAGCGGTTCAATTCAATCACAGGTATATGCTATTAAAAGAAGTTACAGTATTTCATTACCCGGCATCAATAATAATTTAAATTTTTATAATGATGAATCCTATTCAACGGCATGGAAACCTGTTATTACCTTGTGGAATTCGGGCACAAGTACTTATTCTGACAGAGTGACGCTTGGTGTATACGAAACAAATGATTTTGAGATTTCACGTTTAGATATTTCTGGGGCAACCTTGCCTAAAACATTCAGAGTTCATGCAACCATCGATGGCTATTCCAACGTGGTGCTCCGCGTTGAGCTTTTTTAAAATACAGACGGCCAATCATTTTGAAGAAATAAGAATATAGGAATCGCTCAGTTTTCGAGCGTTTTTATTTTTTAAAATCGCAAATAAAATGCCGTTTTCCAGGCTTTTTATCCAATGGATTATTGCTAAAAAAAAGGTAACTTTACCTTTCAAAAAAACATAAAAATGGAAGATCAAAATCAACAGCTGAACATAGAGCTGAGCGAAGAAATAGCAGAAGGGATTTATTCAAACCTGGCAGTAATTACACATTCCAATTCGGAGTTTGTGATCGACTTTATTAAAATGATGCCCGGTGTGCCGAAAGCAAAAGTGAAATCACGTATTGTGTTAACGCCACAACATGCCAAGCGCCTGATGAAAGCATTGAAAGACAATATCTCTAAGTTCGAGCAAACGCACGGCCCTATTAAAGATACTGAAATGCCAAATGTGCTGCCGATGAATTTTGGCGGACCTACAGCACAGGCGTAGTTCGTTTCAGTTAAATCGGAAACGTATTCAGGAACTCCTGCCATACGTTCTATTTGCCGTTCATACAATTCTGGTAATAGAATTGAGATTTTTTCTGATATTAGTGCATAAATTTCTCTAAACAATAAACATGAATATAAAAAACTCAATCCTGCTTTCTGCCTTAGCGTTATCTGCTACTGCAATTAATGCTCAGACTATTACCAACAAAAAAGGTGGTAATTACAAATTTACGGTGGTGAAGAACCTTGAATCTACCGAAGTACAAAATCAGGCACAGTCAAGCACTTGCTGGTCCTTTTCCTCCCTTTCCTTTTTTGAATCGGAATTGCTGAGAATGGGGAAACCAAAAGTAAACTTGTCGGAAATGTTTGTCGTTCGCAATACATACATGGACAAAGCCGATAAATATGTACGCATGCATGGACTGATCAATTTTGGACCTGGCGGTGCGTTCCACGATGTATCTTATGTTATAAAGAACTACGGTATTGTTCCTCAATCAGCTTATTCAGGAATGGGAAATGGTGAAAAGGATATTAACCACACCGAGTTGGATGCCATGCTGAAAGCGGAAGTGGATGTTGTAACGAAAGCAAACAAGATCAGTCCGTCATGGGCCAAAACTGTGAACGGAACACTGGATGCTTATTTGGGAAAAGCACCTGAAACATTTGATTACATGGGCAAACAATATAACCCTAAATCATTTGCCACTTCATTGGGCCTGAACATGGATAATTATGTGGAGATCACTTCTTTTTCTCATCATCCTTTCTATACGAAATTTGCTTTGGAAGTTCAGGACAACTGGGCATGGGATGAAATGTACAACCTTCCCCTGAATGAAATGATGGATGTGATCGATAATGCGATCATGAATGGTTATTCCGTTGCATGGGGTGCTGACATCAGTGAAAAAGGATTCTCTTTTAAAAATGGTGTTGCTATTGTTCCTGAAATGGATTGGGCTGATATAAAGAAAGAAAGTATTGATTCAGTTGTAATGAATCCTGGAAAGCAAAAAGAAATTACTCAGCAGATCCGTCAGGAAGCCTTTGATAATTATGAAACACAGGATGACCACGGAATGCACATTGTAGGGATTGTAAAAGATCAGAACGGTACAAAATACTATGTCGTTAAAAATTCATGGGGTGTTAAGAACAATGACTGTGATGGGTATTTCTATGCTTCAGAAGCTTTTGTGAAATACAAAACAACTGACGTAATGCTTCATAAAGATGGCGTTAAGAAAGATGTTGCGAAGAAGTTAGGGATGTAAAGTTGAAAGTTAGAAAGTTGGAAAGTTAAAAAGTTCAAAGCCATCAAAAAATAAGTTTAAAGTTTAAAGTTAAAAAGTTCAAAGCCGTGTGGTTTTGAACTTTTTTTGTGCCTTACACTCTTAAACTATGTTCTTCAACGTTAACGTTCCAACATTTAAAACTCTTTATTAAAGAGGCTCTCCAACTCTCCAACTTTCCAACTTTTTAACTTTGAACTAAATTTACTTCACAATCTTCCCATTCTCAAAGGCAACTATAAACGCTCCCTGAAATCCTTTGTCGATCATTTCCTTTTTGCGCTTCACGGCTTCTTCATACGTTGAATAATTTCCGCTGAAGTATTTGGTAATTCCATTCTCCAAAACTACGGTCGTAACTTCCGGAACTCCTTCAATTTTCGGTTTTGCAGCAAATGCACCGATCTGCACCCTGTACATTTTTCCCGTGGAAGAAGGCAAAGCGCTGGCCGGTACTTTTGAAAAAGTGGCAGGCTGTGTTGGTGTCACTGGGTCTTTCTTTACCGGTGGAGGTGGAGGATCTTTTTTTACGGGTGCAGTAGTCGTTACAGGCGGATTTGTTGCCGGAGGCGTTTTTACCGGTGCTGTAGTGGTTTGTGTTGTCGGAGGAGGATTGGAAGGAATCTCTTTTTTTACAGGCACAGTAGCGGTTCCTATCATGATCGACTTCGGTTCAAACTCAAACGTCTTGCGTTCATTATTACTGATGTAAGCGATCTTGCACGGCATGTTTTGCATGCCCGACATTCCGCCAGCTACCGTCACTCTATAACTGATGGTGAAAGTTGGGTCCGAAGGTGGTGTGATCCATACGATCTTAGCGCCGCCATCAGCAAACGTAAAGCTTCCTCCTTTACTTTCAATATCTACCGCGGTAAATCCTGTAGGAAGCTCCTGGAAGAATTTCATAAACCCTGTTGCAGAAGAACCTCTATTAACGATAGTCTCAACAATGAAGTCGGTTCCGGGCATTGCACTGGCAGGAATTTTTTGAATGGCGGTAATTTCCTGAGAATGGATTGCTCCACTAATGAACAGGATGAACGCTACACTGATGTATTTTAACATTATTAAGAAATTTAGAAATATAAAATTACTTAAAATTACTTAATTTGGTGCTTTACAGAACTGATTTGAAAAAAATAATAGATACATTGTCGCCGGAGCAGGTTCGTTTGCTGGCCTTGCAAAGTCAGGGTTTGTCAGATCATAGCTTTGGAAAAGGTAAAAAGGGCGCTTTGTCTGTTATCGAACACATTGGTTATGTTCAGATCGATACCTTGTCTGTAGCCGCCCGGGCGCACCATCATACCTTATGGGCCCGCCTGCCCGATTATAAAGAGATCTATCTGAATGAGCTCCTGGAAAAGGATCGCGATGTTTTTGAATACTGGAGTCACGCCGCTTCTTACCTGCCCATGTGTGATTATCGTTTTTCATTGCCGCGAAAAAAGGCTTATGCTGATGGGAAATCACATTGGTTCGGTCAGGATAAAAAAATGCAGAAATTTGTGCTCGATCGAATAAAAGCGGAAGGCCCTTTGCAATCGAAAGATTTTGAATACAAACGAAATGATCCGGGAAACTGGTACGAATGGAAACCGGCAAAGAAAGCGCTGGAACAGCTGTTCATGGAAGGAAAGCTGATGGTGCTCCGGCGCCAGGGTTTCCAGAAAGTATATGATCTTACGGAAAGAGTTTTACCGCCGGATATAGATACTACCATGCCTACGGAAAAAGAATATGTAGAACACCTGATCAGAAAGGTGGTCGGCGCGAATGGTATTGTGGAAGAAAAGGAAATCTCGTATTTGCGGAAAGGCTTGAAAGAGCCCATTAAAAGAGTGCTTTCAAAAATGTTGAAAAGCGGCGAGCTGATGGAAGTTAAGATTAATGATGATCTGAAAACATTGTACGTCACCACCGAAGAACAATTGAAAGCCATTGAAAAGATAAAGCTGAAGAATACCATTCACCTGCTTTCACCTTTTGATAATCTCATCATTCAACGAAAAAGGGGGCAGCGATTTTTTGATTTTGATTATGTGATCGAATGTTATTTACCGGAAGCAAAACGGAAGTATGGTTATTTTTGTCTGCCCGTACTATATGGTGATCGATTTGTCGGACGCTTTGATCCAAAGGCCGACCGGGCATCAAAGGTTTTTCACATCAAGCAGATGCATTTCGAAAAGAATTTCAGCCCTGATGAAAATTTTAATGCCGGTTTTGCGTTAAAATTAAAGGCATACGCCTCATTTACGGGCTGTGATAAGGTGGTTGTTGATAAGGCGGATAAGAGCTGGAAAAAAGAAATGAGAGAAGTATTGAAATAAATTTTGTCGAATAAGGCGATTGGAGAAGATAGAAGACGACAGCTTAAATAATTGTATTGCACATGTCTACAAAAACAGAAGTTATTACCAAAGAAGAAATCGCTGTTGCAACAGAAACATTAACCGATGCAGAATGCCAGACCATTGTGCATTGTGTCTGCGAACAAGATGCCTTTTACCGGATCTGGGCTTCCACTTTTCTGATCGAGCACGGCAGCGGCAAAAGAGCAAAGCTGATAACGGCATTTAACGTCAGTCTTTATCCCGACTGGACACCCAAAGCAGCTGGCGAAACCTTTACACTGATCTTTGAAGGTCTGAGCAGAACCTGCGCCGTTTTCGATCTTCAGGAAATAATTCCGGAGTCCGGTGGCTTTCATGTAAAAGGAATTGTAAGAAATGAAAGTGACGTTTACAATGTGCACATCGGCTAGCTACTCCGTAAATAATTTTTTCATTTTCTGTTCGAACTCTTTTTTTATTTCATCCAGACAAAGATTTCCAATACTTCCTTCATGTGTATGATGAAGCTTTCCTTTGTATTTAAAGCTGTTTGTTGAAATGCTTTTCCCCACCGCCTTATAAGCTTCTCTGAAGGGAATTCCTTCTAGTACAAGTTCGTTAACGGCTTCCACACTAAAAATGTATTTGTATTTTTCATCCTCTAAACTGTTTTTGCTGATCACAATTTTTTCGAGCATTTTAACAGCTGCTTTCAAGCAGGCATTCAGCTCGTTGAATGCAGGAAAAATAATTTCTTTCGTAAGCTGAAGGTCGCGATGATAGCCCGATGGGAGATTGCTCATGAGCAAAGTCAATTCATTGGGCAGGGATTGCATCCTGTTGCATTTCCCTCTAATGAGCTCAAATACATCCGGGTTCTTTTTATGCGGCATAATGCTGCTTCCGGTAGTCAGCTCATCGGGGAAGCTGATGAAATTGAAATTCTGAGAATTGTACAAACAAATATCCATGGCCATTTTTGATAAAGTGGCTGCTATTCCTGCCAATGCAATGGCTGCCGCTTTTTCTGTTTTTCCTCTCGTCATTTGTGCATACACCACATTGTAGTTCATACTTTCAAATCCCAATAATTCTGTGGTAACAGATCTGTTGATCGGTAATGAGCTTCCATAGCCAGCGCCGGAACCCAATGGATTTCTATTGGCCATGTTGAAAGCGGCAATGGTCATTTCCAAATCATCGCTCAGGCTTTCGGCATATGCGCCGAACCACAAACCAAAAGAGGAAGGCATAGCAGCCTGTAAATGAGTATATCCGGGTAACAGTTCATTTTTATTTTCTTCGGCTTTGAGCAATAAAAGATCAAACAGCTTTTTTACATGGATGGCTGTCAACCTTAGCTGGTCTTTCGTATAGAGCTTTATATCCAGCAATACCTGGTCGTTTCTCGAACGCGCCGTATGGATTTTCTTTCCGGTCTCTCCGAGCTTGGACGTTAAGAGCAGCTCAATTTGTGAATGAACATCTTCCACACCTGCATCAATTTTGAATTGACCTTTTTGAATGCTTGCCAGGATATTGTTCAGCTCATTTTGCAGCAGCAAAAAATCCTGGCGACTGATCAGCTTTGTTTTCTCCAGCATTTCTGCATGTGCCAATGATCCTTTCACATCATAACTTGCGAGTTCAAGGTCCAGGGAACGGTCTTCACCTGAAGTAAATTCTTCTATCCATTTCGGCGTAAGATTTTTTTCTTTCTCCCAGATTTTTGTTGTCATAGCTTAATTTAATTTTTTCAATAATGTTATATAAAGTTCAATCGCTTCTTCAATTTCTTTGATGTAAATAAATTCATTTGCGGTATGAGATCTTGCCGAATCACCAGGTCCTATTTTAATGGAAGGCCATGGCATCAATGCCTGATCGCTGGTGGTTGGAGAACCATAGGTTTTTCTTCCGGCGGATTTTCCTGCCTGTACAATCGGATGATCTTCCGGAATGGAAGAAGGTTGCAATCGTAGAGAGCGGGGCAATACGTTGCAGTTTGCCTGCTTTTCGATTATTTCCAGAATCTCCTCATTGCGGTAGGCATCTGTTGTTCTTACATCCACGGTGAAGTCGCAAAGGGCCGGAACGACATTATGCTGCTCCCCTGCTTTTATAACGGTCACCGTCATTTTTACCTTGCCCAGCATTGAGGATACTTTTTCAAACTGATAATCCCTGAACCATTGAATAACCGGCAATGCATTGTAAATAGCATTTTCGCCTTCTTCTCTTGCAGCGTGGCCTGATTTTCCGTAAACGCTGCAATCTAAAACCATCAGGCCTTTTTCGGCAGTTGCCATTTCCATTAATGTAGGCTCGCCTACAATGGCGAAATCGATGGGAGGGAAGTCCTGCAATACAGAAGCGATCCCATTCTTTCCGGATGTCTCTTCTTCTGCGCTGGCAGCATATATAAAATTGTACTTCAGATTCTGTTCATTGTAAAAATAGAGGAAGGCGCTGAGCAGACTTACTACTGCGCCTCCGGCATCGTTGCTGCCAAGCCCGTAAAGTTTTCCATCCTTAGTAAAGGCGTGAAAGGGGTCATTGGTATAAGCGGGATTTGGTTTTACCGTATCGTGATGAGAGTTGAGTAAAATGCTTGGTTTGTTTTTGTCAAAATGTTTATTCTTTGCCCACACATTGTTCAGCTTACGCTCTGTGGGGATATGTTGTGCTTCCAGGAACTGCTGCAGCAGATCGGCTGTAGCCTCTTCATTTCTGCTGATAGAAGGTGTGTTAATGAGTTGCTTCAACAGCTCAATGGCTGAAGTCTTCAGTTGTTCCAAGTCCTGTAGCTCAGGCAAAGATAGTTGTTCCGCTGCTGGTGTTGTCATTGATATGTTCGATCAGATCGTTAGGGTGTGCAATCATTACTTTGTTTACTCCTTTTTGTTTGGCTGCAAAAGCATTGTCGAGCTTGGGAATCATTCCTTCCGAAATGCATCCCGCTGAAAGCAATTGCGAATATGCATAATGGTTGAGTGTGCTGATCACTGATCCATCGTTCGCGGCATCTTTTAATACGCCTTTCTTTTCAAAGCAATAATGCAGATGTACGTTGTAATAAGCAGATAATTCGATCGCCAGTGCTGAAGCGATGGAATCGGCATTGGTATTCAGAAGCTGTCCTTTTCCATCATGCGTAATGGCAGAGAATACGGGAACCATCGAGGATTCCAATAATGCTGTAATGAAGGAGACATTTATTCCGGAAGGAATAATTTCACCGGCATAACCAAAATCAATGTCTTCCGTTTGTCTTTTTTTTGCAAGAATGGAATTTCCATCCGCTCCCGAAAGCCCTATGGCATTTATACCTTTCGATTGTAATGATGCCACAATGTTTTTGTTGAGAGATCCGCCGAAAACCATAGTGATGATCTTCAATGTTTCGGCGTCGGTAATTCTTCTGCCCTTCACCATGGCCTGGGAAACACCCAGCTTTGCAGCCAGTTCTGTGGCTTGCTTTCCGCCACCATGCACGAGTAGTTTATGTTGTTTGATGGAACTGAAATCGTTGAGGAACTTTTCCATTGCCTCCGGATCATTGATCACATTTCCGCCGATCTTGACGATGTATAGATTTTTCATTTTTGCTTAAATTTGAGATGCTGCTTTCAGGAACTGCTCTTCTGTTACTATTCGCTTTTCTTTGTACTCCAGTATTTTTTTTAAAACGATCTGCGCCGAAAACACTCTGTTCTCTGCCTGCTGGTAGATCAACGATTGCTTGTTATCGAGCAGCGCATCGGGTACTTCTACGTTTCTTCTTACCGGCAGACAATGCATCAGAAAGGCTTCGTTGCTTGTTTTCATTTTCTCTGCATTCAACAGCCAGTCTTCTTTTACTTCGGGCATTGTTCCGTATTCCGTGTATGCCGACCAGTTTTTTACATAAACGAAATCGGCGTCTTTCAACGCTTCTTCCTGGTTGTAACAGATCGTTGCGCCGCGTGTAAAATCCTCACAAAGCTCATAGCCTTCGGGATGTGTTATCACCAGTTCCACATCCAGCCGGTTCATCCATTCGCAGAATGAATTGGCAACTGCTTGCGGCAATGGTTTGATGTGTGGGGCCCAGGTCAGCACAACTTTATTTTTCTTATTCTTTTTTTTATGTTCCATGATCGTCATGGCATCCGCTAAGCTTTGCAGTGGATGGCGCGTGGCCGATTCCAGACTGATAACCGGCTTATTGCAATGCTTCATGAATTGAAGAATTGTTTTTTCAGCATAATCACTCTGCCTGTTTTTCAGTGAAGGAAAACACCGCACACCGATAATATCACAATAGGTTCCAAGAACTGCTGCTGCATCTTTGATGTGTTCCACTTTGTTGCCATTCATGATCGCGCCGCTCTCGTATTCCAATGCCCAGCCTTCTTCGTTGATGTTGATCACAATCACGTTCATGCCAAGATTCTGCGCGGCTTTTTGTGTGCTCAGCCGGGTACGCAGGCTGGCATTCAAAAAGATCAGTCCAAGCGTTTTGTTTTTTCCGAGATCAGGAAAACTGTGCGGGTCCTCCTTTAATAACAAGGCTTCATGAATGAGCTGCAGGGGATCTTTTACATCCTGTACGGTGGTAAAGTTTTTCATTGTAAACTAAGTTCTAACTGGTTGGTTTTTTCTAAAATTAATTTGATGGAAGTTAAAAACTGATCGGCTTCCTGTTTGCTGATGCTTAATGGTGGCAGCAAGCGGATGGTGTTTTTGCCGGGCGAATAACCGGTTATTACTTTTTGTTCCATCAGCAGCGCTGTTCTTAAAACAGTTGAATTGCCTTCGGTTTCTATTCCTATCATCAGGCCTTTGCCTTTTACTTTTTTAATTCCTTTTATTTTTTTCAGTTCCTCCATCAGGTAATTTCCAATGTCTTTTGCATTCACCATGAGCAGCTCACGGTCAATGATCTCCAGAACGGAGATAGCTGCGCTGCAAGCCAGGTAATTTCCGCCGAAGGTGGTGCCGAGCAATCCATGTTTTGCTTCAATTCCCGGCTGGATCAATACACCAGCTATCGGGAAACCGTTGCCCATTCCTTTTGCAATTGTAATGAGGTCGGGTTTTATTCCTGAATGCTGGAAAGCGAAAAACTTTCCAGTGCGGCCGTAACCCGATTGGATCTCATCCATGATCAGGAGCGCGCCTTTCTTGCGGCAATGGTATTCAACGATTCTCAGGAATTCGTCGGTGGCAACATTGATACCGCCGACTCCCTGGATGCCTTCCATGATCACGGCACAGGTGTCTTCATCAATCGCATTTGTAAATGCTTCGGAATCGTTCAAAGGAAGGAAAACTACTTCATGCGATCTGTTGATTTCTGCGGCAATCGCTGTATCATCGGTAACACCTACCGATAAAGAAGTTCTGCCATGAAAAGAATTTTTAAAGGCAATCACTTTTTTTCTGTTATTGTGAAAGGAAGCCAGCTTCAGTGCATTTTCATTTGCTTCTGTTCCCGAATTGCAAAGGAATAACTGATAGGCATTACAACCGCTGATCCTGCCGAGCTTTTTCGCCAGCTGTTCCTGCAAAGGAATTTTTACGGCATTGGAATAAAATCCGATCTTGTTCAGCTGCAAGGCCAGTGCTTTGATGTACTGCGGATGGGAATGTCCCACCGAAATAACGGCGTGCCCTCCATAAAGGTCAAGGTATTCATTCCCTTTATCGTCGGTAATAAAAGATCCGCGCGCCTTTACAGGTGTAATATCAAACAAAGGGTAAACGTCAAATAGATTCATTTTTATTTTTGTTTCTTTATTGGTTTAAAATACATTTGCTTTTAAGGTCAATCCGCTCTGCTCGGCAAACCCCGACATCAGGTTCATGTTCTGAACCGCTTGTCCGGCTGCACCTTTCAGCAGGTTGTCGATTACAGTGGTAATGAGCAGATGCCTACCGCTCTTTTTAATATTTATAAAGCATTTATTGGTGTTGACCACCATCTTGAGGTCGATGTCGTTTTCCTGCAGGTGCGTAAACGGCTGTTCCTGGTAGTAGTTTTCGTACAGCTCCAGCAATTCCCTTTCTGTTTTTTCTGTCTGTATGATCATAGTGGCAAATATTCCCCTGGTGAAGCTCCCTCTTTGAGGAACAAATAAGAAGCCATCACCGAAGGCCGGCTGCAGCATCCGGATGCTTTCCAGGATTTCCGCGTTGTGCGGATGCGCGAAGGCATTGTAAACCGAGATATTGTTTTGTCTCCAGGAAAAGTGAGTAGTGGCTGTAGCTTTTATTCCCGCACCTGTGGAGCCGGTAATGGCATTGACATGAATATCTCCTTTCAACAGCTGGTGTTTCGCCAATGGCAACAATCCCAGTTGAATGCCTGTTGCGAAACAACCGGGATTAGCCACATATTTTGAGTTGCAGATCTGCGCTTTGTTCAATTCAGGAAGTCCGTAAACGAATGGTGAAACCTTGGCGGCATCATGTGCTGCCAAACGGAAATCGCGGCTCAGGTCAATTATTTTCTTCGACAGAAGCTCCGGATGTTTATTGAGGTATGCGCTCGCAGCCCCATGTTGCAGGCAGAGAAAAATAATTTCTGCTGTTGGGTCCGACACGTCTGAAAAGCTCAGGTCGGTTTCTCCAAGCAGATCGGGAAACACTTTTGTGAGCTGCATTCCAGCTTTCGAGCTGCTGACTGCCGAAACCAGTTCAATATCCGGATGATGAACGAGCAGCCGGATCAACTCTCCGCCTGCATAACCACTGGCGCCAATTACTGAAACATTTGTTTTTTTCATTGTTAGGAATTTACCTGGTGATAAATACTCATTTGGTTGCTCATGATCTTGGTAAAGCCTTTCACATCTTCGCCCGACCAGCTCTTGTTCATTTCTCCGTAGCTGCCGAACTGCTCCGACATCAGATCATGTTTCGATTCAATTCCGCAAATGCTGAAAACAAACGGGGAAAGCTTAACAAACACTTTTCCGGAGACTTTTTTCTGCGTGGAACTAAGGAAGCTTTCGATGTCCCGCATTACGGGATCCAGGAACAATCCTTCATGCAGCCAATTCCCATACCACATGGCTTGCTGGTCTTTGATGATCAGCTGAAGCTTGGTGAGCGTATGTTTTTCCAATGCGTGATGTGCTTTGATGGTGATCATGGCGGCGGCGGCTTCAAATCCTACTCTTCCTTTGATGCCGATAATGGTATCGCCCACATGAATGTCTCTTCCGATGCCGTAAGGGGAAGCCATCTTTTCTAATTCCTGAATGGCTTCTGTAGGATGATCATACAGGATGCCGTCGATTCCCCTGAGTTCCCCTTTTTCGAAAAGAAGCTCCACTTCGGTTATTGCTTTTTTTGTCACGGTGTTGGGATAGGCTTCTTCGGGCAAGGGCAGGTGAGAAGTGAGCGTTTCTTTTCCGCCAACGGATGTGCCCCAGATTCCTTTGTTGATGCTGTATTTCGCCTTCTCCGAATTGATCAGCACACCGTGTTCTTTCAGAAATTGTATTTCCGTTTCCCGGGAAAGCTTTTGATCTCTGATTGGTGTGATGACTTTTATTTGTGGAGTTAGAATGTGAAAGATCGCATCGAACCTCACCTGATCGTTGCCGGCGCCGGTGCTTCCATGCGCAACAAAATCCGCGTTTATTTTTTTTGCATGTTCGGCAATAGCCG
>DASWNK010000090.1:0-4792 GCA_036399275.1 Bacteroidia bacterium | reverse complement strand
ATCGTGATGCTGAAAAGCGGAGCATTGTTCGTGCGATTGAAAACATCGGAGCTCAAAATAAATGGGCTGAAACAAAAAGGCATGCTGAAAGAAGCGGAAGTAATTCGCATCGATCAGGAGAACAAGAACAAATTGATCATGGCCGCCTTCAAAAAGAATTTCACCTTTTGTCCGGTTTACTTTTTCTACTCCAATCATTCCACACAAGTGAAAGAAGGCCTTTACCAGGGATTGATCTTTGATGCGGACATGAATACCGATTTAAAATTCAGCGGTGACAAATACCTTATCGGGGAATACGATGAGAGTCAAACGACCCAAATTGCGGCTTTCTTTATTAAAGATAAAAATTATGAGCAATTACGATCACCCTTTCCTTTTCTGATCAAACAGAACCAAATGCTTGTCAGCACACGCTCCGACGACGCCATAGTACTTCTCCTGAACGAGAAATTATGGGAGTTTTATGGTAAATAAAGGCGCTCAGCAGAAATAATTATGCCGCATCTCAAATAAATGTGTATCTTTGCAGCGGTTTTAGTCAAAATAGGATTTTTGCTGAGACGAATTAACGACTGATTTCCCGATAGCTAACGGGATGCCGAAAATAACCCGAAGACCAATGATGGTGGGTTTCTTAAAAAACAGTTGTCCGATTCAACTCACATTTACTTCCTGGTAAATTGACAACTGTAATATAAACTTAATAAATACTTAATGAACAAATTTGAAGCGTTAGGCTTTAACAATGCTATTGTTAAAGCAGTAACAGAATTGGGCTTTGAAAGTCCAACTCCAATCCAGGAAAAAGTTATTCCTGTACTATTAACCGGTAATACCGATCTTGTTGCTTTGGCACAAACCGGTACTGGTAAAACGGCAGCCTTTGGTTTGCCTTTAACTCACCTGATCGATTTCAGCTCCCGCGACACGCAGGCGGTGATCATTTGTCCTACACGTGAATTGTGTATGCAGATCACCCGCGATCTTCAGAGCTACACGAAGTACATCGACGGTGCTAACATTGTTGCCATCTATGGTGGTGCAAGCATCGACAATCAATCACGCGACATTAAAAAAGGAGCACAGATCGTTGTGGCAACTCCGGGTCGTTTAAATGATATGATCGACCGTCGTCGTGTGAATTTATCAAACGTTCGCTACGCCGTATTGGATGAGGCGGATGAAATGTTAAACATGGGATTCAAAGAAGATCTGGATACCATCTTATCACAAACTCCTGAAGAAAAAAATACCTGGTTATTTTCTGCTACAATGCCCGATGAGGTATTGCGCATTTCTAAGAACTATATGGAAAATCCTGTGGAGATCACTGCAGGAACAAAAAATTCCGGTAACGAAAACATCGAACACATTTATTATGTTGTTCAGGCCCGCGATAAATATGCAGCACTTAAGCGTATTGCAGATTCCAATCCGGATATCTTCGCAATCGTATTCTGCCGTACCCGTATTGAAACACAAGAGATCGCCGATTCATTGATTAAAGATGGTTATGGTGCTGATGCATTGCATGGTGATTTATCACAACAGCAGCGCGATCATGTAATGAAGCGTTACCGTTCCCGTTCACTTCAGATGCTGGTTGCAACCGATGTTGCTGCCCGTGGTATTGATGTGAATGATGTAACACACGTTATCAATTACAACTTGCCTGATGAGATCGAAAACTACACACACCGTTCTGGCCGTACAGCCCGTGCTGGTAAAAAAGGTGTTTCCATCTGTATCATCAACATGAAAGAAGTTGGTAAGATCAGGATCATCGAACGCATCATCAAGAAAAAATTCACACAAGGAACTATTCCTACAGGATTTGAAGCTTGTGAAAAACAATTATTCAGCTTAGTAAAGAAAATTCACAATGTAGAAGTAAACGAATCGGCTATTGAAGCTTATTTACCGAGCATCTATGATGAATTGAAAGACCTGAGCAGAGAAGATATCATCAAGCGTTTTGTATCGACAGAGTTCAACCGATTCCTGGATTATTACAAAAATGCTCCTGATTTAAATGCAGGCGGAAGCAGAGAAAGAGAACGCTCTACTCCGGGATTGACGAAGCTATTCATCAATCTTGGTGAATTGGATAGTCTGGACAGCACACAAATGAAAGAATACATTTCGGAAGTTTCCGGTGTGGATGTTGCATCAATTGTTAGCGTAGAAGTGAAGAGCAGTTTCTCATTCATTGAAGTGAAAACAGAAGCAGCAGAGATCATCCAGGGAACATTTAAAGAAGCACGTTACAACAACCGTAATGTTCGTATCGAATCACGCGGAGCAAGCGAAGGTAAATCTTCACGCGGTGGATATGAAGGTGGCGGAAGTGGAAGCGGAAGCGGCAGACGCTCATATGGCGGCGGCGGCGAACGTAAAGGCGGATACGGTGGCGGTAATCGCTCCGACAGAGGCGGATACAAAGGCGGATCAGGTTCAGGCGAGCGCAAATCATACGGCGAGCGTTCAGGTTCTGGCAGCAGAGGCGGTTACTCCAAAAGCGAAAGCGGCGGTGGTGAGCGTAAAAGCTACAGCGACCGTGAAAGAAGTTCTTCCAAGAGCGGAAACACAACAGAGAAAAGTTTTTCTAAAAGCAGCAGCAGTGAATCAACTGGTGGTGGCGATAGAAAGAGCAACTTCTCCAGAGAGAGACGTCCTAGAAAACAATTCTAAATCGCGCTTCTTTTAAAGAAGTGATGAAATAAAAAAGGTGGTTCTGTATTCAGAACCACCTTTTTGTTTTAATAATAAGATTATTTATTTCTTAGATGTCGGAGGTGTTTTCGATTCCATCAATTTATTCATGGCCATCATTTCACGCATCGTTCTGTCCATTCCCTCACTGGAACCATCCAGGAAGATAACGTTGCCTTTACCATATTCCGCAAAGTTCTTGATCGCTTCTGTCCACATAGAGAAAAGGATTACAGACGTATCTAAATTGGCTTGCTCCATTTCTTTCGCAGCCTGGCTCATTCCCTTGGCCACTTCTTCACGGAACAATGCAACACCTTGTCCGCGCAATTGTGCAGCTAAACGTTCTGCTTCCGCAGCGATTTTCGTTGCATTACCATCCGCTTCCGCAGCTTTTGTTTTGGTGATCAATAAAGCCTGACCTTCATTTTCAGCAGCCGCTTTTAAGTTGCTGGATGCAACAACCTGCGCCATCGATTTAATGATTGCTTCATCAAAAGTGATATCGTTCAACTGCAAATCAAGCAGGTGATATCCCCATTCTTCCAGGCTCTGATCGATCTGTCCCTTAACATCTTCCACAATTTCTTTACGAAGTGAAAGTACTTCGGATTGTTTCTTCGTCGCTACGAATCCTCTGATAGAGCCTTCAATCGTACGAACCAATGCTTGCATAAAGTTGCGGTCGTCAATAAATTTGAAGGCTACATTCTTAATGCTTTCTTCATTCGTATTAATTACGGCATACAACAACATGGCTTTGAAATACACATTCGCCTGGTCGATGGTGATTGCCTGGAATTCCAGTTCTACTGAGCGGTTTTGGATCGAAACGCGTTTGTAGATCACTTCAATAAATGGGATCTTCAGGTTTAATCCTGGTCCCATGATCCGGCGGTACTTTCCAAAAACAGTAACAACCCCAATGGTTCCCTGGGAAATTGTTACAAATGACAAGAAAAGTATGAGCACGGCTACTACAAGCAAAATAATAGAAGCAATTGGCATATCAGTATAATTTAATTGGTTTCGTACAAATGTATTACAAATTGATAGCTGGCATATTAATTTCAGACTTTTTAAATAAATTTCAGCCAAAGCCTTTTGCATACAAGTAATTTGTTTATATTTGCATCGCTTTTTAAAAGCAGAAATGGTTGCGTAGCTCAACTGAATAGAGCGTCTGACTACGGATCAGAAGGCTAGGGGTTTGAATCCCTTCGCGACCACGGATTAGAACAAAAGGCCCTGCTGCAAAGCGGGGCTTTTTGCATTTTAGCAGTAGACTCGCAAAACATAGTTTTGATGAGACGAATGCTAAAATGCAAAAACAATTCCGGCTACGGAATTGGCTTTTGTTATTCCCATTCTGGAAGAAGGGCTCAAGAGCAGAGCGAGTAATCCATCGCTTTCTGGTGATAGAAAGCCTCACGTTTTGCTTGAAAGGCTGGAGCTGTAAACTAAAAAGAAAACAGCCTGAAAAGGGTGTTCTTTTGTTATTCCCATTCTGGAAGAAGGGCTCATGAGCGGAGCGAATAATCCCACCCAAAAATTCCACCCCGCCACATTCTCTTTTTTTGTACTTTCATCCTCTGAAGAACCTAACAACTATCCCTTATGGCAAACTTTTACGATTGGAAACCCGAATACCTTGAGCCGGTTGTCGGCATTGCGTCTGCTACCATCGGTTTTATCATTTACTGGTTCCTTGCCTTGAGCCCGAAGATCAAAGCGGCTTATTTCGCCAAGCACCCACAGGAAGATGCCTGGATCAAGTATATTTTCTTTCAAAAAATGATGGGCGTGGTTTTCTGCGGCATTGTTCCGGCCGCCGTTGTGCTTTATTTGTTGCCATACAGTCTGGCCGATTACGGTTTGAAAGCGGGTAATTTAAAAGAATCCCTGATCTATTGTGCGGTAATGTGCGCGCTTATTTTCCTCATCAATTATTTCGCTACGAAGAATCCGGAGAACCTGAAGAACTATCCTCAGATGCGTTTACCGCACTGGAATAAAAAGAGAATTCTGATCAATTCATTTGCCTGGGCTTCTTATCTGTTGGCTTATGAATTCATGT
>DASWNK010000089.1:0-4751 GCA_036399275.1 Bacteroidia bacterium | reverse complement strand
CTCGGCTTCTGCTACAGCAGTTTGTATCGATTGTACAGTTTGATCAATGTTCTGTACCACTCCCCGTGCCACACCAAACGATTCAGATTTCCCCATTCCGAGGATTTCTATTTTTCCGAATTCATTTCTGCGACCAACAATTACAACAATTTTTGTTGTCCCGATGTCCAAGCCTACTACAATTTCTGATGGTTCCATTGTTATTTATTTACTAGTTCTGTTTTATGTTTCCTGTTACTTTCTTCGTACAAACGATCTGATCTTTAAATTTCAAATTAATGATGGAATATTTGTTCCACCATCCGGTTGTGTTTAAGCCTTGCTGATAGAAGGTTAGCAGCTTTTTAAATTTTTCCGCCATAGCAGTAGTATCGCCGAATATTATTTTCTGGTCACCTGCTGTTGGCACAATCTCCATATCTCGCTCATCGTTGATATAGATCTGATTGATTTGCGCCTTCCAGAATTCATCCCCATTGATGTAATTCGCCATTGCATAAACTTCATCCAGCATACTCGTGGCATTTAATAAACTATCCTTTCCAATCTGTTCTATAGAAAGCATATA
Organism: Bacteroidia bacterium; assembly: GCA_036399275.1. Lineage (GTDB taxonomy): Bacteria > Bacteroidota > Bacteroidia > 2-12-FULL-35-15 > 2-12-FULL-35-15 > 2-12-FULL-35-15. The sequence goes on along the minus strand of DASWNK010000089.1, from coordinate 4,183 downwards.
TCTTTTAATGTAAGGCTCAGAAATTACCCCGTTTACAATCAACACCTTTGCGGTGTACTTGTCCGAAAGGGGCATTAACTTGCCTTCGCTATCAATATAGTAACTATCTCCATCGGCATTTATTACGCGCAGTACCGGTTTTCGCTGCTCAACAAGCACTTCCATTTTACCATCAATGGACATGTATACCTCGGCTTTCGATATATTTGCATGACTGTTCAGTGCTTTTTCAATTGACGTAATGTTAACAGTTGCCTTTGGCTGGCGAATAATAGAATCGCCTCGATCCTTTATAAGTTGAATAATATCGCTGTTTTCCAGAAAATATAAATCATCGTCCTGATTGACCTTTACGTCCAGACTTTGACACAACAAAGAATCCTGTTCCTGGTTCACAAAACCCATGGTGATCAAAAGACCAATCAATAAGCCTGACCAAAGCGCGATGAATAATATTTTTTTTACTTTTTTCAATTATTTATTGCTTAATTCCTTTTTTATCGATTCGATGAATGTATCAATATCGCCAGCTCCCATTGTCATTAAGACCTGCAGGTCCTTGCTTTTGAGTACCTGAATCAATTCATTTTTGTGACAAATACTTTTGTTAGCGGATTTCATTTTATCAAGGAGCATTTGTGAAGAAACTCCCTGAATGGGCAATTCGCGGGCTGGGTAAATCTCCAACAGGATGCATTCATCCAACAGATCAAGACTTTTTGCAAAATCATCGGCAAAATCGCGGGTGCGCGAAAACAAATGCGGCTGAAACACTCCGGTGATTTTTTTGCCTGGGTACATTTCTTTTGCTGAGCTGATCACTGCTTTTAATTCTTCCGGGTGGTGTGCGTAATCGTCAATGTAAGTCAAGTGCTCACTTTTAATATGGTAATCAAATCGCCTTCTTACACCGCTGAAGGAAGCCAGCGCTTTGCGTATTACATCTTCCGATATGCTCATTTGGCAAGCGATTGCCACTGCAGCAACCGAATTCTCCACATTATGCAATCCCGGTAATCCTAACACCAAATTCTCAAACACATTCGCAGGTGTTACTATCTCAAAATGATAGGTACCACTTTCAATCCGGATGTTCTGAGCGAAATAATCCGCGGCGTCATCGTTCACGGCATAAGTAATTGCTTTTTTGCCGGAATTAATCTGAGAAGCAATGTTCTTTTTCAGAACAAGCGTTGACGTAACTTGATTTGAAAACAATGTAAACGATTCCAATACTTGCTCTTTATCTCCATAGATGTCCAGGTGATCTGCATCCACGGAAGTGATCACAGCCATTTGAGGGTGGAGCGTTAAAAAAGAACGATCGTACTCATCAGCTTCCACAACAATTAAATTACTGGCCGATTGTTGCAAAGTATCCGCTTTGAGCTTGGAGCTCAACAGCAAGTTGGTATTGTAATTTTGTGTGATCCCACCTAAAAATGCAGAAGGATCCAATCCCGCAGTTTTCAGGATGTGTGCAATTAAAGATGATGTTGTTGTTTTACCATGCGTTCCGGCCACAGCGATTGTATGCGCAGTTTGTGTAATCATCCCCAGTACTTCAGCCCTTTTTTTAATGTTAAACCCATTTAAATTAAAAAAGACATACTCGCTGTGGTCCTTTGGAACGGCAGGTGTGTAAACTATCAAAATATTATCAATGTCGTACGGAAGCTCCTTGATGTGAACAGGAATATTGCGAATGTGATCTTCAAAATGAATGGCAATTCCTTCAGCGATCAGCTCATCTGTTAATTTAGTTGGTGTTTTATCATAACCGCTCACCTTCTTTCCCATGGCATTGAAATAGCGGGCAAGAGCGCTCATGCCGATACCGCCGATGCCAAGAAAATAAACGCTATGTATTTTATTCAAGTCCATTTTATTTCTTACTATTAATCAAACTCAGAATTTCATTTGCAATAACCATCGCTGAATCCTTAAATGCCAATCCGGCAATATTTTCCGAAAGCTTGTGACATCTTTCAGGATCGTTAATTAAACTAATAGTTTCATGTCCCAATTGCTCTCTCGCTTCTGCATCCTTAATTATGATCGCAGCATTGTGTGTTACCAGGGCCATTGCATTCTTTGTCTGATGATCTTCCGCTACATTTGGTGAAGGAATCAAGATGCTTGGCTTCTTTACAAGGCACAACTCAGAAACGGAGCTGGCACCAGCTCTTGATACAACGATATCAGCAGCAGCATAGGCATAATCCATCTTTTGAATAAAATCAAAGGCTTTTATTCCTTTATTCTCATACACCGGCAAATTCTTTTTCGCTGTTTCAAAGAAGCCTTTTCCCGTTTGCCAAATCAACTGCATATTATTCTGTTCAAAAACCGGCAGGTACTTCAGGATACTTTCATTGATTGTTCTTGCGCCCAAGCTTCCGCCAATTACCAGCACCGTTTTTTTGTTCGGGTCAAGTCCGAAGAACTCCAATCCTCTTTCACGTTTCCCTTCCAGGTTTAAAATATCCTGACGCACAGGATTCCCTGTCAGCAATATTTTTTCTTTTGGAAAATATTTTTCCATTCCTGCATATGCCACACAAATTCTATCCACTTTCCTTGAGAGAATTTTATTGGTGATTCCCGGGTAAGAATTTTGTTCCTGAACCAAAGTAACAACACCATTCCTGGCAGCGACCTGCAACATTGGCCCGCTTGCAAATCCTCCTGTGCCAATGACGGCATCAGGCTTAAAGGAGCGTAATATTTTCTTTGCTTTCCTTAAACTGCTTAATACTTTAAAAGGAAAAGCGAGATTGGACCAAGTTAGCTTGCGCTGAAAACCGGAGATCCACAAGCCCTCGATCCTATAACCGGCGGCCGGAACTTTTTCCATCTCCATTTTACCTTCGGCACCAACAAATAAAAATTCGGTATCGGGACGCAAAGTCTTTATTGCATTTGCGATGGCAATGGCGGGAAAAATATGTCCGCCTGTTCCTCCTCCACTAATGATAATTTTAAGCGGCTGCAAGCTTCCCTCCTTCCTCTGCATCTGTTTCACGACTTACACTGAGAATAATCCCGATGGCAATACTGGTGAACCAGATAGATGTTCCACCCATGCTTACCAATGGAAGCGGCTGACCTGTTACAGGAAACAAATTCACTGCGACAGCCATATTGATCATGGCTTGAAAAACAAGGCTAAATGACAATCCGATAGCGAGCAAACTTCCAAATGTACGTTCGCTTTTATTCGCGATCCTGACCCCTCGAAAGAGAAGAACAACGTATAAAAATACAATAACAATGGCGGTGACTAGCCCCCACTCTTCAATAACAATCGCATAAATAAAATCGGAAGATGCTTGCGGCAAAAAGTTGCGCTGCAAACTATTTCCTGGTCCTTTGCCAAAAATATATCCGCTGGCTATAGCAATTTTAGCCTGCTCGGCCTGAAAATTACTTTCGCTGTCGCCTTTGCTAAAATTCTCGATACGAGCCTTCCAGGTGTCACCACGTTTGATTAGGTCAGGGAAATTAAAGATTAATATAATCAATATTGCTGCGAATACTATTCCGGAACCAACCAACATTAATAAATGCTTTGCGTTCATTCTACCCACAAACATCAGTACAAGGCAAGTAAGAAACAGCAGCGCGGCAGTAGAGAAGTTGGCAGGTAATATCAATACACAAATTACAGCAACCGGGATCACGATTGGTAAGAATGCCTGTTTAAAATCTTTGATAACGTCCTGCTTGATCGACAGCATACGCGCAACATAGGTGATCAGGGCAAGCTTGGCAAAGTCTGATGTTTGAAAAGTAAGCGATGTACCTGGAATAGGCAGCCATCGGGCTGCTTCTCCTGCACTAACACCTTTTAACAAAGTATAAAGCAATAATGGCGCAGCCAGGATAATCGCGATTTGGGAAATTCTGGAAAAATAGGAATACTTTACTTTGTGAATCAGGTACATTAAAAATATCCCTGAACCTACAATAAAAATATGCTTGATCAGGTAAGAAGCGGTATCGCCATTCTTATACCGATACGCTAAAGCAACTACCGAGCTGTAGACAACCAATATAGATAATAAGGATAGCAGTAGCACTACTGTCCAGATTACTTTATCCCCTTTTATGTATTTTAATAAATTCAATTTTATTCCTTTAGGCCTTTTACTATTTCTTTAAATTCATTTCCACGGCTCTT
>DASWNK010000088.1:0-1887 GCA_036399275.1 Bacteroidia bacterium | reverse complement strand
GCAATCTGCATTTGCGTCAGCAGGTTGTAAACAGATGTTTGTTGGTTTACAAGACTTAATTCCAGGTCTGTATTTGATAAGCGTAAAATTGGCTGGCCTTTTTTCACCATTGCACCATCTTCCACCAGCTTTTCTTCTACTCTTCCGCCTTCCATAGCATCAAGATAAATGGTGGTTTGCGGAAGTACGATACCCGGCACGGGAATAAACTCCTGAAAGGTCCCTTTTTTCACTTCGCTGATTGTAATGCGTTCTGCTTCTACATTTAGTTTTGATCCGCCGGATGTATAATAAATGCTGCCGCCAATCAGCAGCCCCAAAGCAAGAATGCCGAAGATGGTGTACATCTTTTTCTTACTCCATCCTTTTCTTTCAATTTTTCTGTCCACAGTAATTGTTTTGTGTTCTGCTCATTGAATGCAATAAGATGCCAAAAGATAGAGCACATGGTTTTCAATGATTTAGAAAATAGCAGGCCTACGAAAGTGTTCGCATGCGGACAAAAACTGTTCGCTTTTGATACACCCATTCTCAGCGTATAATTTAGGCAGCTTCATTTCCAGAACATTACATTGATGGCATGACCTTAGTTTCGTACTTTGCCACAATTCGTTTCTAACCATGTCACTTAAAACTGCGAGTATTTTAGTTATCGATGATGATGTAGATGTCCTCACTGCGGTTCGACTACTGCTAAAGCCTGAAGTCAAAGAAATAGTTACTGAGAAAAATCCGGAGAACATCCGCTCGATTTTATCCAAACAGGATTTTGATGTGATCCTTCTTGATATGAATTTTAATAGTTCAATCAATACCGGCAACGAAGGAATTTTCTGGCTAAAAAAAATAAAGGAATTCCGTTCAACTGCTTCTGTGATTATGATCACAGCTTACGGCGATATAGACCTGGCTATCCGCTCACTGAAAGAAGGTGCTTATGATTTTATTGTAAAGCCCTGGCACAATGAAAAATTATTAACCACCATAAAAGAAGCTGCCCGCAAAAAAGACAATAAAGGCGCTACCACCATTCCAAATGGGTCATCCATTTTTGAAAAAGAACTGTTGGGAGAATCGGAACCCATGCAGGATATCTTTTACAAGATCCAGAAGATTGCCCCGACAGATGCCAACATTTTAATTCTTGGTGAAAATGGTACGGGTAAGGAAGTGATTGCAAAAGCCATTCATCATTTCTCTTACCGGGCAACCAAACCATTTATTAAAGTCGATGTTGGCGCCTTGACGGAATCGCTTTTTGAAAGTGAATTGTTTGGCCATAGAAAGGGTGCTTTTACTGATGCAAGGGAAGACCGTGAAGGCCGTTTTGAATCAGCCAACACCGGAACACTTTTCCTTGATGAAATCGGGAACATTTCCTTACATCAGCAGGCAAAGTTGTTAAGTGTGCTGCAGAACCGCCAAGTCATTCGTTTGGGAACAAACGAGCCGAAGCCAATTGACATCCGGCTGATTTGTGCAACGAACATTCCCATTGTGGAATTAGCGAACGAAACAAGGTTCCGGAAAGATTTGATTTACCGCATCAATACAGTAGAAATTGTTGTTCCGCCTTTGCGAAAACGTGGGAATGATATATTACTCCTCGCAAAACATTTTGCAACTATCTATTCAAACAAATACCTGAAGCCGAATCTTGAACTGGATAAAATAGCGAAGGAGAAGCTCTTGAATTACCATTTTCCCGGCAACGTTCGTGAGTTGCAGTACGCTATTGAAAGAGCCGTGATTATGTCTGAGGGAGATGTATTAACGGGAAAAGATATTCTCTTCTCCCCCATTGAATCTGCAATGGTAGAAGATAAAGAGGAACACTCTAACCTGAGCGCCGTTGAAAAAAATACGATCTTAAAAGTGATTGAAAAG
>DASWNK010000087.1:0-5183 GCA_036399275.1 Bacteroidia bacterium | reverse complement strand
CTTTTTGCGGATTGATCATGGGCGATCACAGTAAATGTGGCATAAATACCATGTTTAATACCGGAACAGTTGTAGGAGTGAATGCGAATATTTTTGGATCAGGCTTTCCGCGCAATTTTGTTCCATCTTTTTCATGGGGCGGTGCAGCAGGCTTTACAACGTATAAAACAAAAGATGCATTTGAGGTAGCTTCCCGTGTCATGGAACGAAGAGGAATGACTTTTGATGAAACCGAGCAGGAAATTTTAAGCCATGTTTTTGAATTAACTGAAAAATACCGAAAATAATTACTGTGGAATCTATTTTTTCAATTTCGTTTACCGACATCATCGGCTATGTAGCATCACTTACCGTTCTTGTTTCTTTTTTGATGGGGAAGATAACAACGCTTCGTCTGGTGAATACCGCAGGCGCATCTCTGTTTATCTGGTATGGATTTCTGCTCGACATCTCCATACCTATTATTTTTACTAATGTGGCGATTGTCTGCATCAATGCTTTTTACCTGATCAAGGCAAGCAGGAAAAAGTAAGCCCGTGAACGATTAATTCTCTTGCAGACAAATGAAGCATTCTGCAACAAACAACTAAGCAGCAAGATGCCTGATATGTCATATTGTCCAGATTACCTGCTTGGCATATCAATTGAACCTAGCTGAATAGATTTAGGATTTTATTAACAACAATTCCGATATACATGAATGATAATTTTGATTTAAATGGCTTAGTGCCAATCCTTAAGGATGATATGATCGATGAAGATACCGAATTCATTCCTTTGTTGACGTCGGAAGATGAAGATCAGATGAATTCCGAAAAGCTGCCGAATGAACTGTCAATTTTACCTCTTCGCAATACGGTACTTTTTCCGGGCGTGGTGATTCCTATCACTGTTGGCAGAGATAAATCCATTAATCTGGTAAAAGATGCTTATAAAGGCAGTAAAATTATCGGTGTGGTTGCTCAAAAGAATGATACTGTAGAAGATCCTACTGTGGAAGATTTGAACAGGATTGGTACCGTTGCTCAGATCATTAAAATGCTTCGCATGCCTGACGGTAATACTACCGTGATCATCCAGGGTAAAAAGCGTTTTGAATTAAAAGAGATCAAACAAACACAGCCTTATATAAAAGCATCCATCAATGCTTTCACCGAAACACGCCCTGATAAACATGACCAGGAATTTGATGCCCTGGTTTCTTCTTTAAAGGACCTTGCTTTGCAAATCGTAAAGCAAAGCCCGCACATACCAAGCGAAGCTGGTTTCGCTCTGAAAAATATCGAAAGCCCTTCTTTCCTCATTAATTTTATTTCTTCCAATATGAATGCACCTGTTGCTGAAAAGCAAAAGATGCTGGAAGTACTTGATTTGAAGGAACGCGCAACATTGGTGTTATCAAATCTTACCAAAGAGCTTCAAATGCTGGAGTTAAAAAATCAGATCCAGTCGAAAGTAAAGGTAGATTTAGACAAACAGCAACGCGATTACTTTCTGCATCAGCAAATGAAGACGATACAGGAAGAGCTTGGAGAGAACAGTTTTACACAGGATATTCTGGAAATGAAATCCCGGGCAATTGATAAAAAATGGTCGAAGGAAGTTTCAGAAGCGTTTGATAAAGCGATCGGGAAGCTCGAACGCATGAATCCGAATGCAGCTGAATATTCTATCCAGACTAATTACCTGGAAGTTCTATTGGATTTGCCATGGGACGAAACAACAACCGATAATTTCGATTTAAAGCGCGCCGAGAAAATATTGAACAAGGATCATTTTGGAATGGACAAAGTAAAGGAACGCATTCTTGAACACCTTGCTGTTTTGAAGTTGAAAGGAAATATGAAGTCGCCGATCTTATGTTTGTACGGACCTCCGGGAGTTGGTAAAACTTCTCTGGGGAAAAGTATTGCAGAAAGCCTTGGCAGAAAATATATCCGTATGAGCCTGGGTGGATTGCGGGATGAAGCGGAGATCCGAGGTCACCGTAAAACTTATATTGGCGCAATGCCTGGACGTATTATTCAGAACATTAAAAAAGCAGCAACTTCAAACCCCGTTTTTATTCTGGATGAAATAGATAAAGTCGGAAATGATTTTCATGGCGATCCTTCTTCCGCCTTGCTGGAAGTATTGGATCCTGAACAAAATTCAACATTCTACGATAATTATGTGGAGCTGGATTATGATCTTTCCAATGTCATGTTCATTGCAACCGCCAACTCTTTAAGCTCTATTCAGCCAGCATTGCGCGATCGAATGGAAGTAATTGAGATCACAGGCTATACGCTGGAAGAAAAAATGGAGATCGCTAAACGACACTTGCTGCCAAAACAATTGGAAGAGCAGGGTTTGAAAAAAGATCAGCTGCATTTAAATAAAGATGTGATCGAACACATTATTGAAGATTACACACGTGAAAGTGGTGTGCGCGGAATGGAGAAGGTAATTGCAAAAGTTGTTCGAAATGCTGCAAAATCGATTGCGATGGGGCAGGAGTACAATGTGCATGTATCGGTTAAAGACCTTTCAAAAATCCTGGGACCTGCACATGCAAAAGACCGCTATCAGGGAAATGACCTTGCCGGTGTGGTAACAGGTTTGGCCTGGACAAGTGTAGGGGGAGATATATTATTTATTGAAACAAGTATTACAAGGGGAACAGGGAAATTAACGCTGACCGGCAATCTTGGCGAAGTAATGAAAGAATCGGCGGTAATCGCTTTGGAATATTTAAAATCCCATAGTGCTATTTTGGGCTTAAAACCGGAAGTGTTTGATAAATGGAATGTGCATATTCACGTGCCTGAAGGAGCTACTCCTAAAGATGGCCCGAGTGCCGGTATTACCATGCTAACAGCAATCGCTTCTGCTTTCACGCAACGCAAAGTGAAAAAGCATCTGGCTATGACCGGCGAGATTACTCTGAGAGGACGAGTGCTGGCAGTTGGTGGCATCAAAGAAAAGATCCTGGCTGCAAAGCGTGCGGGAATCAAAGAAATCATCCTGAGTATCGATAATAAAAAAGACATAGAAGACATCAAGCAGGATTATATCAAGCATTTAAAATTCCATTATGTGGAAAAAATGATCGATGTCGTAAAAATGGCTTTGTTAAAGGAAAAGGTAGAGAACCCTATTGATCTGACAATAAAAGAAGACGAAAAGAAAAAGTAGGGCAATAAACCCTGCATTTTCTCGTTTTGAAGGCGGATAATTTTTACATTTGTATTGATGAGATTAAAAAAGTTACTTTTCTACCTATTGATCGCTTTTTTCGCCCTTCCTGTATCCGCACAGGTTGGAGGCAATAATACCTATGAATTTCTGAACTTACCAATCTCTGCAAGGGTTTCTGCCCTCGGTGGAAATCTTATCTCTGTAAGAGATAATGATCTTAATGTGGCCATGATCAATCCATCCCTGTTGAGCGATTCCATGAGCAATAATATTGCCCTCAGTTATATCAATTATTTTGCAGATGTAAATTATGGATATGTTGCCTATGGCAAGCACATTGAAAATGTCGGGAATTTCAGCGCAGGAGTTCATTATCTGGATTACGGGCGATTCATCCGCGCGGATGAAATCGGAAATACGGATGGAACATTCGGAGCGAGTGAAATGAGCTTCAACCTGGCTTATGCTAAATCCATACTGGATACCAATCTTACTGTGGGTGTTACTTTAAAGACCATTTATTCTCACCTTGAATCCTATACTTCCTGGGGCTCAGCTATTGACCTGGGTGCAACCTATGTTCGGCCGTCGCATGGTTTTGCTGCTGCTGTTGTAATAAAGAATATGGGTCGTCAATGGAAGCCATATGTAGAAGGAAACAAAGAAAAGCTGCCTTTCGAGATTCAGGTAGGAATTTCTAAAAAGCCTAAGCATGTGCCTTTCCGGGTTTCTCTTGTGTATGAAAACCTGGAAAAGTGGGACCTGACCTATATTGATCCAGCTAATCCGCCTTTAACCGAAGATCCTTTGACAGGTGAACCGATCAAGCAAAACAAAAGCAAGGTCTGGGGCGATAAATTCATGCGCCATATGGTCATCGGTGGAGAATTCATTGTTACCAAAAACCTTTTTTTACGTGTCGGATATAATTATCAAAGAAGAAAAGAATTAAAAATTCCTGAAAAAAGAGGAGCTACCGGTTTTTCATTCGGCTTTGGATTCAGAATCTCTAAGTTTCATTTTAGCTACGGCCGGGCTGTTTACCACCTTGCTGGCCCTTCCAACAATTTTTCAATCAGCTGTGATCTCAATAGCTTTTACTCGAAAAAATTTAAATCCCCAGCCGTACAATAATTTTTATTCAAAAAAATTATGAGTAATATTGTCATGCGATAAAATATTACTGTATGACCAAAATCACCATAGCTATCGACGGATATTCATCCTGCGGAAAAAGCACATTAGCAAAGGCTTTGGCTGCAAAACTGGGTTATGCATATGTCGATTCAGGAGCAATGTACCGCTGCGTTACGCTCTACGCACTTCGTAAAGGGATTATTAAAGATCATAGCTTTCAGGAAAGCGAAATCGAGCGGATATTGAGCGATATAAATCTGAACTTTCAATTCAATCCGCATACAAAATCAAATGAAACCTTCATGAACGGCGAAAATGTGGAGAAAGAGATCCGCCAGATGATCGTTTCAGAAAATGTAAGTAAAGTAAGTGCAGTGCACGAAGTTCGCGTGAAAATGATAGCCATTCAGCGGGAATTAGGTAAAAATAAAGGAATTGTAATGGATGGGCGGGATATCGGAACCAATGTTTTTCCGAATGCCGAACTGAAACTCTTCATGACCGCAGATACCGATATCAGAACTCAACGCCGCTTTGATGAATATTCTTCTAAAGGGCAGCATATTTCATTTGGTGAAGTAAAAGCCAACCTGATCCGCAGAGATCATGAAGATACACACAGGAAGGAAAATCCGCTTACTCAGGCGGAAGACGCAATTGTTTTGGATAATTCTGACCTTACCCGTGAGCAGCAACTGGAATATGTGATGAAATTGATCAATGATCTTACACTTTCTTTGAACTAAATCTTTCTTTTTTCTCCACTCATATCCTGTTTATTCCATCCCGCACGGTTCTCAACTAATACTCCTTTTTTAAGTTTTTCAACTGGCTGTTATTTAGTTAATTACATAAAATAGTTAAAG
>DASWNK010000086.1:0-8375 GCA_036399275.1 Bacteroidia bacterium | reverse complement strand
TGAATTAGCGTGTCCATTGCTCTAACCGTTTCTTCTATTGGTGTGTTTTTATCGGGACGATGGCAGAAGTATAGATCCAGGTAATCCACCTGCAGACGCTTTAATGCATTGTTACAGGCTTCTGTGATGTGCTTTTTGGATAATCCCATTTGATTAGGAAGTTTACCTCCCCAAAACACTTTGCTGGAAACAATATACGTCGAGCGGTCCCAATTCATCTTTTTGAGAATACTTCCCATTACAATCTCAGATCTTCCTCCTGCGTAAGCTTCCGCATTATCAAAGAAATTAACGCCATTATCATAGGCCAGCTTTATGCAATCTTCGGCAACATTGTTCTCTATTTGGTGAGCAAACGTTACCCATGATCCGAACGACAATGCGCTTACTTGTAATCCTGACTTCCCTAATCTTCTGTATTCCATCTGATTGATTTATAATTTGCTAAATTAACAAAAAAGCAGGGCAATTGTTGAAGGTAATTCTCAATAAAACTTTACATTTGCAAACTCCTTAGTCCGGGTGGCGAAATTGGCAGACGCACCACCTTGAGGGGGTGGCGGGCAACCGTGGGAGTTCGACTCTCCTCCCGGACACTTTTAAAAGCTTTATTGTTATAGAGAATAGGCAGCCCGATCTTCTACCAGAAGCCGGGAGGCTTATTCCGTAACAGATACTACAATAGTGATATTGGCAGTATCGGACATGGTCATGCTGCTTCCGCCAACACCGTAGTCTCGGCGGTTCACTGAAAAGCTTCCTCTAAATTCAGTCTTGTCTTTTAGTTTCATAAATGTAAATGGAATGATTACTTTTTTCGTCACTCCTTTCATAGTAAGATTAAATGTTCCATTATAGGTTATAGGCCCTGTCTTCTCAATCTTTACTGATTGCAGAGTAATCTTCGGATATTTGTCAGCATGGAAAAATTCTTCTTGTCGTAAATGATTGTCGCGTTTCTCTATACCTGTATTGATGCTCTTAGTATTTACACTTGCTTTAATACTTCCTTCTTCCGGTTTTAGCGGATTAAATTTAATATCTGCTTCCAGTCCAGTAAAAGTCCCTTCCACTGTGAGGCCAGCATTTTTGATTTTAAATGTGATGGAGGATGTTTTTACCTTCCAGCCCGTATTATCCGAAACAAAGAAAAAAGGCAGCAAGGCGATAATGAATTTTATAAACAATAGTTTCATGGTGTCGGTCTAATTGATAATAATTTTTTTTGAAGCAGCATTCTTGCCATTTTTTAATTGAATTATGTACAAGCCTTTTTCGAATGAAGCAGTATTGATTTCGATAAGCGTTTTGTTTTCGATAGATTCAGAATAAATGTATCGCCCGCTGAGGTCGTGCAATTCAATTATTCCATCAGAAAATGAATTACCGGGAGCTACATAAATACACGAACTTGTCGGATTTGGATAAACAGTAATGCCAGAAGCTGTTTGGTTTTCCGGCAGGGAAGCAAACACTGAAGGACTAAACATGGCTGCATTGTATACTTCTTTTGTATTTCGATTCTGCACAAAAGCGATAATTCGAACTTCGTTCACATCTTTTATTTTTGATAAATTCCAGTTGATGTTAAATAAATCGGTACCTGCAAAATTCCTGTTTTGTAAGTAAGCACCCGAGTCAGAAGAGATCATCTTTCGCATTACATACTCATACTGTGTTTCTGAATTAGCACCAGGCGAAGCCGCATACGCGCTTTTTAAAACGGTCTTTTCTATCACTACAATAAATGCTCTTAAAGAATCATTCACATTGCCGGCCAGCAAGGAACTAAAAGAAAGCTGTGTGTTGAGCAAATTGCCCGTAACCGTATTGCTGACGGCGGAAATGGAATACTGTGGGGCCATTGTTTTGCGGGCATTGATTGTGCTGGCCATGACACTTATGAATGCAGGTGAGCCATTACTGTAATAATTTCCGTCCACAACCGAATAAGGGACTCCTGCTACGCTGTAAAATGAAGTCCGGGTTGTTGCTTCCACCGGGTTTTCAAAATACATGGAATCGTTGTAAGGAAATGAAGTATGATAAGCAATGGCAACTACATCTGCGGGGTTAGCATCAACATAGTTGAGTACAGTTGGAGTAGAGGTAGCACAGGGCGGACAACCTGAATTAGTAAACTGCTCAATGAGCACAATTCGTTGCTGAGCCGATAAAAAAAGACTGAAAAAAGTAAAAAAAGCCAGGAGTATTTTTTTCATAAGGTTCTTTTCTTAATAACAAACAATTAAAGATAGTACATCAACCTTTGCTAACCTAATCATTTAATTTTGGCTTTGAATACTTTCTGAAACTTCTCGAGCTTTGGCTGAATTACTTTTTGGCAATAAGGCTCTTTTCCATTAATGGTATAATAGTCCTGGTGATAATTCTCTGCCACATAAAAATTGGTGTATTGGGTGATCTCGGTAACAATAGGTGTTTGATAAACTCCGGAAACATTCAGTTCTTTTTTATATTTCTCTGCCAGCTTTTTTTGTTGTTCATTGTGATAAAAAACAGCCGAGCGATATTGAGTCCCTTCGTCGTGTCCCTGTCGGTTCAGCGTAGTTGGATCATGTGTTTTCCAGAAAACTTCAAGCAGCTCATCATAAGTGATCACTGCAGGATCGAAGATGATCTGGCAGACTTCTGCATGACCGGTAGTGCCGGCACACACATCGTAATAAGTAGGGTTCTTTATTTTGCCACCTGAATATCCGGATGAAACAACGCTGACACCTTTGAGCTGTTCAAAGATGGCTTCCGTACACCAAAAGCATCCGGATCCAAAAGTAGCAGTGTCTGATTTTGAAAGAATAGTGGTATTAGCAGATTTCGAAAATCCTGCTAATGTGATGCACAATAGCGCGGTAGCAATAATAAATTGTTTCATGTAAATGTATTTAACGATACCTACGGAAAAAGGATCTTCGTGGATTTACATGATAACAAATAGCGCTAGGCTTTGTTTATTTTCTGGATCAGGTAATTTTGACCTACAAACACGCCACAGGTACGAATTGCACCAACAGTTACGCCAAGCACGCCATGCATATTCAGATTTTGTCCCGTAAAAAACAAATTAGGGATTTTGGTAGTTGGAGAAATAAATGTCCGCAGTGGATCATGATAATCTTTTGCAATGCCGTATAAGCCGCCATCTCTTGCGCCAATGTAATCGCGGTAAGTAAGTGGGGTGGAGACAGTATATGATTGGATAACGCTTCTTAACTGAGGGAATTTTTTTACAACTTCGTCAATAATACGTTCAGCCTTTTTAATCTTAAAATCTTCATAATCCTGACCTCTGCTATCGCGGTGTTTGGGAATGGTGGCAAATGTATTTTCCCATTGTTTCACTTCCTCATATTGCATATAGCTCAGAATAGTCATGCTGTCGGCATACTTGCCAGATCTGGACGATTTAGGAACAAATACACAATAGCCGTCTGGCCAGGCATCGCCACTCTTATGCATTCCCGTCCAAACATCATTTCGTTTGTAATGGTAATAATTGTAATTGATGTATTCAAATGTGTTTGGCTTTAAAACAATGTCTACAATAAATGCGGACGCTGAGTTTTCAAGTCCCTGAACCCTGTTGCGGTATGCTTTCTTTATCTTATCTGAAACAAGAATATCCATAGTGGTTGCAGGGTGCATGTTCGAAATGAAATTCTTCCCTTCGATTATTTCGCCATTCTTCAATTCAACATGTGTAATGATGCCATCCTTTTCAACGATCTTGGTTACTTCAGCATAATTACGGATCTCGCCGCCCATCGCTTTGATGTTTTTTGAAAGCAAGCGTTCAATTTGAGCACCGCCATCAATACATTTATACGAACTTTCGATATACGTGTTTACAACCAATGCATGCACATATAACGGTGTTTTTGCGCCATCGCCTGCATACAAAGGGCTAGAGCCTGCTAGCACATTTTGTAGTTTCGTATCAGAAGTAAGAGAAGCGATAAAATCGCGGGTATTGATGTCGAGGTATTTTGTTCCGATGATAGGTGCATCATCTTCTTTCAGCTGATAAAGTGGAAAGTATTCACACACTTTCTGGATCTCTTCAATGTACTTTTGGATGTTCGCTCTTTCCTTTGGAAATTGCTGAGAGAGCTGTTCTACAAAGTTATCATAGCCTTGCGCATGTCTGTATTCAGTAGGGTCATTGTCAAAAGTAATCCGGTCAAAGCCATCCATGTCCATCTTCTGAAGGTTCAGCTTATCCATGATATTAAAATACTTAAAGCTTTGGTTTAAGTTCTGTCCCTCATTCAATCCGCCAATGTAATGGATTCCTGTGTCGAAAATAGCTTTGTCGCGAACGAAGATCTGCAGGCTTCCACCCAGCTGACGGTTCTTTTCAAGCACCAGGACTTTGTATCCTTCTTTGCTTAAAATAAACGCGCTTTCCAGTCCTCCCAATCCGCTTCCAATTATTACTACATCATACTGTGCCATTCCATTCAATTATTTATAACGTAAATTACATTTGACGTTAATTTCGTATTGTCGATTTTTCGGATGTTAAAGTTATGCTTTTTTACAACATCAATAATAAATGTGGAAGGAACAAATTCCAGTTTATTCTGTGTTTTGTTGAAGCCCACATTGGTAGAAATGAATTCGGTATAACGGGTTCCCCAATGGCGTTTGCTCATGCTGCTGTCGGCATCACGGATCAAAATCATTCCATTTGGATTCAGATTGTTAATGCATTTCACGATCAGTTTTTCCTGTTCCGCCATCGGTAAATAATGCAGAATATCGCTTAAGATAAAAGCATCACTTTTTGGCAATTCGCACTTGGTAGCATCGGCCGCAAAGAAGCTGATATTCTTTGTTTTTGAAAAGCAATTATCAGCTACCGCAATTTTTTCATCATCGTAATCCGTTCCGATCACAATTCGATCCTCACTCATAAAGCTAAGCATGTAAGACAAAAAGCCGTATCCACAGCCGATGTCGGTAATGGTTCCTTTTTTTGGAAGTAGCGATTCAAACAAACGGTAGTTATCTTCCAGCTTCACTTTAATGCGCATATACCATTCCAGCACCGGACCTTTGTAAATATAGTTTTTGCTCAGGCGGTTGTAGAAATAATCAACTGTTTCTATCTCTGCGCGCATTTTGGCGTATTCCGCTTTGTGGTATTTGCTGATGTTTTTAGTCTTGTCGCTGTAGTTGTCCCCAAACGACTTATCAGCCGCAGAGATGCGGGGAAGGTATTTAACGGTAACAGTTCCGGGCTTTAATAAGAAGCTATCATCTTTGCCCTGCACAAAAGCATTTCCGTGAAAGATGATAGGGACAATATCAACATTCAGTTTTTCGGCAATGTAAAATGCTCCTTTGTGAAAGCGTCCGATCTTAGCAGTTTCAGAGCGGGAGCCTTCCGGGAAGATTCCCAGGGAATAACCATCGGCGAACAACTCTCTGATCTTGTCGAGGTTTTCTTCATAGCCTGCAGCTTTCGGAATAAAGCCTCCTAAACGTACAATAGGTCCCATAAACGGAGAGTCCCACACCCAATCATTCACCATTAAAATCAATTTTGGATTCAACGATTGCATTAATAATGAATCGATGACCGAATGATGATTGCAAACCACAACAGCAGGCTTAACAAGCAACTCCTTGTGTTCATTGATAATCCTTTTTCTTACGTGGATGTTCACATAGATCATTGATTTCGTATAGTAATAACGAAGCTGATGGAAAATTTTTAAGCGGGTCTTTTTCGGTAAAGGCAATAGTTTTACGATGATGAACCCAAATGGGATCAATGTAAAACAGCCGAACGTAAACCAGGTAAATGCAAATACTGATTGTAGCAGGCTTAACAACGTAAAGGGAACTCTTTTCTTATCCGTTCTGTTGGTGATGAGGAATTTAAATAATGCAGGCTGAATAGTGTTGGAAATAATCAATACACAAAACAAGCCGATGATTGTAATCAAGCCGATGGATTTTAGTGCGGGATGAGAAGCAAAGATCAATACGCCGATTCCGATCATAGTAGTGATGGCTGAAATGAAGATCCCTGTTTTGTAGGAAGAGAGATTTTTTTGTCCGGTTTTGTATTCCGTCATTAAGGCATCGGTAATAAAGATCGCATAATCATCACCCAATCCGAAAATGAACGTAGAGACAATGATATTAATGATATTGAATTTTATTCCGAAAGCGCCCATTAATCCTAAGATACAAAGCCAGCTCAATACCATTGGAATGTAGGTGATAAGCGCCAGTTCAAACCTGCCGTAAGAAATGATCAGCATGATCAATACCAACAGCGACGAAATAGCAAGGATCAGATTAAAGTTGTTGCGGATGATCTCGATGAAACGGTTGGTGAGAAACTTTTTATCAAATACCACGAGGTGCTCATTCTCTTCGAATGCCTGGACTACTTTATCCTCGTTCTCAGCTGTTGTTTTAATGATTGTAACAACCGTTGTTTCATTCGGGTTCTCGGTAATGTAATTATCCAGCATACTTGCTTTCAGGCCACTGAATGCTTCAGCGCCGATCGGATTAAAATCCTTATCGAGCATCTGGTAAAAGTCGTTGAAAGCGTTTTCACGAAATTTGTATTTCGCACTTTTTGTGATCAGATCGGCCTTCAGCTTTTCTTTCTTTTCTTTTGTCCAGTAATTGTTCCAGCGTTCGATTCGTTTCTGTTGCTCCGTATTGGAAAGTAAAATGGTGGAGATCGTAGAGTATTTTTTAAGAATTTGTTCTTTCTCCAGTTGATTGAGCTTAGGGATATTCTCTTCACTGTGAGCAAGCGCTTCATCCAACGTTTTTCCACTGGATATCAGATATACGCTTTTAAGGGAAACGTTGCTGATTGAGTTTAAGTTCTTCTCTGCCTGAGCCAACTGAGGAGTCATGTAATTGAAGCTCATCATGTCGCCTTCGAAGCTCACTAACCGGGAAGTATAAAGGGAAACCGCGCAAATAATGATGATGAACCAAATGAGGTATTTGTTTTTTTCGAATTTGTAAGCAGCAATCCGTTCAATAATGTTTGGCTTGTGCTCTTTTATTACTGCACTTTCTTTCTTCCTGCGCATCAGATGAGGAAATAGAATGAGTGTGAAAAGGGCAGCACCCAATAAGCTGAAAGCAGCAAACATTCCGAAATCCTGTAATGCTTCCGACTTGACAAAATATAAACTTAGTAAAGCACCAATAGTGGTGGTGCTTCCGAGTGTTAAAGGAAATGCCAGGTCTTTCACTGTTTCTTCGGCAGAGTTCAGGTGTTTGAAATGCGTATAGAAATGGATGGTATAATCCATGGCAATGCCAAGAATGATGGAGCCCGCACCCAAGGCAATGGCCGAGATCTCACCTTTCAGGAGATAAAGCAAAGCCAGTGAAAATGCACCTCCGAATAAAACGGGAATAAAGATCACAAAGAAAACTTCGATGCGCTTAAAGAAAAGACTAATAAATAAGAACAATCCGATCACGGTGATGGAGAGTGTCAGGATCATATCACTCTTGATCTGTTTGGCATTTCCGGCAGCAACAGCTAATCCTCCGAAATATTCTGCGGAGATCTTATTGTTCCTGGAAACAGTGGCAGCAATGGCTTGATCTAATTGGGCAAGCAATTCAGTATTTCGGGCAGTTTCTGATGAAGCGGGAGCTGGCGTAATAAAGAACAGTAAATGCTTTTTATCTTTGGTAAAGAAATAACCGTTTTCTAATTCGAAGTTATCATCGAACTGAAGGCTTTCCATACGTTTCAGCGCATAAGGCGTAATGCCGATCGGGTCGCGAAGAATATTCTTTTTTAAGATCATGCTTGCCGGTGAAAGCAGGGTCTTGTAATCTTTCTCTAAGGTACTGTCGAGCTTTTCTTCTGTAATTAAATGGTCCAGCGTTTGGTAATCCTTTTCTTCCAGGAAAACAGGAAGGTTGTCGAGGAAGGTATTGTATACATCATACATTACATCATCATCCACCTTTACCGTAACTTCTTTGATCAGAGAAGAATCGATTTGTTGAATGGATGTGAGGAGACTATCCGTAAAAGCGATTAATTCATCCGGCTGTGCTTCACTTGTGGTATCTGCCAGCGAAACGGTAACAACAAGCCTGTCGAGAAACTTAGAGCTTTTAAAAATAGTGTTAAGGCGTTCAATTTTTGCATCTGTCGGCATCATTTTGGTGATGTCCTCTTCCAGTTTGATCCGTGAAGCGAAATATCCTGCAAATGCCAAAGCGCCTATGAAGAAAAGGAAGAACAGGATTCTCCGTTTTTTCAGAAAGCGATAGATGTATGTAAATAATAGTCCCATTCAATTTAATTACTGGCGGAGTTTACCGGTGCCTTTTTGCCAAAAAGC
>DASWNK010000085.1:0-33399 GCA_036399275.1 Bacteroidia bacterium | reverse complement strand
TGAAACAATAAATGATGCAGACATTATACTGGATGTAAGAAAGCCTGGTGAAGTTGAAAGCGGCATGATCTCTGATGCGCAACACATATGTTTATCCAAATTACAAAGTGAATTGCACACGCTGGATAAGAACAAACATTATACAATTCATTGCGCAGGCGGTTATCGTTCCATGATGGCAGCTTCCATAATGAAGCAGAAAGGTTTTAATAAGATCAGCAATGTTCTTGGTGGAATGGGCAAGATCAAGGAAACCGGAATACAATTAGTTCAACCTGTAACAACTTAAAAACAAAATTAAAATTAAACAACATGAAAAAAATCATCTTCGCTTTCATTGCTATCGTTGCATTTGTTAACACAGGCAGTGCCCAGACTAAAAATCCAGTTGTTCAAAATCTTTCTTCCGAGAGGTTTAAAGCTATTATTGCCTATGATAAGGTAGGGACGGTTATTGACTTAAGAACAAATGAGGAGATTACTAAAACAGGCACAATTGCCGGTGCTGTTCAGATTGATTTTTTGGCAAAAGATGCTGAAAAACAAATTGATAAATTGGACAAGCATAAAACATATTATATTTATTGCGCTTCCGGAGGCAGAAGCTCAGATGCCGCAGAATACATGGAGAAACAGGGATTTGATCGGGTTTATACGCTGCAGCATGGAATAACAGAATGGTTGCAGAAAGGCTTTCCTGTAGAGAAGAAATAGAGCATATCACCGGAATATCTGAAGAAGATATTCCGGTTTTTTAATTCACAATTCCCAGCTCTTTCACTTTCAGTTGAAAATTGTTAATGTATCCAAATTGTAATATTTTGGAGTATTTAACCTTTGAGATTTCTTCCAAAGAGCCATACCAATAGCCCAATCCGTCATCACGCGATAAATTATCGTGATCATAAACTCCGAATCCCACACTATCTTTTTTATAATAGTGATACAGGTTAAATGTGTCATGTCCAATATAGGAAGCAGTTGATGTTTCATAGGGAGTTTGTGCATAAAATGAATTCTTAGGATAAAATACACACCAATAAATATCCGGGTAACTACTGTTCCAGATTGTATTATCCATACCCGCAGGAGAGAAGGTCGAATCATTCCTTAAGGTAAGCCCTTCGCCGAAAATGACGCTTTTATATATGGCCGGCAGATTAATTTCAAATTTAATTCTTCCGTTTAAAAGGGGCTTTGTTTCAGAGATGTGTAGGAACTCTGAAGAATTATCTTTTCCTTTTATTGTCACCTCATCCACAAAAATATTTTGCGAAAATGCAAGCTCGAATGTTTGCTTCCCTTGTTTCAGGTCGTAAAAAGCGTACATCGGAATCTGAAATTGAATTGTATTTTCCTGCTTTAAATTGATTGTATCAGACACAAAACAGATGTTGGATGCCGTTGTAGAACTATCGGTTATCCATCGCATAGTATTCTTTAATAACTGATAATCGGAAGAAACGATTTTGTTGTTGTGATAAAGGTCAAAGCGGAATGCTGTTTTGCTCAACGTATCTTTGTATTGAGTGTTCTGCGGAAAAGGCAAATTGCCCAATTGTTTAAGCGTAAAGTTAAAGTAAAGTGTGTTGTCAAGTGAATCGATATGAACGGCAATGTTTTTCTCAGTGATATAAGATGATTTCTGGATAACGGTGTAAGCAACGGGTTGGGGAGACCTAAACTCGGCCTTTGGACAAGTATTACAGGCAACAGTAAAGGAAAGGGGAATCAAAAATAAAATAACCCGGAAGGTTGTGTGTCTCATTTGGTCATAAATATAAAGCAAAAAACCAAGCTCATCGAGATTGGTTTTTTGTTTATTTTACCTGCAAAATTTTATTTGAGGTTAGCAACGTAGAACTCCCGGTTCATACGAGCAATATTTTCCAAGGAAATCTCTTTCGGACATTCAATTTCACAAGCACCGGTATTGGTGCAGTTTCCAAAACCTTCTGCGTCCATTTGCGCAACCATATTCTTTACGCGAGTTGCAGCTTCTACTTTTCCTTGTGGTAATAGTGCCAGTTGGGAGATCTTTGCAGAAACATACAACATAGCGGATGAATTTTTGCAGGTTGCAACACATGCTCCGCAACCTATGCAAGCAGCCGCATTAAATGCCGCATCTGCATCCTGCTTAGGAATCGGAATATTATTAGCATCCTGTGCATTTCCGGTATTAACGGAAATAAATCCGCCTTTAGTCATTATGCGGTCGAAAGCAGAACGATCAACAGTAAGATCTTTGATAACAGGAAAAGCCGCCGCTCTCCAAGGTTCTACTACAATAGTATCACCATTTTTGAAGGAGCGCATATGCAACTGACAAGTAGTAACTCCTCTTTTCGGTCCGTGCGGGCGGCCGTTAATGAACATGCTGCAGGATCCGCAGATACCTTCCCTGCAATCATGATCGAATGCAATGGGCTCTTCACCTTTGTTGATCAGCTCTTCGTTCAAA
Organism: Bacteroidia bacterium; assembly: GCA_036399275.1. Taxonomy (GTDB): domain Bacteria; phylum Bacteroidota; class Bacteroidia; order 2-12-FULL-35-15; family 2-12-FULL-35-15; genus 2-12-FULL-35-15. The sequence continues at coordinate 30,935 of DASWNK010000085.1, read as the reverse complement.
ACATCGAACATCTCAAGAAAGGACATATCAGGAGAAATTTCCTTCACAGGATAAGTCACCAATTTGCCTTTTTCTTTGTCGCTTTTCTGGCGCCAAACTTTTAGTGTTAAATTCATATTTCCACTCATAATTTTCAAATTTGAGACTTAGGATGAAACAACCAGAAATTAATCTTGTGTCTTAGATTCCTGCGTCTTGTTATTTATTTATAACTTCTTGCTGCGATTTTGATCGCTTCAAATTTTAATTCTTCTTTGTGCATTTCATAAGTATGGTTGCCTTTGTTTTCCCATGCAGCAACATATGCAAACTCCTCATCCTTTCTCAAGGCTTCCCCTTCCTCTGTTTGCGATTCTTCACGGAAATGGCCTCCACATGATTCTGAGCGGTTCAATGCATCCATGCACATCAATTCGCCTAATTCGATGAAGTCGGCAACTCTTCCTGCTTTTTCCAACTCAGGATTAAAATCATTTGCAGAACCAGGTACGCGAAGATCTTTCCAGAATTCATCTCTTAAAGCCCGGATCTCAGCAATGGCTTCTTTCAAGCCCTTTTCATTTCTTGCCATCCCACATTTATCCCACATAATCTTCCCTAATCGCTTATGAAAATGATCAACCGATTTAGTTCCTTTGATAGACATGAATTTATCGATGATCGTTTGAACTTCTTTTTCTGCGCTGGCAAATGCTTCATGATCTGTTGCGATCGCTTTTGTACTGATCTCTTTTGATAAATACGCGCCAATCGTATATGGAATCACAAAATAACCATCCGCTAAACCTTGCATCAATGCAGAAGCGCCAAGACGATTCGCACCGTGATCAGAGAAGTTTGCTTCACCTAAGGCATATAAGCCGGGAACAGTCGTCATCAGATTGTAATCAACCCATAGTCCGCCCATTGTATAATGAACAGCAGGATAAATTCGCATCGGAATTTCATAAGGGTTTTCACCCGTAATCTGTTCGTACATCTCAAATAAGTTACCGTATTTTTCTTCTACCACCTGCTTACCAAATTCTCTTAGTTGAGCAGCGCTCGGATTATTAATGTTTAATTTTTTCGCCTGTGTTTTACCATAGCGGTCAATGGCGGCTTTGTAATCCAGGTAAACTGCCATTTTAGAAGCACCCACTCCGTAACCAGCGTCACAACGTTCTTTTGCAGCTCGTGAAGCAACGTCTCGCGGAACAAGGTTACCAAAAGCGGGATACCTGCGCTCTAAATAATAATCTCTTTCTTCTTCCGGAATTTCATTCGGTTTACGCGCATCACCTTGTTTTTTCGGAACCCAGATGCGTCCATCGTTTCTTAAGGACTCACTCATCAACGTTAATTTTGATTGGTGGTCTCCTGAAACAGGAATACAAGTTGGATGAATCTGTGTAAAACAAGGATTACCAAAGAAAGCTCCTTTTTTATGCGCTTTCCATGCAGCGGTCACATTCGATCCCATTGCATTGGTAGATAAATAGAATACGTTTCCGTAACCACCTGTGCAAAGTAAAACAGCATGTCCGAAATGGCGTTCCAGTTTCCCGGAAATAAGATCACGTGCAATGATACCACGGCATTTGCCTTCAATGTTTACCACATCCAGCATTTCGTGACGGGCATACATTTCAACTGTTCCAAGGCCAACCTGGCGCTGTAAACTGCTGTATGCTCCTAATAATAATTGCTGACCGGTTTGTCCGGCAGCATAAAACGTACGTTGTACCTGCGTTCCGCCAAATGAGCGGTTACTAAGCATTCCACCATATTCGCGAGCTAAGGGAACACCTGCTGCCACGCATTGGTCAATGATATTTGCGCTCACTGACGCTAAACGATAGACATTTGCTTCGCGTGCTCGGTAATCGCCTCCCTTAATCGTATCATAAAACAAACGATAAGTGCTGTCTCCATCGTTCTGATAATTTTTTGCAGCATTGATACCGCCCTGGGCAGCAATGGAATGGGCTCTTCTGGCAGAATCCTGAAAGAAGAATACTTTCACTTTATAACCCATTTCTGCCAGTGTGGATGCGGCAGAAGACCCGGCTAATCCGGCGCCTACTACTAGGACTTCCAGACTTCTTTTATTAGCAGGATTTACAAGAGCAACAGAAGATTTATATTTCTCCCATTTTTGCTCCAATTGGCCTTCCGGTATTCTACTATCTAATTTTGACATATCTCGATAATTCTAAATTTCTGTTCTTAACAATTATTTTATCCATCCGAAGTACATTGAAATCGGCATTGCCGCAAAGATCAATGGAATGATGATCGAAAACGCTGTTCCTGTAATAAGGATTAAACGGTTGTATTTTGGATGGTTCCAGCCCATTGTTTGAAATGCAGACGGAAAGCCGTGCAATAAATGGTAGGCCAGAGAAATAACACCAACAACATATAGAACAACGATCCAGACGTTGCGGAAAACTTCCTGCATAACAGCGTATAAATTCTCATTGCCATTTGCGTCCTCTCCCGGAAGACCTGTAATACGTGATTTTACCCAGAAATTGGCAAGGTGCACCACCAGGAAAATCAGCAATAAACTACCTAGAATCCCCATCGATCTTGAATACCATTTTGTGTTAGCGCTTGCATTGTTAGCTACATATTTAACTGGACGAGCTTTGTTGTTTTGTATGGTAAGAATCAAGGCTTGTACGGCATGGATTATAAGTCCCGCAAATAAAACTATTTCCATGATTCGGATGATCGGATTTTCTGCCATGAACTTTGCTCCTTCATTAAACATCAAACCGCCGTCGTTGAAGAATATAAATGAATTTAAGAGGCAGTGGATCACCAGGAAGCTAATCAGGAATAAGCCTGTAAGAGCCATTAAAACCTTTTTGCCAAGTGAGGATTGAATAAAATTGCCAGATGTGTTACTCATAATAAATAAAATTATTTTTAATTTTTCGTCACAAACCTACACAATTTTTCGGGTATTTAAAATCGAAAAGGCGAGGTTTTTGCCCTGGTGTTCTGCATGCTTTTAAATGCATTGTCTTTATTAGCTATCCCCATTTATGGCGTATTTCAGGGTTCGCTAATTTATAATGATTTTAAATTAAGATTATAGCCTCTGCAAATTCTCTTAATGTCTTGATTTTGAAATAGTTTTAAAAAATTATGAATTTTACAAATATTATTCTATTTTCGTGCAACCTTAGATGGTTTTTGGACATCTAACCGTATGGATAATCTCGTTAATCAGTAAAATCTCAGTTATTGTCGAAATGTAATACAAACTAAATAATCAAAAATTTAAGCTACTCCTCATGATCAAAAATAAGCTACTCCTTATCTGCACATTTCTTTTGATTCTATGCTCTGCAGCATCAGCGCAAATATATCCTGTTGGTCCCGATGTTTTTGTCAAGGGAACAAGCGTTGAATATGGAATCCGCGGAATAGGCGGTTTTGAAGGAATTGATGTATTGACATCTCCCACTCCGGCTGGAATGCACCTTCGATCAGCCAACAATCTTTTTGGTTTTGTTGCTAATCCTCAGTTAAACAGCTGGGCGGGTTCTGCCTTCGATGGAGATTTCTTCACACCAGGTAGTCCTGAAAATGGATGGGGGTTTGAGATCGGAACAACCGGCGGTGTTTCTCAAGGAAACAATTGCAGTTATTTGCAGCAGATCAATGGAGCTATTACGGGTTCCAGTACAGTTTTTAATTGTTACAACGTGGATTGGGAAGGCGATTGCACGTCAGGAACCGATCTTCACTTCAAAATTAATTATTTTCTTCAGCAATCTGACCTCTACTATACTACAACCGTATCTATCACGAATAATACCTCCGCCACAATTCCTGATATGTATTATTACCGGAATCTGGATCCTGACAACAATGAAGAGCTCAGCTTTAATTTTACTACTCAGAATACCATTGTAAGTCAGCCTGGTACCGGATGTAATCTTGCTCACGTTAGCGCTACGCAATCCACACCGTGGAATTCTTACCTTGGTTTAGCTGCAATCGGCGCAAACTGGAGATGTGATTACGGTGGGTTTGCCAACCGTGACGCTTCGGATCTTTGGAATGGTGGTGTAACAGGAAGTGGAACATTTACTCAGACGGTTGGTTCTACAAATTTTGCTGATGAAGGTATTTCATTGGCCTACCGCATTCAAAATCTTGCGCCGGGAGCAACAGAAACATTTAAGTTTTTGGTCATACTGGATGCCGCTGCTGCAAATAATGCAATCAACAACGTGTTATATTTTACCTACCCAGGATCAGCAACAGCTCCTCCAGCGGTTTGTACACCTTATTCTGATACAGTAAGAACTTGTGGTGGCCCGGTGCCTGTTAACATTACCGGACCAATCGTAAATGATTATACCTGGACCTGGACGCCGACTACCGGTTTAAGTCCTGCAACAGGGCCTAACGTGGTTGCCAATCCAGCGGTAACTACAACGTATACTGCTACTGGAACCCCGCTCAGCACTTGTGTAAATCCTGTAACATTAACATTTGTTGTGGAGGTAACTCCTGGCGGCGGAACCAATCCTTATATTACCCCTGTACCTCCTCTTTGTATTTCCGATCCTGCCTTTAATCTTGCCGTCGATTCGGCTGGTGGAACCTGGACCGGAACAGGTATAACCAGTCCGACGCTTGGTACCTTTGACCCGAATACTGCTGGTGCAGGTACTTTCCTTATCACATATTCTACATCGAACGTCTGCAATTCTACCGATACTATGTATATTACTGTAAGCGGTACAGATCCTACAATTGCTGCTACAACGCCTGTTTGTGCCGGGTCAGCGCCTTTTACAATGACAGCTGCTTCCGCCGGAGGTGTATGGGCAGGAACTGGAATCACAAGTTCTTCCGCAGGAACATTTGATCCCACTACAGCAGGAACATTTGCAGTAACATATACCATCAGTGGTACTTGTACAGCAGTGGATACACAATTGGTAGTAGTAAATCCTGTTGTACCACCAGTTACCGGCATATCCTACACCAGTCCTGTTTGTATCTCAGGGCCTAATCCTACTTTAACAACAGTACCAGGATTCACCACCGGTGGAACTTATTCTGTGGTCCCTGCGGGATTAAGTATTAGCACAACCAGCGGCGCTGTCAATTTAGGTTCCAGCTCTCCAGGTACCTATACTATTACTTATTCATATCCTGCTACAACGTGTGGGCCTGCAGGTTCCAGTTCAGCATCATTGGTAGTTAATCCGTTGGCTATTCCGGTTCTCGGATTCTCTTATCCTACTGTTTGTATTTCAGATACAACGGATCCTGCACCTGTTCAGGTTGGAGGCTTCACAACAGGAGGAGTATACAGCGCTACACCTGCCGGATTGTCAATCAATGATTCTACAGGGGTTGTGGATTTATCCGCCAGTACACCTGGAACTTATACCGTTAGTTATTCCGTAATTGGATCTGGTACATTGTGTACCGCTTCAGGAACAGGAACAGCAAGCATTACAATTAACCCTTTACCAACTATATTGGTAAGTTCAGATGCTGTTGTGTTCCTTGGACAAAGTGCTTGGATATACGCCACCGGTGGAACAAGTTATAACTGGACGCCGGCATTGGGATTAAGTTGTGCTTCATGCGACAGCTCATTGGCAGCCCCTGAGGAAACTACAACCTATTGCGTTGCTGTTACCGATTTAGGATGTGTTGACAGTGCATGTTTAAAAGTAGTGGTTGAGCTCCCTTGCCCGAGCAACAGAAACATGGGTGTGCCAAACGCCTTCACGCCAAATAATGATGGAGTGAACGATAAATTCTGTCTGGACGGATGGGCTGATTGCATAAATAAATTTGAAATCGTAATTTTCGACCGTTGGGGAGAGAAAGTTTTTGAGTCCAAAGATCCTGATTTCTGTTGGGATGGAGTTTATAAAGGCAAAGCATTAGATCCGGCTGTATTTATTTATTATATCAAAGCAAATTATGCGATTGCAGGAGATACTCCTGTGTCTCCGGAAACGGCATTTGATGTTAACAGAACAGGAAACATTTCTTTAGTGAGATAATAATGGTAGGAGTAAGACAAAGGGAAGAATAATGATGAAAAAATATTTATTTCTTATTGGGGCAATTTTTGTTGGTGAAGCAACTGCATTTTCTCAGGATTTGCATTTCTCCCAATACAACGAAAATCCATCTCTGATTAATCCGGCGCTAACCGGATCACAGTATGTAATGCGAACTTCTGTTGTGTATAAGGATCAATGGAGAAGTGTTACTGTGCCTTATAAAACATTTGGTGCGTCTTTTGAAATGAAGTTTAAAGCAAGCAGCTGGGATAGAGTAGATCAGTTTAAAACCAGAACTTTCAAAAGATCCTTCAATAAATTATCAGGCGGGCTTTCATTCTATAGTGATAAAGCAGGTGACGGAAATATGGGTACCAACCAGGTAAACCTTTCCATGGCATCGTTTATTAAGGCTGGTGAGAACTCTGCTATTTCATTAGGCCTTCAGGGAAGCGTTGTTCAGAAAACCTTGGATTACAATAAACTTGTTTTTCCAAATCAATACAATGGAACAACTGGTTATGATCAAACCATAGCAAATGGAGAACAATATGGAGCGAACAATTTTATTTATCCTGATTTTGCTGCCGGTGTATTATGGATGTATTCAAGAGATGAATCTTCAATAGGTGAAAACAACCATATGAAGGCTGATGCAGGGGTTGGAATGTTCCATATCAATAAACCTAAGCAAAAATTTCTTTCCGGCACTACGGAAAAACTGTTTTCAAAATATGTTTTTCATGCTAAGCTTGTGATGGGTATTCCTCATTCAAATGTTGGTATTGCACCAAGTATTCTTTATCAGGGCCAGGGTCCGACCAAAGAAATTATGGGCGGTATAATGATCAAATATTATTTAAAAGACGATTCAAAATATACTGGTTATATCAAGAAATCTTCCATTGGGTTTGGTGCCTATTACCGTTATAAAGATGCGGTTATCGTTTCCGCTCTTATTGAAATGGGACAATACGCAATCGGTTTGAGTTATGATATCAATACATCCTCCCTCAGCAAAGTAAGTACCTTACGCGGCGGGCCAGAAATTGTACTCCGATTTAATTCCGCAAATCCATATCTGTTTCAGAAACGTTATTAAGCATGCATTTTATCTGGCATGAAATTAAACCTCCGTTTTAAAACGGAGGTTTTTCTTTTTGCCCGGATTTGTTATATTTACAGAAATAATCATCCAGAAAATTATCAATATGAAGTATTCAGCCATCGATAAAAATTTATTCATTGAAAACCGTAAGCGTTTTGCTGCTAGTTTAAAGCCAAATTCAATTGCGCTGTTTACAAGCAACGACATTATGCCAACCAATGCCGATGGTGCTATGGGCTTTGTTCAAAATTCTGATCTGTTTTATCTGACCGGTGTTGATCAGGAAGAAACCATGTTGCTGATATATCCGGATGCTGCCAACGGCTCATTTAAAGAAGTGCTTTTTGTAAAAGAAACAAGTGACCTGATAGCGATATGGGAAGGTGCAAAGCTGAATAAAGAGCAGGCAACAGCCACTTCCGGAATCAAAACAGTAATGTGGAACCATGGCTTTGAAGCTTTTCTGAAATCGGTGATCTTTCAGGCAGAAACCATTTATTTGAACAGCAATGAACATGCAAGAAGATACATTGACACCGAAACGGCAGAAATGCGTTTCAATAAAAATGTATTAGTAAAATACCCTTTGCATAAGGTTGAGCGTACTGCCCCGATCATGCATAAACTAAGGGCGATCAAATCAAAGTACGAGGTGGATCTCATTCAGCAGGCATGCAACATTACAGAAAAAGGCTTTCGTCGTTTACTAGGCTTTGTGAAACCGGGAGTAATGGAATACCAGATTGAAGCGGAATTAATTCATGAATTTATTTATAATCGTTCCAGAGGATTTGCGTATGGACCAATTATCGCTTCGGGTGCGAATGCTTGTGTGTTACATTATGTAGAAAATAATAAAGAATGTAAAGCTGGCGATGTTATCTTATTGGATGTGGCTGCGGAATATGGAAATTACGCCAGTGATCTTACACGCTGCTTGCCGGTAAGCGGAAAATTTACAAGTCGCCAGAAGCAGGTTTACAATGCAGTATTGCGTGTAATGAAAGCAGCAACAGCAATGTTGACGGTTGGAAATACTATTCCGGAATATCACAAGGCTGTCGGGCAATTGATGGAAAAAGAATTGGTTGACTTGGGTTTAATCAGTATGGAGGATATAAAAAAACAAAGTGCAGACTGGCCAGCGTATAAAAAATATTTTATGCATGGCACTTCGCATTTTTTAGGTTTGGACGTGCATGATGTAGGAGATTTTAATCGCAAGCTGGAAGCTGGTATGGTTTTTACTTGTGAGCCTGGAATTTACATTCCCGAAGAAGGTTTAGGCATCCGTCTTGAAAATGATATTCTGGTAACAGCTAAAGGACCAGATGATCTGATGAAAAATATCCCTCTGGAAGCAGAAGAGATCGAAGCATTAATGAATTAAATTTCATATTAAAATGCATGTTGCATTTCGCAGAATTTAAAAAAATAAAAGTAGCTTATAATGATACAGGAAAAGGTCGTGTAATAGTATTGTTGCATGGCTTTTTAGGCTCTCATGAAGTGTGGAGCGAATTTGCAAAAAAGCTTTCCCGGAAATTTCGTGTGATTACTATCGATCTTCCTGGCCATGGAGGAACCCCTTCCATTGGTTATTACCATAGCATGGAGCTGCTTGCACAAAGCGTGAAAGCGGTATTGGATAAGGCGGGCGTGAGAAGATACATTATTGCCGGTCATTCCATGGGTGGTTACGTTGCACTCACTTTTGCGGAATTGTATCCGGAAAATGTAAGTGGCTTATGTCTGTTTAATTCCACGGCTTATGCTGATACGGAAGAAAAGAAAAAGGAGCGTGATAAAGTAATCCGACTGGTAAAAAAGGAACACCGGCATTATGTGGCGGAAGTGGTGACGTCTTTGTTTGCCCCTGAAAATATTCCTAAATTAAAAGACGAGGTGGAGAAAGTAAAACGGATCGCTTCGAAAATTACGCGGCAAGCGATCATTAATAGCCTTGAAGGGATGAAAGAACGCAAGAGCCGTGACCTAATCTTGAAATTTGCCGCTTTTCCTGTCCTGTTTATAATTGGTAAAAAAGACGGCGTGATCAATTATGAAACCATGTATTCTCAAATGGCAATGTGTAAATACCCTTCAGTACTGATGCTTGAAGATGCGGGCCATATGGCGTTTTATGAAGCTTCGCAGGAAACATTAAAAGAGTTGGAACAATTTGTCAGCCGGACTTATCGTAACCAGTTTTAATAATGTATGATCAAAAAAGGGCCAGTGCTTTCATAAGCACTGGCCTTTTTAATTTGAATTTTTAAATGTGATTATTGCTTTACAAAGCGCTTGGTAGAGGAGGTGTTACCATCAATGATATTGATGAGATACAATCCGTTTTTGAGATCAGCAACAGCGATTTGATTTTCACCAGTCCCGAGGCTTTTTATTTCTTTAACCAGTTTGCCGGTTGTATCATAGATGTTAGCAGTGATGTTTTTTGATGAAGCAACATAATTGATGATAATATTATCGGCTGCCGGATTTGGATATATTTCGAAGGTATTATTGTTTGTTAAAGAAGAAATTCCGGTTGTTCCGCTGCATCCGCATCCGGCTATGTTTCCGAATTTAGAGCGAACACTATCGATACGCTCTTGCATAACCGTAACACTCGCGAGGTTGCCTCCTGTGGTCGCACGTCCATACACGTATGCAAAATCCATTGTCTGCACCGAGCCTGGCTGCAATTGAAATGGACCGGTTGAACCCACGCCTCTTCTATCAGCAGGCATGTTTCCGGCGGTTGTTTCATCCCAGGCGGGCTGTGGAACTAAATTGGTTCCAAAACCCAAGGGGTCGGAAGTGCCGGGAAACATGTAATCGCAGGCAACTCCGGTTAAATGTCCATTTCCTCCATAAGTCATGGAGCTGCCATTTTTCCAGGTTCCTGTCAGGTAATTGTAGAAATCAGTTGCCATTGAAGGGTTTCCTAGTATGCCGTTGTCATTGATGTAATACATGAATTTCGACATACCCAATCGTTCATTATCTGCTATCCCATCACCATAGTTTGTTCCATTTACGGATGAGCTTGCAGGATCATCCAATCCGTTTGGAGCAGCGTAGGGTCCTTGTAAAAAAACAACCGCTTGTGCCGGAGGATTCGCTCCGTATGCTAGTTGTCCGGCAGGGGGATTGTCATCCACCAGATCGCCGTTGTACGCATAAAATGCACCGCGTGTAACATCGCAGCCCACAAAATCATCGGTAGCACTGCCAATGTCGAAATCAGTCCAGTTTCCGATAAATACGGAATCCAGTGCGAATGAACTCCGGTTGATGATGTTATAGCTTGTAAAAATCGTATTGTATAAAGCACTGTCGTTTGGACAGCTGTATGCATATACCATTGCTTGTATTTCAAGACCAATACTTGCACCTCCGGTTTCTGAATGCACGCCCCCTTTATCATTGCAAACAAAAAATATTGCCTGATCACCTTTTATCAATGGCACATCCCCGGCTGAAGGATCATAAACCCCATTTGAGTTTGCATCCGTAAATGGCGCTAATGGTGCGCCGCTCGGACTAAAAGCTGGCCAGTCTAATATAGTGCTCATCGCTGTAACGTCGGTTGGATTTGTCCCGGAAGCGCCGGCATTGAACCAACTGCTATACGTATCGATATCGCATTGGTTTATTTTCCACACTCTGTTAAAGTTAGCGATGGTTGTAGAGTCGGTTGCCGCCGCTGCATCAAGCGGCCCTGGCCAGAAATCTGTTCCGGTCTGGCGATATGTTTGTCCGGCAATTTTCAGCGTATTGCTGGCGTCCACTCCGCCTATCCATAAAGCGTTTGCAAAAATGGTATTTCTGCCGCTTCCTTTCGGCACCTCAAATTGTCCGAGTGCGAAATCCCAGAACAGCGATCCGTCTGGATTTACACCAGCCTCAATATTATTAATGTCAAGGCAATTGCTGCAACCTGTTTGTGCTTGCGCTGAGTCAAAGCTTATTATTGACGCAACTAATAGTAGTACTTTTTTCATAATTATTGTTTTTATATAAAAGGGATGATTTTTATTTTATTAATGTTATTGTTCCGGTATGTTTTCGCTCTTCGCCGTTATTGAAGGTTATCTTTGCTATATAGATATACACCTGCGGATTAAGTACTGTATTTTTGTAGGAGCCGTCCCAGGAAATGTTTTTGTCGCTGGATTGGAAAACACTATTTCCCAATCGGTCGTAGATTTCTATTTCAATATTTTGAATACTGCTTCCGAGGATGATAAATTTATCGTTAAGATCATCATTGTCGGGTGTGAATGAATTCGGAATGTAAACGGTATTGGTTTGCTCAACAACCTTAACTGAAAGATTTGCCGTATCGCTGCAACCATTGGTATCAGTTACAGTAATAGTGTAAGATTGATCTGCGGTGATCGTCAATAAAGGATTTTGGCAATTGCTGCAATCCAATCCTATTGCAGGATACCAGATGTAATAATTTCCTCCTTCAGCATGCAATGGTGTGCTTTCGCCCAATATGGAAATGATGCTTCCTCCTGCATTCGCTACAGGTGGCAAGTTCACCTTTACCAGAACATTCTGGGCAACTGATCCGCAAGTGTTTCCGGCAGTAACAGTATACAAAGTGGTAACCATAGGTGAAACTTTTATTGTTTGACTCGTTTCGCCACTTCCCCAAATCGTTGAATTAACATTGCCGGTAGCGTATAAATCAATGCTGTCTCCTAAACAGATAGATGGATTATTGGTAACAAAGAGTACAGGTAAAGAATCTATTTTTATATAGACATTCGCTGTGTTGCTTATGCATTGGCCATTTGAAATGTAAAGACTGTACATACCACTGTTGTTTTGCACGGGCGCTGCTATAACCGGATCTTCGTCAGTAGAAATAAACCCAGCCGGTCCGCTCCAATGGTAATTCCAACCGGAAACAGAAGAGGCGAAAAGAGATAATGAATCGGTATAACAAATCGTATCACTCACTGATAATAAGGGCGAAAGAACGGCAGGTGATACGGAAATAATAATATCTTCTATAGGGCTGCTGCATCCGCTGGGCGCTATGGCCTGTGCATATAGTAGGGTCGGGCTACTTACGCTGTTTATAGTATAGCTGCTTCCACTAAACAAATATGAATTACCTGCGTCGTACCAATTGATTGTGTTTCCATTAGCGGAAACATCGATGGTAACTGTGCCGGAACTGCAAACAGTTGTGTCGCTCAATAATGGTGCATCAGGTGATTCAGGATATGAGTTGATAGTGGTGTTAGTCACGATTGCTTCATTGAAATCAAAATAGATGGAAGCGGTGTTTTTAATTTGAGCTCCACAAGTGAGACCGGATAAAGGTTTGATCCTGTATTGAAAATAACCTTTTGAGCTATCGGAACTTGAAGTACTGTCGGTTAAATAAATATTTGGAAACTGAACAGCCAGATTATTTCCGTTAAGCAATACCTGATTCGAATGGCTGTGACCTATTGCTTCAAATGTTGAAAGATCCAGTTGGCTGTCAAGCGTGTCTCTTAAATTGATGTTAATAGCAGGCGCATTTCCCGTATTCTGGAAATGAATCGTGTAGGTGATCCAATCGGAATAATTTAAAGGAAGTTTCTCCGGGTAGGTTTCTTTCATATTAGGATCATGAGAATTGACTACCTGATAACAAAAGTTGTATGAATTATTACTGCTGTCATTATCGCCACTTGATGGTGTAACATTAATTTCAACACAGATCTGGTTTCCGCTGGCGGCTGTTGTATTTACTGATAGTATTAGTCCGAAAGCCTGCGTATTAATAATAGCGCCAAAATCCGCTATGGAGTATGTGAAAATATTTCCTGCGATGGTTGGCATTAAAGCCCCTGCTGTGATTCCACTAAAGGTCACCGGGCCAGAAATGGTCATTTGCACTTGTCCGCTTGTCCCAGCTGCACAAGCCATATTATACCATTGCGTCATGTCTCCCGCATCAACATGTAATTGATGCGACTCTCCCGGAAATACCAGACCTAAATGTGATACAGAGCGCACGCCTATATCAATACCGGATTTGCAATCGAAGCCGAAGTTTACATTTGTTTGCAAAGGAGCGGCTAATGTCAAGGTAAGTGTTGAGTCAACACCGGGATTGGCACATTGTGGACTAATCGGCATTCCTGTGGTATCGATACTCACTTGGTAAGTACCGATTGGTTCAGGAAAATGGTAAACACCATTCAATGCTGTATATGTCTGACCCATGAAGGTGCCTGTATTGTCATAGAGTTTTATCGGGATGTTTGTGAGGTTTCCATCTGTACTGTCTTTGGCGCAGTCGCTATTGATGTCAGTGTAGGTGAATCCAACAATCCCTTTTGCTGCTGTGCATGCATTTGGATTATTGACCAAATCGCCGCTGACGCATAACGGATAGAGCAATGTTAAGCCATCCATTATGGGCAAATAATTCGGCAGGCAGCTGAAAAGATTGCCATAGATTTCTAACCAGTACAGGGAATTTGAAAATTCTTCGAAGCAGTTAATATTATTCGAGTGGCAGATCAGGTAGTAAAGCGATGATGGTAACGGCGGTAAATTAACCAGCAGGTTGTTATTACACCATAATTCATTCAGGTTTCCTAAAGAAGAAGGTAGGCTCACTATGGAATTATTTGAGCAGTCAAGCTGATACAGGGAAGGAGGTAGTACAGGAAGGCTGTCGAGGGTTGCATTGGAGCAAAAGAGTGCCGCCAGCGAAGCTGGTAAAGCAGGTAAATTTACCAATGGATTAAAGGAGCATGATAAATGATATAAGGTAACGGGAAGAGCGGGAATACTTGGTAATAAGTTATTCGAGCAAATTAATATCTGGATGGAACTGCTTAATGCAGGTAAACTTGTTAGCTGATTTCTTTCGCAATTCAAATAAGTTAATGTGCTCGGCAAAGCGGGAAGCGCAGAGATAATATTGTATCCGCAATCCAGGTAATCAAGTGAGGCTGGTAGAGCTGGAAGGGAAGTCAATTGATTGCCATAACATTTTAACGTGATAAGTGATGCTGGCAATGGTGGAAGTGCACTTATCAAATTTCCGCCACATACCAGTGTAATAAGAGTAGACGGCAATGAAGGCAATGCAGTTAGTTGGTTGAAGTAACATTCCAGATCAGTAAGCGGTGCTGACAAAGCCGGAAGGCTTGTTAAAAGATTTGATCCGCAGTTTAATGTATCCAGTGAAGGCGGGAGTGCCGGAAGACTGGTTAAAGAATTGTTTTCACAATAGATAGCTGTTAACAGAGAAGGGAGTAGTGGAAGTGTCGTTAATTGATTCTCGGCGCAATACAAGGTTGTTAACAAAGTTGGGAGCGATGGGAGACTTGTTAATTGATTTCCCTGGCAGTTAAAATAAGTCATGGAATCAGATAAAGCGCTAAGTCCGGTTAGTGAATTGTTTTGGCAATCAAAATGTAGCAGATTGCTTGGGAGTAAAGGCAGACTGTCGAGTTGATTCATGCTGCAGTCGAAAAAAGTAACGGAATCAGGAATCTCTAATAAATAGCTCAACCTATTTCCTCTACACACAAAGGTTTGCAGAGAATCGGGCAAGTTAAGTAACGTATCTAATTTGTTATTGCTGCAATCTAAAGTTCTTAGCGATTTAAAGTATTGGATTCCCTCGAGGTTGTAGATCGTATCAAATGACACATTCATGGATATTAATGTGGTTACAGCAACATTGTTCGTATCCATCTGATTTCCAGACATTGCAGAAGGAATGTTAATGGTTAGCCAGGTTACAAAATTAGAATCAGGAATGCTTACGAACGATTGCGCTTTTAATGAAAAGCCAGCAATAGATAAGATGAGAATAAGTATAAATTTTTTCATGATTGTGATATTATTTGAGAGGGACGGTAGAGGCTGATACGTCAATTCAACTTCAGCAGTTGAATTAAACGTACTACAATTAGTGAGTGGTGTTGTATGAGCGATGAACGGTTGATTTATCATTACAATATATATTTGTGTAAAAAATGTCTCTTTTAAATTAGCCCTAGCTTAGCTTGTTGCCGAACAACATCCCCATGTTTCATGCAACAAGCCGAGCCAAAGCATTTACTGAGACAAATCTACTTCGTAAAAACGCTCTCCAATTGGAAGAATCACCTGATAATATACTTGTCTGTTGCTTAAAAACAAGAGCAGTTTGGCTTGAAGTTGCCGTTATTATTGTAATCTTGTTTCAAATAGGTTACATGTCAATGGGTTTTCCATGTTTTGTCAAAAATATACATGTCTGATTGTTTATTTATGAGGCTGGATTGGTAGAGTAAGATTATGTTATGCCGTAAATAATAAGTACTTTAGAGGTGTTTATTGACGAATGTTTTGTTGTATTACCCTTAAATAGTGGGAATAACAGGTTCGAAAATAACAAAAGAGCGTTGAAATCAGTGTGGGTGAAAATAAGATTAGTGATGATTGTCAATAAGGAAAATAATTAAATAATATACATGTCAAATAAAGCATCGGAAAATTTATTTCAACTGATAAAATCGCTTAATAAATCTGAAAAAAGGTATTTCAGTTTATATGCATCCCGGCACACCCTGGGAGAAAAAAATAACTATGCGATATTGTTTGAAGCAATTGACAAACAAAAAGAGTATGACGAGCTTGCGATCCTAAAGCAATTTAAGAAAGAGGCATTCATCAATAAATTTTCCATAACAAAGGCCCGCTTGTACGATACAGTGTTAGATAGCTTGACAGCCTTTCACTCTAAAAGCTCTATTGATGCGCAGCTTAAAAGAGATTTACATTGTGCTGAAATTCTTTACAAAAAAACACTTTATGAGCAATGTGCAAAAATGCTCGTCAGCACAAAAAAAGTTGCAAAACGCTACGAGCGCCATTCTTCTTTGTTGGAGATTAGCCTCTGGGAAAAAAAGTTGATTGAGACAGAGAATTACTCGGGTAAAAAGGATGGTGATATACTTCAGTTGCTTGAGGAGGATAAGCTGATCAATGAAAAGATTGGAAATTTTAATGAATATTGGAATATCAAAAGCCGCTTCTTTACTATACTGAATAAACAAGGGAAGGTAAGAAACGCAGAAGAACTGCTTCGTTTTAAGAAGATCATCGACAATACCTTGTTGAAAGGCGAACATAAAGCCTTGTCGACGGAAACCCGCTATCTTTTTTATCATATTTATAGCGCTTACTATTTTGGAATTGGCGAGTACGAGAAAAGTTATGATAACCTGGTGAAAAATGTGCAGCTTATTGAGTTGAACCCCGATATTTTCAAGGAGGAACCGAATATCTATTTTTCTGTTCTTACTAATGAGATATATGTGGGAAGCCAGCTTAAGAAATACAACGAAGTATTTGCAAGCTTAAAAAAAATGCGGTCCACTGTATTACTATTTGAAAATGGTAAGAACGAGGATCTGGAGATTAAGTTATTTTCCAGTGCAACGAGCATTGAGCTGTCGATTTATTTGCAAACTGGAGAGTTTGAAAAAGGGCTCGAACTGGCACCTAAGATAGAAGAGAAGTTGGCAAAATATCCCGGCAAGTTTACCAAACTAAGGGAATCGTACTTCTATTTTAACATGGCCGCCATTCATTTTGGTGCTGAAAAATATTCACTTGCTTTAAAATGGATCAATAAGTTGTTGAATAGTCCCAATTTTGAGGAAAGTGAGAATATTTATTGTTTTGCCCAGATCATGAATCTGATCATCCATATTGAACTGAAGCATGATGATTTTGTCCCGCATGCTTTTAAGAATGTTTACCGTTACTTAAGTTCAAGGAACAAAGTATACAAATTCGAAACAGTTTTTATGGATTTCATCGGCAAGATCCTGAAGACAACCAAAAGAGAAGAGCAGAACAAATATTATAAAGAATTGAAGAAAGCCTTGGAAGGTCTGAAAACAGATTCGTTTGAACGAGCAGCCTTTGAATATTTTGATTTCATTTCCTGGGCAGAAAGCAAGGTACAGCGCGTGCCATTCAGAGTGATTGTGGAAGAAACTGCGGGGATAATTTAGAAACAGCCGGATTTATAAAAAGTAAGAGCGTCACTGCTCTCAAAGTGACGCTCTCGGGGTTTAAACTAAACTAAACAACTAAACAAACAAAAATAAAATTTAAAATGCGTTGTAAATGCTGAAGAAAATTATAGAAACAGTAGCAATTGCAAGTAAAATGGTTACGGTTCCGATTCCATCCTGATGGTAATGGTGACCGTGGCGGATTGATGTTTTTCTGTTCATGGCTTTTGAATTTAAATTGTTAAAATCGAGTAATGTTGTTGCCATCGTATTAAGTTTTAAGTGAGTGTATATAGTTCCCTTTCGGGTTGATTTCTTTTTTTTGAGTTAAGGTGTGGGCGGTTTGCCAATTAATATAAACAACATCCCCATGTGCCAATTAATTTTGTTGCAAACCTCCCAACACCTGCTCTTGTTCTTAATCTGTTAAAACACTATTTGAATGAACTTCTGCACAATATTACGCTACAATGCAAAGCAAGTTTACCCACAATGAGTGAATGGCAGGTTGGATTATTTAACGGTAGGTATTAAAATTTAAACGGTGGGGGCCAAATCGGATAATTTGCCCCCTGGAGGCAGGAGATTACAAATGGGAGAGTTTTTCAAGAAAATCCGCTTTGTTTCTACGGGAAACCTCAACCTGCGAATTGTCAGTCATTACAACGTATCCGCCCTCTCCTTTGATGTATTTCTTAACGTGTTCCAGATTGATAAGGTGAGACCGGTGGATGCGAAAAAAATTGTCGTCAGCGAACATTTGCTCATACTCCCCAAGCGTGCGGGATGCGATGATCTTTTTCCCGCTAGTGAGGATAAAGAAGGTATAATTACCGTCAGAATCGCAGCGGATAATATCAGAAAGGTTGATGAAGATCAAGCCGTCTCCATCAGGAATTCCGACTTTTTTAAGTTTGTTTTCAGGCCGTACATTAGATAGCAGCGTTTTGAACTGCTTATCGAGTGTTGCTTTTTGGCCTGTGCGCTCTTCAAAGCGTTTAACCGCCACAACCAACTCCTCGGGATCGATCGGCTTCAGAATGTAATCCACTGCGCTGAACTTGATCGCTTTAATAGCGTAATGATCATACGCGGTGGTAAATATAATATTGAAATTGATCTCTTTGAACTTCTCTAACAGATCAAAAGCATTTCCATTGGGCATTTCTATATCGAGAAAGACCAAGTCGGGATTTTTATTGGTGATCGCTTCAAAAGCACTCAACATGGAATCGACCTTTGCAACGATCTCAATTTGCTTGCAGTTCTTTTCCAGCATTTTTGATAATGATTCGCGTGCGCCTAATTCATCATCAACAATTATTGCTTTTATCATTTATGGAGTAGTTTAGTTCCGGTTTATCGTACGTTTAATTTTCATTGGCTTCAAGCGGAATAATCAACCTTACTTTCGTTCCGGCGGCTTCTCCGTTTTCAAACAAATCAATGATCTCGGAGTTGATATTGCTGTTCAGACTGGAATTTAAAATATCCAAACGTTCCTGCGTTATACTCATTCCCATTGATTTATGTTGCTGCACTCTGTTCTTTTTAAATTCCAGTGATTTCTGTCGCCCTATCCCGTTGTCCTCGATTGTACACTGAATAGTATCTCCTTGTTTTTGTAAAGTTATTGAAATTTTTCCGTTTCCTTGCTTTGGCAGAAGACCGTGAATAATGGCGTTTTCTACATACGGCTGAATAAGCATAGATGGAACCCGGTCGTATGTTTGATCAATATCCGGGTCTACTTCGATATGATATTCAAATTTTTTGTCAAAGCGCATGATCTCGAGCTCAAGATAAAGCTCCAGGGCCTTTATTTCTTCCGCAACAGCGATCATTGGCTGTTTTGAGTTGTCCATGATCCTTCGCATAAGCTTGGCAAATTTGGACAGGTATTTTAAAGCGGCATCCGTATCATTGTTTGAAATATAATGTTGAATGGAGCTTAGCGTATTAAAAATAAAATGCGGGTTCATTTGCGCGCGCAATGCCTGCGATTCGATGTTTGCGATTTTTTTATTAAGCTCGGTTTTACGCTTTTCCCTTAGCTTGATTCGTCGAATCCGGAAGCGGATAGAAAAAAGCAAGGCGAAAATCAATACAAAACTGCTGGAAAGCATGAAGACCCATGTTTTCCAAAATGGTCGATCAATGGTAAACGTAAATATTGCCGGATTTTTGTTCCAAATTCCTTCGTTATTTGAACTAACAACTTTAAATGCATACTTACCGGGAGGCAGGTTGGAGTAAGTGGCGAACCGTTCTTTTGAAGGAGGCGACCAGCTTTTTTCAAAACCTTCGAGAATATGTGAATATTTAACTTTCCCCGGGTTGGTTAAACAGATTCCAGAATAATTAAATGTAATGCTGTTGTCGGAATAGGCAAGATGCGTTTTATCGGATAGAACAGTATCCTTATAAAATAGCCGATACTGGGTGATACTTATTTTTGATTCAAAAATGTTTGCAATGTATTCTTTCGGATCATACTTTATCAAACCGTACACCGTGCCAAACCAGATAGAGCCATCTTTATCGTTAAACGCTCCATTTCCGTTACATTCAACGCCCGAGAAACCTTCCTGCTTCCCAAATTGTACAATGTCCTTAAGACCTTTTTTCTTGAAGACATCAATGTTGAGCCGGTTCAAACCTTGGTTGGTCCCGATCCAAATCTCATCTTGCGATGAACCAAACGTCAATGAATACACCAGGTCTGAACTCATACCATCGTCCGATGTGAAATTAACAGGCTTTTTTTCGGGAGTGGAAGGATTGTACATCCATAGTCCATCCAATGCGCCGAAGTATAGATTCCCTTCTTTATCCACCAATGAAGCCAGGTATGAATCATTTTTTAAGCCTAACTGGCTGGAATATTCCACGAATGTTTTGCCATCATATCTAAATAAACCTCCCTGGTAGCTGCCTATCCAGACAGTTCCCTGCTTATCTTCAATAATTGTCCAGATCTCAAATTTTTCGGCAAGGCCTTTTAAGAAAAAGCAACTGAATGTTTTTCCGTCATATTTATAGATTCTTCCGGCGCTTCCCAGCCAGATATTGTTTTTTGAGTCTTTATAAATGACATTGATGGAAGCATTCCAAACCGAAGAAGTATCTTGCCTTTTCGAAAAGGTTTTGCCATCAGAGATCATTAATCCTTTATCAGTACCCAGCCACAATATTCCGGGAGAAAATTCAAAGATCATATTTACGCCATTCGCATCCAGCCCGTTTGATTTATTGTATTGAGCGAAACCTTCCTGGCTATATTTATACAAGCCACCGCCTTGTGAACCAACCCATAAATTATTTTTCGAATCGCGAAGAACTCCAAAAATAAAATTGTTTGTTAATCCATCATGTATACCATACGTAACAAACGGGCTTCCCCTGTATTTAAATAACCCGGAGTATGTTCCAATCCAAAGGTTGTGCTCATAATCTTCATACAGGCAGCTTACGAGGTTACTGTTTTGATCTCTTTTAATGGAGTATTTCGTAAATTTTTCGTCAATAAATTTTACTAATCCTTTGCTTGTTCCAATCCAGAGAGTGTTTTTATAATCTACAAGGATAGAGGTCGCATTATTATCCGTAAGGCCCTGGTCTTCGTTATAACAGGTGAAGACTTTATTGCTGAGCTTGCAAATGCCGTTGGTGGTTGCGATCCAGATGCTTCCTTTTTTGTCTTCCGAAATACCATTAATAATGTTGGTTGACAAGCCATTTGAAGTAGTAAAATTGGTAAATTTCTTTCCATCAAAAACGCTTATTCCTTCGGAGGTGCCGATCCATAAATTACCTGCTTTATCAAGAAAGAGGCATTTTACTGAATTCCCCACCAATCCGTTTATGACGGAAAAATTAATGAATACTCCGTCGGTCAGTTTTGATATTCCTTTATCTGTACCGAACCAGAGATCGCCTTTTTTGTCTTTGATGGAAGTGGTAACCGAGTTACTGATGAGCCCGTTTTTTTTAGTGAATCCAGTAAATGATTTTCCATCGTATTTATTGATACCACTTATGGTTCCGATCCATAAGTTTCCCTGATTGTCTTCACTGATAGTTGTTACATAGTGATTCAGCAGGCCTTCTTTTGGAGAAAAGTTAGTGAAGGATGTACCATCAAATTTACTAAGTCCGCCGTATCCACCACTCCATAAATTCCCCCTGCTGTCCTGAAATACGGTAGATACATTGATAAAAGGCAAGCCATCTTCCACCGAATAATTGCGGAAAAAGGTGGACTGTGCCTCACTTTTGAAAGCAAGCAGTAGAAGCAGTGCTGTAATGCGGAAGAATAAAAAAGATTTTTTTGCTTTTGCCATTCATTCAAATATAAACAAAAACTTTACTTTCTAATTAAAGAATCCCAGCCCTGTGCAGTAAGTGTAATCGATGTACCACCTTTTGTGATGAGGTTTACGCCTTCTTTATTGTTAGTGAGGTGGCCAATCACAGTGATGTCGGGGTTTGCTTTAATCTTTGGAAAATCAGCCTGATCGATCGTAAAGAGCAATTCATAATCCTCTCCGCCATTGAGTGCACAAATGGTGGGATCGAGGTTAAAGTCCCTTGCAGCGGCATAAGTGGATGGGTCGATCGGAATTTTTTCTTCGTAAAGATTGCATCCTACGTTTGATTGATTTGCAATGTGTAGGATTTCCGACGCGAGTCCGTCAGAAATGTCGATCATAGAAGTTGGTTTTACTTCCAATTTTTTGAGTAAAAGAGGAATGTCTTTTCTTGCCTCAGGTTTTAGCTGTCGCTCGAGGATATAATCATTGCCTCCCAGATCGGGCTGTACCCCTGGTGATTCCAGAAATATTTGTTTTTCGCGCTCTAATAGTTGTAAGCCGACGTATGCTGCACCAAGGTCACCGGTCACGCAGAGCAGATCACCTTCTTTGGCAGTATTTCGATATACAAGATCTTCAGGGTTCGCTTCACCAAGTACCGTAATGCTTATTACCAGTCCGGAGCGCGAGCTGGTGGTATCGCCGCCTATAATGTCCACTTTGTGTTTTTCGGCCGCCATAATGAAACCAGAATACAATTCTTCCATGGCTTCCACCGAAAATCGGTTAGATATTGCAAGTGAAATGGTAATTTGTTTCGGAGAAGCATTCATCGCATAAATATCCGAAACATTTACTGATACAGCTTTGTAGCCAAGATGTTTCAAAGGCATGTAGGCCAGATCAAAATGAACGCCTTCCACCAGCATGTCGGTTGAAACCACTGTTTGTTTTCCTTTATAATCGATCACAGCAGCATCATCACCGATTCCTTTTACCGTGCTTTCATTTTTAATTTCAATAAATTGAGTAAGGTGCTTTATTAATCCGAATTCACCTAAATCACTCAATTCGGTGCGGTTTGTATTTTCTAACATGTTTTTTGTTTATCCTGTAAAAGTAAGGCTTATCTGTGAATGCTACAAAACTAACGAGGTATTAAAAGCATTATTTTGAGATATCTTTTTTTTAGTTAATTTTAGGATGTTAACAATGCAAGATATGTCTAAAAAAGAGAAACAAGCCGTTAAATCATCTCCGGGTATAAGAAAAGAAGTTGCGAAAACACCTGCAAAGATGGATCTTTTGGATCGTCTGAATAGTTGGCTGGAAAAGCATGAGAAGAAGGTGTTCTATTCCTTATTGTTTTTGTCAACCTTGTTTTCTTTATTAATGTTTGATTCCAAAGTTTCTGATGGTGGAGATGATTCCAGTTATATAGAGCGCGCATGGTCATTTATTCATGAGGGCAAGTATCCTTATTTCCAGGGTCCGGGTTATCCGGTGGCACTTTCATTCTTTGTGAAACTATTCGGCTTGAATGTGGTGGCGCTTAAAATGTTCTCGGTTATTTGTCAGTTTGGATTTGTATGTGTTACCTATTTCACATTTAGAAAACGCATTCCTTATCTGGTACTCCTTGCATTGATTACATTTATTTCGTTCAATAATTTCATTCTTTATTACGCGAGTCAAACCTTCACTGAAACGTTCTTTCTCTTTCTTCAGTCAATTTGTTTGTATGTGACATTCAGGATCATTGATTCAATTAAAAAGGATTCTGGCTTACTGTCGGGGTTTCAGGAAAATTATGGCAAGTGGCTCATATTTGGATTGATGTTTGTTTTACTGGCGATCTCCAAAAGTATCGGTTTTATTGCTGTTGGGGGCGTGGTGATGTATTTTCTCTTCACAAAAAATTACAAGCAAGTTGCTTATGCTGTCATTATGTTTTTTGCATTTCGATTTTTGTATCAATTGATTACTACTTCCGCCTTTGGCGAAAATACAAGCAATCAGATGGAGATGATGTTGCGGAAGGATCTTTATAAACCTCTTGCCGGACATGAAGATTTTGGCGGAATGATTGATCGGTTTTTCAATAATTTCAACACCTATATCTCGCTTCACATTTATCGGATAATGAATCTCCGCAGCTTCGAATATGATATGAGCCGCATCATTCCTGCCTTAAGTTATATTACTGCGCTCGTTTTTGGGATATTTACATTTTTAAGTTATAAGAAGAATAAGTTTGTGTTTTTCTCCAGTATATATCTAGCCGTTCTTTGTGGCGGTATTTTTATAGGTGTGCAGGCCTTAAATATGCAGGACAGGCTTATCATTATTGTGACGCCACTTGTATTTATGGTGTTGTTTTTTGGCTTTTATGAGTTGGCAAAAAGGGTGAAAGGCCTTCAAGGGATATTTATAATTTTTGCTGCTATTATGTTAGTTGTCACTATAGGAAAAACAACGGTTTTGGCAAAGCAAAATGTGATTGCACTAAAGAAAAATCTGAGCGGGGATATTTATTACAGCTATACTCCGGATTGGGAGAATTTTTTAAAAATGAGTAAATATTGTGCTGATAGTTTGCCGGCAGAAGCCCAGGTGATTTCACGAAAGCCTGCTATGTCCTTTATTTATGGTAATGGAAAGAAGTTTGTGGGACAATACATTGTTACTACAATGAATGCAGATACTGTTTTAATGAATTGGAAGAAATTGAATGTGCAATATGTAATGTTGGCAAGTCTCAGGATGAATCCTAAGAAGAATAATGGAATGGTTATTAATACAGTGCACCGAATGATCGGACCTGTTTATGACGCCTATCCGGAAAAGATACGCTTGGTGAAAACAATTGGCACGCTTGAAAAGTGCGATTTGTATGAAATTAAATATTAAGATTATTGCTTAAAGCAATTTAGTGATATCGCTGATCCAGGCTTTCAGAAGTATCATTTCTTCTTTTCCAATCACATTGATATCAATGAGTTTCTGGTAACAAGTGATTAAATTGTCACAGATATTTTCTTGTCCGGGCTTTAAGGATAGGGCTTGCAATTCTTTGCAGATATTGAAATTGTTAGAATATCCTGGAATCTCATCCTCAAAATCCTTCATCAGGTTGTGGGCATTGCGTTCCTGCCAAACGGTCGGTTCATGATATAGAATATTCCAGCCGCATTCCCAAGAAATCCGCTGAGCAACATAACTGCGCCAGATATCCGTCATCCGGAAGCTGCAATAGGAAGGAAGGTACATTAAAGGAAATGCTTCTTTGAACCAGTAGGTATTCTGACTATTAAACGGGCTCCAGGCATTTTTGCCCAAGGCCAATTTTTCTTTAAGCTCGAAGTTAAGCGGTAGAGGATAGGTTAAGCGATACACTGCATCGACATCCGGATTTTCATCTGCCAAACCTTGCTGAATGGGGCAAATAGCCGGTACTTTTTTTAATGTCGAAAGATCAATTTGTTTTTTTTGTAATTCTTCCAAAGGAAAGCCTCTGGGCCAAATCATGTTCTTTGTGAAATAATGATAAACATTCACCCATCCGCTATTTTCGAAATACGAGCTTGTTACTTCACGTTTTTTCTCCTGCCAGAATTCTTCTCTTGGAATATTATCGTCATCCGTTTCTACCAGCTCCGTAGATCCGTTTTTAATTGCCAGAAGATATCCTAGATTTTTACGGGAATAATGGCGGGTTGGTGTAATGGAAGCAAGCTCAAATGGCAATGTTTGCTGGCGTGCAATACTCCAGAAATCGCAGCCCTCCATTTGAAATTCATCGGGGGATTTTGTATCCCCGATGACAATATAATCGAAATCTCTTTTTTTACATTCTGCAGCAAACTGAGTTAATATCGGATGCTTGTCGTTGGCAATGGAAGTAATGATGAGAGATTTTTTCATAATAAGTTTGGTTTAATTTCTTTAACATTCAAAAGTGCATTCACATTTAAAGGGTTGGTTTTTTGCCCGATAAACGTAGAAAGAAATAGTAAAATAAGGTTTGATAAGCGTTTTTAATGGCATTTTTTGAAACGCGGGGAGAAGGTGCCTGGTAATGAATTGGCACTTCAAAAATTCTTCTCTTACGCAATAAGTAGCGTAATTCAGTTTGATAAAAATGAGCTTTGGATTTAAAATCATGTGTTATGATCTTACCTACTACATCGCGGTGGAAACCCTGGAATCCCGAAGTCATATCGCGTAAGTTGGTTCCTAATAAAACATTTGCCAAAACAGTTCCGGTCTTCGAAAGCATACGTCTTTTAAATGGGGAGTCGCCCATTGAACCACCATTAATAAAACGGCTTCCGAAAGCGCATTCGTTTCCTTCATTCAAAACACGAAGAAACATTGGAATTGCGCGGGGGTCATGAGAAAGGCCTGCATCCATTTCAATAATAATATCGTGTCCGGCTTCATAGGCTACCCGCAATCCCTGCACATAAGCGTCTACTACATTTCTGTTCTGTGGTGCCCATACAGTAACATATCTGCTGTCCTTTTTTGATAGTTCCTGACATAATTCAAGCGTGCGGTCATTGGAAGCTTTGTCAATCACAAAATAAACATTACCGGGATTCAGCTCGTCAATAACAAAGTTAAGCATTTCAATAAATGGTTTGAAATCAACCTCTTCATTCGCCATTGGGACCACAATAGCCCATTTTTTATAATAAAACATCTTTATACCGATTTTAATACTGTCGCCAAATTTAGGATTTTTTGCTTTACAGCTAGGATAATTATGCGCAAAGCTCAATGACTAACATGGTTTAAATTTCCGTGTTCGGAAGGAGGCAACAAATTGTCAAGGGTCATGTAAATGGTCTCAGATATTTACTTTGAAAAATACTTGTTTCCCTACCCTAAATTAGGTATTTTTGTACTGGATTTAGATTCAATCTAAATAAGAATAATGCTTAATGTACTCATATTCAATAATATAAAAAATGATAACGGTTTCAGAGAACGCAAAGCAACATGCGTTAGACTTAATAAAAAACGAAAATCGCCCCGAAGGAACATTTATTCGTGTAGGGGTTGATGGTGGCGGATGTTCAGGCCTTTCTTATAAGCTGGAGTTTGATGACCAGATCAAAGAAGGTGATCAGGTATTCGAAGATAAGGGCATAAAGATAGCCGTTGACAAAAAAAGCTTTTTATACCTGATTGGCACCGAGTTGGATTACGCCGGTGGATTGAACGGAAAAGGTTTTGTATTTAATAATCCGAATGCAAGTAGAACTTGCGGTTGCGGAGAATCATTTGGAGTATAAAAAAATGGCAAACGAAATTTTAGAAGAGCAGATTAGTGGGGAATATAAGTATGGCTTTGTTACCGATATTGAAGCTGACAATGCTCCGAAGGGGTTAAACGAAGACATTATTCGCTTTATTTCTAAAAAGAAAAATGAGCCAGAGTGGATGTTAGACTATCGCCTGAAAGCATTCCGCTATTGGCTAACATTGGAAGAACCTCATTGGGCGCATGTTTCCTATGCAAAGCCGGATTTTCAGGATATTATTTATTACTCTGCTCCAAAGCCCAAAGTGCAGTTGAACAGTCTGGATGAAGTAGATCCTGAACTCTTAAAAACCTTCGAAAAGCTTGGCATTTCTATTGAAGAGCAAAAGCGTCTGAGCGGTGTAGAAAGCAGAATCGCTGTCGACATTGTTATGGATAGCGTATCTGTTAAAACAACTTTTAAGGAAACGCTTTCTGAAAAGGGGATTATTTTTTGCTCATTTGGTGAAGCTGTTCAGGAACATCCTGAGTTAATAAAGAAATACATGAGTTCGGTTGTTCCTTATACCGATAACTTTTATGCAGCTTTGAACTCTGCTGTTTTCACAGACGGTTCATTCTGTTATATTCCAAAAGGCGTTCGCTGCCCAATGGAACTTTCCACCTATTTCAGGATCAATTCTGCCGGAACCGGCCAGTTTGAGCGAACATTGATCATTGCCGATGAAGATGCCTATGTCAGTTATCTGGAAGGTTGTACTGCTCCGATGCGAGATGAAAATCAATTGCATGCGGCAGTGGTAGAAATTATAGCGCACAAAAATGCTGAAGTAAAATACAGTACAGTACAAAACTGGTATCCTGGCGACAAAGAAGGAAAAGGTGGTATTTTTAATTTTGTTACCAAACGCGGAATCTGCCTGGAAGATAATTCAAAAATCTCCTGGACACAAGTGGAAACAGGCTCTGCCGTTACCTGGAAATATCCTTCTGTGATTTTAAAAGGCGATAATTCAGTTGGTGAATTTTATTCAGTTGCTGTTACCAATAATTATCAGCAAGCCGACACGGGAACAAAAATGATGCATTTGGGCAAGAATACCAGAAGCACCATTATTTCAAAAGGAATCTCGGCAGGCTTTAGTAATAACAGTTACAGAGGACTGGTCCGGATAGCTAAAGGGGCCAGCAATGCCCGTAATTTTTCACAATGCGATAGCTTGCTAATGGGCGATAAATGCGGAGCTCATACGTTTCCATATATCGAAATAAAAGATAAATCAGCCATAGTGGAACATGAAGCCACCACTTCCAAAATTGGTGAAGATCAATTGTTCTATTGCAAGCAGCGTGGAATTGATAATGAAAAGGCGATTGGATTGATCGTAAATGGATATTGCAAAGAAGTATTAAATAAATTACCAATGGAATTTGCTGTGGAAGCTCAGAAACTACTTGCTGTTAGCTTAGAAGGTTCGGTTGGATAAACTTTAAAGTATATGTTAAGTATTAAAAATTTACATGCGTCCATTGACGGAAAAGAGATTCTGAGAGGGATTAACCTGGAAGTGAAGGCTGGAGAAGTTCATGCGATCATGGGACCAAACGGTTCTGGTAAAAGTACATTATCGTCGGTATTGGCGGGTCGTGAAGAGTATGAAGTAACAGAAGGAGAAATAATATTCAACGGAAAGAACTTGTTGGAATTGGCTCCGGAAGACAGAGCAAGGGAAGGTGTTTTTCTTGCATTTCAATATCCGGTTGAAATTCCGGGAGTGAGCAATGTGAATTTTCTGAAAACAGCCTTAAATGAAATTCGCGCATACAAAGGGTTGGAACCAATGGAAGCCAAGGATTTTTTAGCACGTTTAAAGGAGAAACAAAAATTAGTGGAGCTGGATGGCAAACTGGCAAATCGTTCTGTGAATGAAGGATTCAGTGGTGGTGAGAAAAAAAGGAATGAGATTTTTCAAATGGCGATGCTTGAGCCTAAATTGGCGATCTTGGATGAAACCGATAGCGGACTGGATATTGATGCTTTACGTATCGTCGCAGGCGGCGTGAATAAATTGAAATCAAAAGACAATGCCACTATTGTGATCACGCATTATCAACGCTTGTTGGATTATATTGTTCCTGATGTGGTACACATTCTCTATAACGGGAAGATCGTTAAATCCGGTCCAAAAGAATTAGCATTGGAACTGGAAGCAAAAGGATACGATTTTATTAAAGAAGAAGTAGGCGCATAATGGAAGCAGGCTTAAAAACAATGACAATAAAAGATAAGCTGATTGCTGAATTTGAATCTGCGAAAAACACTCTTTTTGGTGACCTAAGTATTCGTGAGACGGCTTTAGAAGCCTTTTCCACACAAGGAATTCCTAATCGCAAGAGTGAAGAATACAAGTATGTGAACATGGAATTAGTGTTGAAAGGAGAGTTTTCTTTATCTGCTAAAAACAAATTGACCACCCAGCAAATTGAAAAGACAAAATTTTTAAAAGATGCAATTGTTGTTGTGATTGAAAACGGAATTCTTAATAAGGAGTATTCCCAAATTGCGTCAACATTGCCGAAAGGCTTACTAATAAAAAATATCTCGGATGCTTTATCCGATGACTGTTTTCAGAAATATTATTCGAAATCTGCAGGTGTGAACTCCGATCCGTTTATTGCTTTAAATACAGCATTGGCAGAGGGAGGCGTTTTTATTCATGTAGCGAAAGGTGCAGTGATTGAACAGCCGATCCATATTTTACATATTGCTTCCGTTTCTTCTTCGGCTATTTTAAATTCACGTAACCTGATCGTAATAGAGGAGAATGCACAAACGACAGTTGTAGAGTCGTATCTTACTGTTGATTCTAAATTCAAATCCTTCAGCAATGCTTTAACAGAAATTGTTGCGGAAGAGAATTCCGTTGTAGATCATTATAAAATTCAGGAAGAAGAAGAGCAGGGATATTTACTAAGTACAACTCAAATATTACAAAAGAAGCAAAGCGTATTTTCTACCCATACTTTTACGTTGAGTGGTTCTTTGGTGAGAAACAATCTGAATATTGTGCTTGATGGCGAATTCATTGAATCCCACTTGAATGGATTATATCTGACCAACGGTAATCAGGTAATTGATAATCATACGCTTGTGGATCATCGCAAACCAAATTGTAATAGCAATGAGCTTTATAAAGGAATAATTGAGGATAAATCTTCGGCAACTTTCAATGGGAAGATTTATGTTAGAAAGGATGCCCAAAAAACCAATGCGTTCCAATCCAATAAAAATATTTTATTGAGTGATGATGGAACAATCAATACGAAGCCTCAATTAGAAATCTATGCCGATGATGTGAAATGTTCTCATGGAACTTCAACCGGAAAGCTCGATGCGGATAAGATCTTTTATCTGCGTGCAAGAGGGTTGAGTGAAGCAAGCGCAAAAAAGTTATTAATGCACGCTTTTGCTTCTGAAGTAGTAGATACAGTTAAAGTAGAGGAGCTACGTAATTATATTGAAACTAAAATTTCAAAACGATTCGAATAATTTTTTATAGTGCTTTTTAAAAATAAGAATCTTCTTCTTTTACATTTCATTGTTCTCATCTGGGGCTGGTCGCCGATCCTTGGTAAGCTTATTAATATCGAAGGAGTAGTTGCTTATCAATTGGTTTGGTTTCGTATGTTGATCACCGTTCTTACGGTCGCATCCTATCTTCTCATTACTCGGCAGAAGATCCGTCTTCCAGCAAAAGATATTTGCCAATTGATAGGAATTGGTGCTATCATAGCCTTTCATTGGTTTTGCTTTTATAACGCGATCAATGTTTCCAATGTATCTGTCACCTTGGTGGCATTTGCAACCGGCACTTTATTCACTTCCATTATAGAGCCTATTTTTTATAAGCGCAAGATCATCCGCTATGAAATTGCCTTCGGTATGATCATCATTGGAGCTATAGCCATCATTTTTAAAGTAGAAACTCAATATGCTTTAGGGATTATTTTCGGAATGCTTGCTGCGCTTACTTCTTCTTTTTTTACGGTATTCAATGGTTTGCTTGTAAGAAGAATACCATCGCCGTTAATCGCAATTTATGAGTTAAGTGGAGGTTTTTTGGTTCTTACGGCATACTTATTAGTTACAGGCGAGTTCAC
>DASWNK010000084.1:0-77737 GCA_036399275.1 Bacteroidia bacterium | reverse complement strand
AATCTGGGCGTTTGTGGAAGCTTTAATCAGAATCTGGAGATTGGGACAGTCGTGAATATATATGAAGACCAGCTTTCGGAGTTGGGCGCTGAGGATGGCGATGTTTTTTTAACTTTAAGTGATTTAAAGTTGGAAAGTGTTTCAAAGATCAAAAACGACACGGGTGCAATAAATGTTGTGATTGAAACATTGCCAAAGGTTACGGGAATAACTGTGAATACAGCACATGGAAATGAAAAAAGCATTGCTGCGATTTATGATCGTTTGCACCCTTTTATTGAAAGCATGGAAGGCGCGGCATTTATGTTTGCCTGTGAAAATGAACGGATCCCTTATGTGCAGATCCGTGCGGTGTCGAATATGGTGGAGCGCAGAAATAAAGAAAACTGGAACATGCCCCTGGCAATTCAGAACCTGAATGCCAAAGTGATTGAGATCCTCGATAATTTATAATACAAGATGAATCAAGGTTCCTCCGCAGAAAGATTAACATTGGGCTTTAGTCCTTGTCCGAACGATTGTTTCATCTTTGATGCGCTGATCCATAACAAGATCGACACCGAGGGCTTGCAGTTTGATGTGTTCATGGAGGATGTGGAAACATTGAATCAAAAAGCGTTTCGTGCCGAGCTGGACATTACTAAGCTGAGCTATCATGCCTATGCTCATTTAATAAAGCCCTATCATTTACTGAATGCCGGAAGTGCTTTAGGAAATAATTGCGGACCGCTGCTCATTTCAAAGAATGATAAAATAAAGGAGTCCGAAATCCCTTCTTTGAAAATTGGAATTCCGGGAAAATACACCACCGCTAATTTTCTTTTGTCGCTGGCTTACCCTGAAGCAAAAAATAAAACGGAAATGATGTTCTCAGAAATTGAGAATGCTGTTATAGATGGTAAAATGGATGCCGGATTGATCATTCATGAAAACCGTTTTACCTATGAGCAAAAAGGCTTAAAAAAAATCATCGACCTTGGTGAATATTGGGAGACGCTATCGAAATCCCCGATTCCTTTGGGCGGCATTGTCGCGAAAAGAGAGCTTCCGCTTGAGCTGAAAAGGAAAGTGGATCGTCTGATCCGTAAAAGTGTGGAATTTGCATTTGCAAACCCTGCATCCTGTCTTACCTTTGTAAAAGCAAATGCACAGGAGATGAGTGAGGAAGTGATGTACAAACACATCGCCTTATATGTGAATGATTATTCCATCGATTTGGGAACAGAAGGAAGGAGAGCGGTGCAATTGTTGTTTGATAAAGCACAGGAAGTTGGCGTGATCAATAAAATAAACGAACAAATATTTTTATAGAATTGGTGAGATCTCAAATCTCATATCTTAAATCTCATATCTAGAAAGATGATAATAGTAACAGGTGCAGCAGGTTTTATAGGAAGCTGTTTGGTGAGCAAGCTGAACAAGGAAGGTTTTAATGATTTGATCCTGGTGGATGATTTCAGGGATCCTGAAAAGATGAAAAATCTCGATGGAAAAAAATACACTCAGAAAATCCATCGCGATGAATTCATTCAGTGGCTAAAAGAGAATCAACGACTGGTGCAATTTGTTTTTCACATCGGAGCACGCACAGATACAACGGAATTCAATAAAGAAATTTTCGACCGTCTGAATCTGAATTACACCAAGGATCTTTGGAACACCTGCGTTGAATTCGGATTACCGATGGTATACGCTTCCTCAGCAGCTACTTATGGTTTAGGCGAATTTGGCTACGACGATAATGAAGCGCTGATTGACCGGTTAAAGCCATTGAATCCTTATGGAGATTCAAAGAATGATTTTGATAAATGGGCGTTGAAGCAGGAGAAAAAACCCTACTTCTGGGTTGGTTTAAAATTCTTTAACGTATATGGTCCCAATGAATTTCACAAAGGCCGTATGGCTTCGGTGATCATGCATGCACACAACCAGATCAAAGAAAAAGGTGTAGTAAAATTATTCCGTTCACACAATCCTGATTACAAGGACGGAGAGCAACTGCGGGATTTTGTTTATGTAAAAGATGTAGTAGAAGTGTGTTATTTCTTATTGCGCCACCGTAAAGATTCAGGAATTTATAACCTTGGTTCAGGGAAGGCACGCACGTTTTTAGATCTTGTGAAAAACACTTTTGCAGGAGTTCGGAAAACACCTCAGATTGAATTTGTGGATACACCCATCGATATCCGTGATAAATATCAGTATTTCACGGAAGCGAACATGAACAAGCTAAAGTCAATCGGTTATTCGAAGCCATTCCATTCCCTGGAAGAAGGCGTGAAAGACTATGTGGAGAATTACCTGGAAGGGAAACGATATTACTAATGCCGATACTTTATATCATAGCAGGACCAAATGGTGCAGGAAAAACAACCTCGGCGGAAAGTTTGTTGCCGGGCGTTTTAAATTGCATTGAATTTGTGAATGCGGATTTAATTGCACGCGGGATTTCTCCTTACAATCCCGAATCGGTTGCCATTCAGGCCGGAAGGATCATGCTGAGCAGGATCAATGAATTAATTAATGCACGCAGGTGTTGATTTTGTGATGGAAACAACACTTTCCACACTCAGTTATGCTGGTTTTTTAAAAGAATGCAAGCAGCACGGTTATGAGATTGTCATGATATTTGTCTGGCTGAACCATCCGCAAACCGCTAAGAACAGGGTGGCACAGCGCGTAAAAAAAGGAGGCCATAATATTCCTGACGAAGTAATTGAAAGAAGGTATTACAAAGGATTAAGAAATTTAAATAATATTTTCTTAACTTTGTGTGACGAGTGGGTAATTGCAGATAACTCAGATGATATAATGGAAGTGGTTGCAAGGAAAGATAAGTTAGGCATTAATGTAATTGACCAAAATAAATACAAACTGATATTGCCATGATGACGCCGGAAGAATCTAAAGTATTAATAGATAAAATTATCGAAGCCATGAAAGCCGGCGTTGCGAAAGTGTATGAAGATGCCCGCAGGGATGGAACAGAATTGGCGATCTCGAAAAAGCCGGGTGAAGTTCAGATCATCAAAGTGAAATAATTACAATTCAGCTCTCAGTTCCAATAACCCGTTTTTAATTACTCTTAACTTGTTTTCTATTTCAGAGAATTGGGTTTTCTCCGCTTTACTTTCATGCTTTACCGTCTTGCGGTTTTCTTTCAGGTATTTTTTCGCGCCGTCCAATGTCAATCCCTGCTCTTTCACCAGATTGTAGATCACTTTAAAATTATCAATGTCTTCCGGAGTGAAAAGGCGGTTACCTTTCTTATTTTTCTTCGGCTTGATAATATCAAATTCCTTCTCCCAAAAACGGATCAAGGAAGTATTCACCTGGAACATTTCTGAAACTTCACCAATGGTGTAGTATAACTTGATCGTATCGGTTTCTTTATAAGGCAAGGGTATTGTGTGGTGTTTTTTGTAAAAATAAGAATGTATTTCAAATGGGCAAGCTTTCGTCTTGTTGGCTCCCAACTCCCAACTCCCAACTACCTGATACTTACTACCTGATACTTACTACTATCTACCTGATACTTGTTAATCAAACGATTGAGAGGCTTGTTCGGAAAGCTCTATCAGCTTCTGGTATTGTTCCGGCGTAAGGTCATTATAATAGTAATTGATTGGATTCATCTTTTCTCCGCCCTTTACTACTTCATAATGAACGTGTGGAGCTGTTGATAATCCTGTGCTTCCTACATAACCAATCAATTGTCCGCGCTTAACTTTTTGGCCTGGTCGTACCACAAATTTAAGCATATGGCCATATAATGTTTTATAGCCATAACCATGATCAATCACCACGTGATTTCCATATCCCTGTGCTGCAGCATCAGCCCTTTCTATAAGGCCATCGCCCGTTGCCCGGATCTCTGTTCCCTGCGGCGCAGCGAAATCCATTCCGGGGTGAAACTCCGGTGTTTTGTAGATAGGATGTGTCCGCCAGCCAAAACCCGAGGGCTGGTGTCTTAGATCCTCATTGGAAATAGGTTGAATGGCAGGAATGGAAGCCAATAACTGTGCTTTCCCTTTTACCAGCTTCACTACTTCGTCAAAGGATTTCGACTGGATATACAATTGTTTGCTGATCCTGTCCAGGCGCTTGGAAGTCTCAATCATCAAGCTGGAATTATTATAGCTCAGCAGCTCCTTGTAGCGGTCGACACCTCCGAAACCTGCCTGACGGATGCTTGCCGGAATTGGCTCTGCTTCAAAGATGGTTCTGTATACATTGTTGTCGCGATCCTGAATATCATCCAATACCTCCATCACTTCGCCCATCCGGTTGTTCAGCAATTCAAACTGAAGGGTTAGCTCGGAAATTTCACGCTGCAACTGCTTTTCTTTCGGAGAGTCCAGGTATTTATAAGCAATAAGGATCGTTATGGTGGCGAACACAAGGCCAGTGCCCAAATAGGAAAACGCCTGCCACACCCTTTTACGGAGCGAAACAGTCACTTTTTCATAGGTGAGCGACTTTGTATTGAATTTGTAATTGATCTTACTCATTGTCAGATATAAAAATTCAGGTTCCCGACTTAAACTTATTTGTCATGAACTAATGCGAATTTACGCAAATAAACTAAATTTGCAATCCGTTAAAGGGGAATAGAAGATAATGAAGGGGCAAAAACAAATTGGATGGTATTTTCCAAAATTTTATCGCCCATTAAAATAGAGAATAGTAAGAAATGGAATCAGCTAAAGTACGTCAGACATTTTTAGATTTTTTTAAATCCAAAGGACATGAGATTGTTCCCTCATCCCCAATGGTGGTGAAGAATGATCCCACGCTTATGTTTAATAATTCCGGCATGGCGCCGTTCAAGGATCTTTTCCTCGGAAATGCTCCCATCAAATACCCTCGCGTGGCTGATACGCAGAAATGTTTGCGCGTGAGCGGCAAGCACAATGACCTGGAAGAAGTAGGCGTGGATACGTATCACCATACCATGTTTGAAATGCTTGGTAACTGGAGCTTCGGCGATTATTTTAAAAAAGATGCCATTACCTGGGCCTGGGAATTACTCACGGAAATTTATAAAATAGATAAGGAAAGATTATACGTTACCGTATTTGAAGGTAGCAAAGAAGATGGTTTGGGTTTCGATCAGGAAGCGTATGATCTTTGGAAGCAATTTCTTCCGGAGGAACGTATTCTTCGTGGAAATAAAAAAGATAACTTCTGGGAAATGGGTGAGATGGGGCCTTGCGGACCTTGTACCGAAATTCATTACGACGGAAGAACTGCAGAAGAGATCGCCAAAGTACCGGGTGCTTCACGAGTAAATAACGATGATCCACAGGTAATAGAAGTATGGAACAATGTGTTCATGGAATTTGAGCGCAAAGCGGATGGTTCCCTGGTGAAACTTCCGAAACAACATGTGGATACCGGAATGGGTTTTGAGCGTTTGGTGCGTGTATTACAAGGCAAGCAATCCAATTACGATACCGATGTTTTTAAACCGGTAATTGATAAAATCGAAGACCTTTCCGGTTTGCGTTACAAACCACAGGATGAAGAAAAACATCCGAAACAACTGATCATTAATATTGCAATGCGTGTGATCGCTGATCATATTCGTGCGATCTCTTTCAGTATTGCGGATGGACAATTGCCTTCCAATACCGGAGCCGGTTATGTAATCCGCAGGATTTTGAGAAGAGCGATTCGTTACGGCTATCAGTCACTTAACCTGAAAGAGCCTTTCATGCACCGCTTGGTGCCGGTGCTTGCTCATCAAATGGGACAAGCATTTCCGGAACTGGTTTCTCAGAAACTGCTGATCGAAAAAGTAATCAAAGAAGAAGAGATAGCTTTCTTCCGCACGTTAGAAAATGGATTGAAACGCATCGACCAGGTTTGTGCTACGGCTATTAAAGAGAAACGACAAATTGTTGACGGACCTACCGTCTTTGAATTGTACGATACCTTCGGTTTTCCGATCGATCTTACCTCACTGATCGCAAGAGGCTACGGCTTAAGCATTGATGAAGAAGGGTTTCAAAAGGAGCTGGAAAAACAAAAGACCCGTTCCCGTGAAGCAACTGCTGTTGATACCGGCGATTGGATGCTGGTGGAAGGCAGGAAATCAGAAGAAGGTGGAAGAGATTTTGTTGGCTACAAGCAATTGGAAGCGGAAGTAAAAATCATTCAATATAGAAAAGTAAAAGCAAAAGGCAAAGAGCAGTTCCAGGTAGTACTTGATAAAACTCCTTTTTATGCGGAGAGTGGTGGACAAGTGGGCGATATCGGTGTGCTTGACTCGGCAAATGAAACGATCACGATCACCGATACTAAGAAAGAGAATGGTATTATCATTCATTTTGCTGATAAGCTTCCTGGAAATTTCACTCAGACTTTTACCGCGAAAGTGGATGCAGAACGACGCAGATTGACGGAGAACAATCACAGCGCTACACATTTAATGCATGCTGCTTTGCGCCAGATCCTCGGAACACATGTCGAACAAAAAGGCTCTTTGGTAAATGATGAACATTTGCGTTTCGACTTTTCACACTTTTCGAAAGTAACAGATGAAGAGCTTGCTCAGATAGAACATCTGGTAAATCAAAAGATTCGTGAGAATATTTCATCCGACATTAAAGAAATGCCGATTGATGAAGCACGTAAAACAGGCGCAATGGCTTTGTTTGGCGAAAAATACGGCGACCTGGTTCGTGTGGTGACGTTCGATAAAAGGTATTCCATCGAATTATGCGGAGGGACCCACGTTCCTGCAACCGGACAAATCGGCTTGTTCAAAATTGTTTCAGAAGGCGCAGTTGCTGCCGGTATTCGCCGTATTGAAGCGATGACTTCGGTGAAAGCGGAAGAGTTCTTTAATCAGCAAACAGCTCTGGTGAACGAAGTGAAAGCGATGCTGAAGAATCCGAAAGATGTGGTGAAAAGTTTGCAAGGTTTAATGGAACATAATTCCGAGTTGCAAAAGCAGATTGATCAGATGCTACGTGAAAAAGCAAAAGGATTAAAAACGGAATTACTTGCTAAACAACAAAACATCAACGGAATTAATTTTATTGCTGCGAAAATCGATCTTGATTCGGCAGATGCCATTAAAGATCTTCTGTATGATGTGCGCAGCCAGGTGGACAATTTATTCATGGTGATCGGCGCTGAGGTGAAAGGCAAACCAAGCTTGTCTATTATTATATCCGATAATCTCGTGAAAGATAAAAATCTGAATGCCGGAACGATCATGCGGGACATCGCGAAGGAGATCCAGGGCGGCGGTGGTGGACAACCATTCTATGCGAATGCTGGTGGAAGCAATTTGCAAGGCATTGCCAAAGCACTTGAAAAGGCTAAGACTTATTTAAACTAATTTATACGCTATAAATAAAAAATACCCATTGGTTCGCTGATGGGTTTTTTTTAGGGCAATGATTCTACATTAATCTATTCGGGAATTTCCCCCGACTATTTTTTCTGCCTTCCTGTATACCCGGATTTCCCGTATAACGATTTGTTGCTTTCAAAGGCTTATATGGCGGTCGTTTTGTATCCTTATCAATAAATGTAATCTAACAACAAAGGAGGTTCAAATGATAAATAGGATAAAAATACTCGGAATAGCAATTACCATGATCGCGGGTTTGGCAGCTTGCGAAAAAACATATATGGAGCCAACACCGACTGCCGCTAAACAAGCGCAGGCGAAGGATTCTTCAAATGAAGAAAAAAGCATGGAGCGCTATAGCAGGATCACAACTGGCAGTTGGAAGATCTCGAAATTTCAATGGCATTCCAATGAAATAAACGATCATTTTAAGAGTTATGTATTTCAATTTCTTCCAAACGGAACAGCCGTTGCCACCTATGATAATATTTCGGAAAAAGGGAAATGGTCAAGAGGGGATGCCGTTTTTAGATTGCTATTCGACACAAAACCTTTAAAGGAGCTC
The DNA here is from genome assembly GCA_036399275.1 of Bacteroidia bacterium. Classification (GTDB taxonomy): domain Bacteria; phylum Bacteroidota; class Bacteroidia; order 2-12-FULL-35-15; family 2-12-FULL-35-15; genus 2-12-FULL-35-15. The sequence goes on along the minus strand of DASWNK010000084.1, from coordinate 69,806 downwards.
AATAACAACAGATGGCATTTTCTTCGTGAAAATGAAAATATATTTACGCTGAAAGGTGTAAGCCCTTATGATAATAGCTCATCGTTTATCATGTTTGAGAGGCTTTAAGAGGAGAGAGGACGGTCGCAGTACTTATTTACTGCGACCGTATTATTCGCGGAAGCGCAGTATTTTTTTATTCTCTGTTTGTTTCCCCTTTTGTATGATCAGATAAAGCACAGCCATCATTAGACCGGCAACAGCGCCCATGTAACTGAAGTTATGAATGCTTCCCACACAAATAAAACTTTCTTTGTCAAGAAGGTTTTCCGGCATGTACCAGTTTACTGTTGTGCGTTGTAAGTGTATTTTCCAATACAGGTAACCTGCGAATGCGGCAAGCACAGTTACCGCAAAAGTAATGGTCATTGTTATTACATAGTGACGGTACAAGGAGCCGTCGTTTTTAAAGAACATCAAAATGCCTCCAAGCATTATAGCGATCGGGATCCCCATCCACCAGGTGGCCATGATTCCAACAATAGTAGCTCCTTCCCGGAAACTTAGTTGCGATGGTATGCTTTTATTAATCAATCCGAATTGTATGAACTTAAACTTTGTATAATACTCTTCTGAAATGGAGCAGGTAACATGATCATGGATGATTCCAAATAATGCACAGATTACAGGCGTGAGAAAAAGGATAAAGAAGAAGAGTTTAAGCTTTTGCATTTATCTTTTTGTATAGAGCCAAGCCATCCATATCAATACAAATTGCAGCGGAAGGCGAAGCAGCGCAATCCATAAAGAAGGACTGCTTTTTTGCCAGAATTTAACCGCCATTTGAATATTGGCTGGGAAAATTGCAATTAACATTGCGATTACGAGCCATGCAGCAACGGGTCGCGTGCTTTCCGGGATCAGCAGAATGCCCAGTATAATTTCTATCACTCCGCTGATATAAACCAAAGGAAGGTGATAAGGAAGATAGGGAGGCATTATTTTCATATACATCTTCGGGTTCACAAAATGATAGATCCCGGCAGCGACATACAGCAATGCCATTATATAGAGTAAGCTTATTTTCATTTCAGGACTTTCATTGGAATATCAAAATACTTCGCCACATCATCAATGAAGATTTGCAGATGATCCAGTTTTTCGTTTTCGGATATTTTATCAGAAATTCCCTGTAGCTTTTCTACATATTGTTTGCGCTCAGTGCTGATCCATTGGGAAGAATAATAGATCACCTTGATCGTAAAATCATTCTCCACATTTTTATTGATGTTTGCAGTTAGTTTCTCAAAACGCTTGTAGCACTCCTGGATCTTTTCATGGTCCTGCAGGAAGAAATAGCCCAGCATCAGGGTTGCAAACAGTGCATCGTGCAAACGCTGGAATGCGATCTGCTGAAAATTCACAAGCAGGTATTCCAGTTTCTCTGTTGCTTTTTTTATGTCCTGTTTTGTTCCAAGAATTAAAAAACCGCAATAAATATTGTTCAGGTTAATAAACCGCACGTGCATCCCTTCATTCCAAATGGGTTTGGCAATGATCTCCGCGCTCTTTTGCTTGTAAAATTCAATTTGTGTTTTTACGTCTTTCGGCAAGCCTTCATTGTATCCTTCACGATAACCACGGCAATAATGTGTCAGGAAATAACTCACCTGTATGCTCAAGTAAATGATCTCCGGCGTATTTACATAATTTTTCCAGAAACGCAATGGCTCTCTTTGCTTGATTAGCAATGCGGCTTCTTTCTGTAATTCATCTCCTGACAATGAACCAAGAAGGTGCTTTAGTTTCAGGTAATCCACATTCAATTGAATATCGTCAGAAAAGGAAAAAATGATAAAGCTGTTCTTTTCCAGATCTTCCATCAGGCGATCAATCTCCTCCAGTGTTTCCTTGCTGTAAAAACGGGCATCGTTCAGATAGTTCAGCGTATGGCAATAGGAGTATCGCCCTAAAAGCTGCAAACTCAGTGATTCATTGTTGCGGTATTTGTCGTAAAACATCAGATGCTCTTCCATCTCTTTGTCGCTCAGAACACTCTTTCCTTTAAAATTAAGGTTTTGCCGCATGTACAAATACATCTGATTGATGATGTGTTCGTTCTTCAGCAGTTCACTGATGCGCTGATGGTTTTTTATAGCAGCATTTTTATTTTCCGTTACGAACGATTGTTGAGCAAAATATTTCAGTACGGCAATAGCCGTTGGGAAGTCTTCGATCTTTTCTGCTACATCCAGCAAAATCTCTGCAAGGGCATTCGCCTCCGCTAACTTGCCTTTGTTGATCAGGTGTTCTATGGATGAGATATTATGACTGAGATAAGAAGGATAGTTGCGGCTTAGGTAAGAGCTGAGGCGGAACGTATAATGGACCAGCTGAAAAAATTTCTTTTTGCTCTTCTCATCGTTTGTTCCATAAACGGCATTGCAGAGATCGTCGGATTCTTTTTGTTCCCATCCATCCTTCCGAATTTCGGTAACAAGCTTGTGGGGTAATTCTGCATTTGTTTTTTTCAAATGAAGCGTGAATTCTTCATAATGCGAATCCTGTAGCAGAAGTATTACTTTTTGTATGCTCAGCATGATTTTTTTCCTGCTCGAAAGTATCTCAAAAAAAATCAAATTCAAAACGGTTCTGATTTTCTTCCTTGAGTGAGAGAAAAAAAGGAGGGCAATAGGCATCACAGATGACTCAGAAGCGGAAGGACCCGGAATTTTCTGGTCTGATACTTCCCCTGACAGAGGACTTTTAATGCCTCTTTCCCGGAAGTACATTTGTAAAAAAAAACAATCATGAAAAAAATCATCCTTTTTGCTTTCTTGCTTTTCTCTTTAATGTTGAAGGCGCAAACCTATCAGGTGGGCCATGTTCAGATCACCTATACCGATCCGGCAAGGGGAGGGCGCAGTATTCAAACCGAGATCTATTATCCTGCTGCAACCGCGGGAACGGGAGTGCCGGTTTCGGCGGGAACTTATCCTGTTATTGTATTCGGACATGGGTTTGTAATGGCTTGGGATTCTTATCAAAACATATGGGATGACTTGGTGCCACAGGGATATATTGTTGCTTTTCCCCGCACTGAAGGAAGTATTAGTCCAAACCATGCCGAATTCGGAAAGGACCTGAAATTCCTGATCACGAAGCTTCAAAGCGAAAGCGCTGTAAATGCCGCTTCCCTGTTATATAATCACATCAATACAAAGTCAGCCATCATGGGACATTCCATGGGTGGCGGAAGCGCCTTTCTTGCTGCAGAAAGCAATCCGGGTATTACTACCATGGTGACGTTTGCTGCAGCCAATACGACTCCTTCTTCTATTGGCGCTGCCCAGAATGTAACTGTTCCTGCCCTGGTATTCAGCGGGCAAAATGATTGCGTGGCTCCTCCGGCTGATCATCAGATTAAAATGTATGATTCACTGGCTTCCGCCTGCAAAACGTTTGTCAGTATAAAAGGTGGCGCTCATTGCGAATTTGCAAACAGCAATTTCAATTGTTCATTCGGACAATCTACTTGTTCGCCCGCGCCAACCATCACCAGAACACAGCAGCAGGATGCTGTATCAGACTTTCTGAAATTATGGCTGGAATATTACTTAAAGGATAATTGCACAGCCTGGGATACATTTAACGATTCACTTGCAGCTTCACCGCGCATTACTTATGATCAGCAATGCGAAGTCAATTCTCCGGTGATCACACAATCGGGTTTGGTGCTGAGCTCAACCTCTGCCGCAAGCTACCAATGGTTTTGGAACGGGACATTGATTCCGGGAGCCAATGCTCAGAATTATATCACAACCGCGGGCGGAAACTATTATGTGGAGGTGACCTATCTCAATAGTTGTCTGCATACTTCCAACATCATCAGCATGGTTGCAACAGGCCTGAATGAAGATCTTAGGCAACTTGATTTTCTGATATACCCTAATCCGGCAAAAGATCTGCTCGGGATCTCGCTTCAGTCAGTAAAACAGGAAACGGTTATGATCCGGATTGTAAATGTATTGGGAATGATGGTTATCGGTTATGATTTAGAAGTTCCGGCAAACCAGAGAAGCTTCATTCAAAAGGATATTTCAGGCCTTGAGAAAGGTGTTTACCTGGTGGAAATGATCTCCGAAGGATCTAAACAAGTTCATAAAATGGTCAAACAATAGTTTTTATCCGGTAATGAATGGCCTGCGATCCTTTGGAAAGCAGGCTGTTTTTATTTTTCAAGTCTCCAGTCGATCGGCATTAAGCCCTGGTGTTCCAGTATTTTATTTGTTTTGGAGAAATGCCTGCATCCGAAAAAAGCGCCTCTGGCCAAAGGGGAAGGATGAGCGGCGGTAAGAATAAAATGTTTGTCTTTATCGATCAATTCGGCCTTGGTTTGAGCGAAATTTCCCCATAGGAGAAACACAACTCCCGTTTTATGGTCAGAAATGGTCTTAATCACTGCATCGGTAAATTGTTCCCAACCTTTTTTCTGGTGAGAGCCGGGTGTTGCTGCTCTTACAGTAAGTATAGCATTCAGCAATAATACTCCCTGGTCGGCCCAGGGCTCCAGGTTTCCGTCCTGGGGAACCGGAATTCCCAGGTCGGATTGTAGTTCCTTAAAAATATTGACGAGGGAAGGCGGTTTACGGATGCCGCGGTTCACCGAGAAAGCTAAACCATGCGCTTGTCCAGGGCCATGGTAGGGATCCTGGCCTATAATCACCACTTTCACTTTGTCGAAAGGAGTGTGGTTGAAGGCTGAAAATATCTGATTTCCAGGTGGATATACGATATGGTGTTTCTTTTCGTTTTCCAGGAAAGCTTTCAGATTAGCAAAATACGACGCCAGGAATTGATCTTGTAATACCTGTTTCCAGCTTTCATGAATGAGGATCTCCGCTTTTACCATACTGGTCGTTTTGGCGACAAAATTAGGTCTTTTTGTCGTTTTGTTTAAAAAATAATCGACAAATGGTTTGCTTAAATCTAGAATTATTTTAATTTTGCATTCAACACAGATCATTTAAACTGATGAACATGAAAAAGTTTTTTGTAATTATTTTGTCCATTATTTTTGTAGGTGCTACTCTAACATCCTGCAGAAGTCATGAACGTTGTGCGGCTTACGGTAAAATAAATAAGATTGATTCTGGGAAAACCATTACCGATAAAACCGAAAAATCCATTTAATCACTATTCACAAAAACTGTTCATCAATGAGAAAAATCATACTTGTTGCCATCTCAGCCTTATTTTTGGGCTCTTTTTTAACTTCTTGCAAGTCGCATACCCCTTGTGCAGGCGTAACCAGTAAAGTTGACAAGGTCAAAGTGAGTGAGTCCCCTCTCCCTCTTTAATATTCTGTTATTTTCATGAATTGGTTACAGTTAACAGCTGAAGAGCAGTTGAATGAGCTTGATCAATTATCCCATCAGCTTGAAGTAAAAGGCGTTGTTATATTTAAACACAGCACCCGTTGTTCTATCAGTTCCATGGCGCTCGATCGTTTGGAACGATCCTGGAACCTTTCTGATGAAATACCTGTTTATTTTCTTGATTTGATCCGTTACCGCGCTTTATCAGATGAAATTGCCCGAAAATATGGCGTTTCTCATGAATCTCCTCAAATTCTGGTCATAAAAAACGGGAAGTGCAGTTATACCACTTCCCATTCCGATATTTCTACCCAGAACATTGTTTCGGCCCTTAAATAGCCGGATAGTTAAAAATAACTGTCTGCACCAGGTCAGCGCAGAGGCTCTTTGCCACCGGGCAGGTATGAGCTGCATGTTCCAGCAGATTTTTCTCCTTTTCGTTATAATTCGCCGGCATGGTAAATTCAACAATGATTTCCCCCACACGTCGTGGATCTGCTTTCATAATTTTAGTGATCTCAATGGTCGTACCTTGGATATTGATCTCGTTGCGGCCTGCTACAATGCCCATAATTGTTAGCATGCAGCATCCCAGAGATGTTGCCAGCATATCGGTGGGAGAGAATGCTTCGCCTTTGCCGTTATTGTCGATTGGCGCATCGGTGATAATGCTTTTGCCCGACTGAAGATGGGTTGATTCGGTACGAAGATTTCCTTGGTATATAATTTTTGCTGTTTTCATCGTTGTTATGTGTGGGATAAATATCTTTTGTTTTGTATATTTGTGGTATCTCTAATAGCAAAGGTAGCTAATGCGCAGAAATCTGTATCTATTTATTTTCTTTTCCCTTTTTTCTTTGTCTGCCATTTCGCAGGAATTGAAAGATGATCTTACGCGTTTACAAAGCGGAGAGGATCTGAAGGTATTGTACAGAAATGAATCGAGCTTTAGCTTGTTTGTTCATTCCGCCGGAGGATTAGGAATTGCTTACCGCAGAGGGTATCATATCCATGGAACCCGCAAACGCATGCTGGAGATCGAAGCGCAGAACTTTAAGCATCCCAAAGAAATCAAGAGTGTAAACTCCTATTATGATAATGCCAAAGGCTTTGTTTACGGCAAGCTGAATTCTTTTTTGGTGATTCGTCCGGGCATCGGTTTTCAAAACATCTTGTTTGAGAAAGCGGAAAAAAAGAATGTAGAGATCCGGTTCTCCTATTTTGTTGGCGCTACAATCGCATTTGCAAAACCTGTTTATCTGGAAGTGATTCGTCCTACTCATGATCCCTCTATCAATACTGTTTCAACAGAAAGATATGATCCGAATGAACACTTTCCTGCCCAGATCTATGGCAAAGCTTCTTTCTTTAAAGGAGTAGATCAGATGAGAGTCTATCCGGGAGGATATGGAAAGGTTGCTTTGAGCTTCGAATACGGAAAAAGATATAATGTGATCAAAGCGCTCGAGACAGGCGCTGTGTTAGATGTATACCCCGTAGCTCTTCCCATGATGGCCTTCAGTAAAAAACAACAAGTATTTGCTACCTTATACCTTAAGATGGTTTGGGGTAAGAAATGGTTTTAAGAAAATCTCTCCTTGTCTGTTAAAAAGCAAAAATTTCAATGTCAGAAGATACACTATTAGAAGAAAGAAAGTTTCAGCGCAAGCCTGATTGGCTGAGAGTGAAGTTGCCTACCGGTAAAGAATATGCTGAGGTGCGCAAGATTGTCTCCGAGCATAAATTGCACACGATCTGCGAAAGCGGAAATTGTCCAAACATGGGTGAATGCTGGGGTGCAGGTACTGCCACCTTCATGATCTTAGGAAATATTTGTACGCGCTCTTGCGGCTTTTGCAATGTTGCAACCGGTCGCCCGAAAGCAGTTGATCTGGAAGAACCGGAAAGAGTGGCGGAGTCTGTTCGGCTGATGAATGTAAAACATTGCGTGATCACTTCGGTGGACCGTGATGATCTGAAAGATGGTGGTTCAGGAATTTGGGCAGAAACCATTAACGCTATCCGAAGAGTAAGCCCTCAAACAAAATTTGAAACGCTCATTCCCGATTTTCAGGGGAAGTGGGAAAACCTGCAACGCATCATTGATGTGAAGCCTGATATTGTTTCGCATAACCTGGAAACGGTACGCCGACTTACAAAAGAAGTGCGTATCCAGGCAAAATACGACAGAAGCCTGGAAGTTCTAAAACGATTGAAGGATGCAGGAGTGAAAACCAAATGCGGCGTGATGCTGGGATTGGGTGAACTGGAGGCGGAGGTGATCGAAACAATGGATGACCTGAGAGCAGTTGGATGTGACGTATTAACACTCGGACAATATTTACAGCCTACGCCAAAACATTTACCGGTAAAAGAATTTGTGCGCCCGGAAGTGTTCGCGAAATACAAAGAGATCGGCTTGGCAAAAGGATTCCGTTTTGTTGAGAGCGGTCCGCTGGTAAGATCTTCTTATCATGCTGAGAAGCATATCTTTTAATAAATGAAAAATACTTCAACAAATGAGACTGTACCTGCCGGTATGGTCTTTTTTTTATATAAGCAGATCGCAGTGCCCGGACATTTATTTTCACGAAAAGTATTAAGAACAAATCCCAACCGGTAATTGTTTACTAACAGAATTCCCTTGATGCTTTAAAGCCAAATGGGAGGTTTAAGAATAATTTTATACTTACAATTGTATTTCAATATCTTTGTTCAAATAAGAAAGGAATCAGCATGAAAAAAATAAGAGTAGCCATCAACGGGTTCGGAAGAATAGGAAGAGTTTCATTTCGTGTTATGTCAGAGCGCGACAATATAGAAATTGTTGCGATCAACGACTTAACCGATAGTAAAACACTGGCGCATCTTTTAAAATACGATTCTGTTCATGGAATCATTAAAGCAGATATTAAAGCGGAAGAAAAAGCCATCGTGGTAAACGGAAAAAGAATTGCTGTTTATGCGGAAAAGGATCCTTCGACACTTCCCTGGAAAGAATTGAATATTGATGTAGTGATTGAGTCGACCGGTTTTTTTCTCAACAAAGAAGCCGCAAGTAAACACATTGCTGCAGGCGCTAAAAAGGTGGTTATTTCTGCTCCAGCCACCGATGATATTAAAACAGTAGTGCTGGGCGTCAACGACGAGATTTTAAAACAAGATGATGCGATTATTTCCAATGCATCCTGTACCACCAATTGTGCAGCGCCAATGATCCAGGTGCTGGATGCGAACTGGGGTTTGGAAGACGGCTATATTACTACCGTACATTCCTATACCGGCGATCAGCGCTTACACGATGCGCCGCACAAAGATCTGCGCAGAGCCCGTGCTGCGGCATTGTCCATTGTGCCTACTTCGACCGGAGCTGCAAAAGCGATCACAAAAATATTTCCACACTTAAATGGTAAGCTGGGTGGTTGCGGAATGCGCGTTCCTGTGCCGGATGGCTCATTAACCGACATTACCTGCGTGCTTAAAAAGCCGGCGACTGTTGCCGAAATCAATGCCACGTTTAAAAAAGCAAGTGAAACCTATTTAAAAGGGATTTTAGAATACAACGAAGATCCTATTGTATCAATAGATATTGTTGGTAATTCTCATTCCTGTATTTATGATCCGGAGTTTACTTCGGTGGTTGGCAACATGATCAAAGTAATTGGCTGGTATGATAATGAATATGGTTATTCCAGCAGGTTGGCCGACCTGGTGCAGAGGATCGGATAAAAAGTTATTTCTGTTTCTATCTCGAACAAAGGCTAAGCTGAGTGCTTAGCCTTTTCTATTTTTCATTTTATCGGTGGAAGCTGCCTTCTCCGTCGGGGAAAAGATCTTCTATGCTACGGAAGATGTCTTTTATGACGGTTTAGATGTCTTTAATGACAGTTCAGATGTCTTCCCCGTCACGGAAGATATCTTCAATGACGGTTCGAATATCTTTAATGACACAGAAGATGTCTTTCCCGTCACAAAAGATATCTTTAATGACAGTTTAGATGTCTTCGATGACACTGAAGATGTCTTCCCCGTCACGGAAGATGTCTTTAATGACGGTTCAGATGTCTTCAGAGACGTGGAAGATATCTTTCACGCCAAGGCAAGATGTTTTCTCGTTTAGGGTTTCGGAATGGATGGGACAGAAAGCGGAGGAGCTTAGAATTCAATTCTGTAACTTAATACAGGAATGAGTCCCAACTGGTAAGTTTCTTTGATTTCCTCATCGGAAGCATCATAATAGATACTATACACATTCTTTCTATTGGTAAGATTCTGAATATCCAATCGTAATTCACTGCTGAACTTCGCGTGATTGTGGATATACCCGATTTGCAGATCTATCCGATAGTAATCATCCATCTTTGCAGAGAAGGCTTCGTCTTTTTTCAAGATTTCCGTATTATAATACTTTGATTTCTCCAGGTCGATCGGTGTATATCTTCGTCCCCCTGTCCAGTTACCGCGTAAACTCGTATTGAGAATGTTCTTTTTCTTTTTGTCGAGCCACAATTCCTTTCCGATCACCAGGTTGCCGACATAGTTGGTATTGAAAGCCGTGTTGCGTTCCTTTTTATCTGCACCCTTGTATTTCGATTCGAACAAGGATGCAGTGATCAAAAAGAAATAGGTCTTGTAAAATTTCTTGTCGATCGTTAGTTCAATACCATAGTTTGTTCCGGTTCCTGTGCTCAGCAGCTTGCCATAAAAATATCCATCAGAATTATTCAGGGCAGAAAAGCTGCTGGTAGTGTCTTCCGAAACAGGAATGTTATAAAGCTCCTGGTAATATGCTTCTGCTTTAAAAAACAGGTTTTCGGTAAATGCTTTGTCGTAGCTGATGATATAATGTCGTGATCGGCTAAAATCCAAATCATGGTTTAGCTGCAAGGTATCTCTTATAATCACAGTCTTATCCAGGTAAGTCTGCAAAGGCTCCGTTTTGCTGTGCATTCCGAACCCAAAGCTCAGGGATTGGTTTTTGCCGAACTCCCATTTGATGGCATTTCTGGGTTCGATGGAGTAACGGTTGTTCAATCCAAGCCGAATGAAATGAACACCATTGACTAACGTAAGCTTACTGTTGATCCTGTATTTCCAGGAGCAATAAGCCTGGGTCAGGTCGGTGTTGTCTTCTTCATTTAAATGAATATAACGGGTAGGGGAGAAGGAATAATAATCTTCTGCAAAATAATTATAGAATAAGTTGCTGTAGGTGATCCCTCCTTTTATTACATTTTTTGTATTGATGCGGGAAGTGATATTCATGGAAAAGTTCAGGGAATAATCTGTAAAATCCGAACGGTAATATTGAAAAGTGTTAAAGGCATTTTTTTGTTCGGAACGGTATTGAATGCTTTTATCGGAAAAGGAAATGTTGGTTTTCAAAACGGTGTTCGACCTCAGTGCATATTGATGGGTGATTCCGGCCACTCCAATATTGTAATCGTAGCTTTCTTTTTTATTCCTGATCTGTTGCGACACAGTGCTTAATCCGCCCAATCCGTAAACTGAAAACAACCCCGCTTTTTTACTTGGAAAGAACAGCTTAAAAGATAGATCCTGAAACAACGGAATGGCATCACCTTGTATTTCGTAGCCGAGTTTTTTGAAGATGGAAGTGCTGGAATAACGGTAGTTGAATAAATAGGAAGCACCTTTCCCTTTTTTAAATGGACCTTCTGCGCCAACGTCCACGCCGAGGAAGCCCGCTTGTATTGTGTATTCCCTTTTTTCATTGTTGCCGTTTCTCAGCTTTATATCAAACACTCCCGATGTTGCATTCCCATAACCTGCCGGAAATGCTCCTGTGAAAAAATCAGAATTGGCAAGCACAGTGCTGCTCAACATGCTTACTGATCCGCTGGAAGAACCGGTTGCAGAGAAATGGTTAGGGCTGGGGACTTCAACGCCTTCCAGCATCCACAGCAATCCTTTTGGCGAATTTCCGCGGATGATGATTGCATTGTCGCGGTCGTAACCGCTGGTAACACCTGCATACGACATTACCATTCTTGCCGGATCGTTAATGCTCGCCGGGTATCTTTTTGTTTCTTCTACTGAGAATGAACGTGCACTCACCGTCGCCATTTCATTTTGCACGGTCGGCTTGTTATTAATTTCCACGACTTTTAAATTTACAATGGCGGATTGTAGCTCAATCGTCAATACCGTTTCTTTGCCCGATTTAATGAACAGGCTGGAGATGAGCCTGTCTTCATATCCAGTGGAGGATATTTTAAGATCATATCTGCCTACAGCGATACTATTCAAACGAAATTGTCCGTTCGCATCGGAGCTTGCTGTTTTTAATGGTTCAGAATGGCGAACCGTAATTGAAGCACCTTCAATTGGTTTTTTTGTATCAGTATCAACGATGTTTCCGCGGATTGTTTGTGTGAGTGTCTGCGCTTCGGCGGCGCCTGCAAATAGGAGGAAGACAATGACAAGGAGTGTAATTGCTTTGCAGCAGAAAGCGTTGATGATCGATAAGTGCAGATTTTTTTGCCCGGGGTTACATAAATTAACACGAATATAGTTGTTGAATTTTTTCATTCAGAATTTGTGAAATTCGAGAAATTCGCGGCCCTTAGTTTTTTATTTATAAACTTTCAGTTCCAGGTTCTGCCCGTCGAACACTGCATAAGTATTGTAATTCACCCATTCGCCGAGGTTTATATAACGACTTTTATCGTTGAGCTTTATATCCAAAGGCAAATGACGGTGACCAAATATAAAATAATCGAAATGTTCTTTTTTCAATACTTCTTTTGAATAGATCGCCAGCCACTCGTTATCGTCGCCGCCATATTGTTCATCTTTCGGACCGTTGGACAGCCTGCTTTTTTTCGACCAGTAATTTCCAACACCCATTCCAAGGTTTGGATGAATGCGCGCAAAGAGCCATTGGCAGGCTTTGTTTGCAAATACCTTTTTGATGAATTTGTAGCCATTGTCGCCAGGTCCTAATCCATCGCCATGGCCTAAATAGAATTTCTTTCCATTGTATTCGCGGGTGATCGGTTTGCGCTGAATGGTTACTCCCAATTCGGTGGAGAGATAATCAAACATCCACATATCGTGATTGCCCGTGAAGAGGGTGATTGGAATTCCGGAATCAACGATCTCTGCAATCTTGCCGAGTAAGCGGACGAATCCTTTTGGAGCTGTGTATTTATATTCAAACCAAAAATCAAACACATCGCCCATCAGATAAATTTCCGAAGCATCTTGCTTTATTTCATCCAGCCATTTTACAATGTATTTTTCCCGCAGCAAACTTTTTTCGTAGCTGGGGACACCTAAATGAAAATCAGAGGCGAAGTATATTTTTTTATTGCTGCTCAATTTATAAGGAAAACTCCCGTATTAATTTAAATGGATTGACAAGGTTCAGGTTCAGTGTGAATCGGATTGTTTCAGGATATTCAAGGCCATTCGCTTCTTTATAATCTTTGAAATCCTGGGAGATCAATAAAGGGAAATAAATTTCAAACACGTCTTTTTTAAACGAGAGGCAAATTCCTGCATTGTACAAAACATCTTCTTTGCTGATCCCGTCGGAAGCACTTGTTCCGATATCTGCATACAATCGCAGAGGGATCTTCATATTACCTAAAGACGATTTAATGTTCAAAGCGGTTACCCATTGTGAAGATTGCCCCAATGGAGAATAAAATTTAAACCCTCCGTCTGTTTCCGTGAACTGAGATGCAAGCACCCCTTCTGTTTCTGTTCTGCCTAAAAACACATTGTCATATAAATAATCCTGGTAACCACGCTGTCCGCTCAGTCGGAAACGGTATGGCCCTGCATCGGCGGCATTAGTGCCGATGAATGTTCCCGCAAAGAAACGAACATCAATTCCTTTGTTTTTCTTTTTGAAATTGAAAGAGTATTTAAAGGTCAAGCCGGTTTTAAGAATGTTCTGTCCTTGCTGTACATTCAGATTGACATTAAAAGGAGTGATCGCATCCGACTTCTCTAAAGTGAAATTAACATCATTGAAATTAGTGGTGATGGTTGTAGGAGAATAAACGGGAGGAGTGAATTCGAACTTTCCTTTATAACCATCTTCTATGATCGTGATATTGCGATAACGGATCGTGAAATTATATGGGTTGGTTAGCTTGGCTTTTTTAAATTGCAAGGTTAATTCCGGTGCGATCTTGTTAAAATTCAAATCGAAGGGATCGTTGGAATAAGCATAGCGGGCTCCTGAGATGCCCAGCGTGATGCGTTGAAATGCACTGTTCGGAAAGATATTATAAGCGATGTGCCCGTAGCCTGCAAAGTCCTGTGTGCTGTAGCTGAGCAATGGCATCAATTCAAATTCGAATTTCTTCTGAGGGAAAATATTGTTATACACCGCAACCCCAAACATCCATTTGTTATAGTTGTTCCAACCTGCAACAGGTGTCCAGAAAAGCTGACTTTTATCTGGATTGTCAAGGCTGCCTAAAAATTGTAATTTAAGCGGCTCGATTTTTTTGAACAGACCTTTTGTCCTGATCCGATTATTGTTTCTGCTGATCTCCGGCATGTCTTCCCTCAGGTCGATCTTGAAATAATCAATGCTGGCAACGGGGAACGATAAAGCCTGTTTTCCTTTGAAGCCATCGTACATCACTTCACCGATCAGCTTGCCATCCTTCATTCCTTGTATAAAAACAGGTCCTGCAATGCCGCCTTTGTTCTTCACACCGATATCCCAGGAGCCATTAGAATTTTTATGAACGAAGGTTACTTTGTAATCGAGCTTCTTGGTGGTCTTAATCAGATCATCGAATAGCCAGCTTAGATTTTTGCCCGTTGTTTTTTCTACCGATCTTCTGAAGTCTTCCGGCATTGGATGCTTGAAATGCCATTCATCAAAATACGCTTGCATCACTTTGTTCATTTCCTCTTCACCCAGATATGCCATCAGGTAATCCATCACAATGGCTGTTTTAGAATATACAATTCCGCCGTAGTTAATGGAAGTGTAATCATAGGAAGGTGTTTCTATCGGCTGGTCTTCATTTCTGGCAGCAGAAAATAGATACGAAAGATCGTATTGGGTTTTATGTTTGTAGCGCTGCAGATCAAATGCTTTTCCGATAGGGCCATCTGCAACGTTACCCAGCAGTTTCTGATCCGGATATTTGGTTTCGATATACCTGTTTTCATTAAAGGAGTTCAATCCTTCATCCAGCCAACCGTGTTCTCTTTCGTTAGATCCCAGCATTCCGTAAAACCAGTTATGTCCAACTTCGTGCGTGATCACCACGTCGAGCATAAAAGCATTTCCTGAAGCGCCGATCACGGTGATGTTGGGGTATTCCATTCCACCGCCGGCGCTGATAGTGCCATCAACAGCAGTGCAATGAGCGTAAGGGTAATCACCGTTCCAAAGCGAATAATAATAGATCGCATCATTCATGTACGGAATGCTGTTCTTCCATAAATTCCCTTCTGCATTGGTGAACATTACCCAGGTAGTCACTTTGTTTTTTGTATGCGGAGTAATTACTTCGCCCTTCAGAACATGGTATCGCTTATCGCAAAACCAGGCGAAGTCATGCACGTTTTTTTGTTTGAAGCGCAGAGTTTTTGTTTCTGCATCCGATGCAGGAAAGCTTAAGTCTTTTGTATCGAAGGTGGTAATCGCTTCGGTGGCTTTTACATTTTCCTCCAGCCATTCCAATTCTTTTTCTCCATCCACCATATCGCCGGTTGCACCAAGCACATAATTTTTCGGAAGCGTGATGCTTACATCAAAGCTGCCGAACTCTGAATAGAATTCTCCCTGGTTTAAATAAGGCATCTGGTTCCAGCCATTTCTGTCGTATACCGCTGGCTTAGGATACCACTGTGTAATTTGGTAGGATTGTCCGATATGTCCCATTCTGGAAATTTCCCCGGAAGGAATTTTAATATGAAAAGGAGTAGTGATGGTTATCTTGCCCCCGCTTTTTAAAGGTTCATTCAGGTATAGTTTACAAATGTCGATGCTGTCTTTTAGTAACTCCCATTTAGCAGTTTGCCCGTTCACTTTAAAATCGATCTGATCGATATAGCCTTTGTCTTCCTCTTTGGCATAATACAATTTGGTATTGCCGCCGTTCACCATCTGTTTGGCAAGTGCTGTGGAGTTATCCTTGTAAGCATTTGCCCATAAATGCATATAGATGAATGTAAGATCCGCAGGCGAGTTGTTGATATACTCAATGCTTTCATCGCCGTTCAATTCATTTTTTACATCGTCGAGCTTTACGCTGATGGTGTAATTCACTTCCTGCTGAAAATAAGTTTGAGCAGAGAGGTTAGAGAAAAATAGAGATACAGCAATGAGTGAGTAAAAATGTTTCATAACGTTTACTTAAAGAGTTCTTCCAGTTTTTTATCCAGCTCTTCACCGCGAAGGTTCTTAGCAATGATCTTTCCTTCTTTATCGATCAATACATTGGTAGGTATGGAATTGAAGTTATACAATGCCACAACAGGCGATTGCCAGAATTTAAAATCGCATACATGGCTTTTCCAGCTTAGCTTATCGGCCATGATGGCTTGTTTCCATTTGTCCATGTCCTTATCAAGCGACACACTGTAAATATCGAATCCTTTCGATTTGTATTTGTTATAAGCTTTCACCACATTCGGGTTCTCTGCTCTGCATGGTCCGCACCACGATGCCCAGAAATCGATCAGTACAACTTTTCCTCGTAAGGAAGAAAGTGCCAATGGCTTTTCTTCGGGTGTATTCATATTAATTTCCGGTGCCATTGTTCCCGGCGCTATTTTTTTGCTGGCGGCAACGCCTTCGTGAAAGGCTTTGATGTAAGGAGATGCAGGATATTTAGCATACAAGCCTTCATCCAGTTTAAAATAGGTGTCCATGAATTCTTCCGGTGGTAATTGTTGGATAGCGGCAAGTGCTGCAAAAGAAGAAGAATTCTTTTCGATGAAGTTTTTCAGGTACTGATTATGCACATCCACTAATTCTGTATATGGTTTTTCCAATGCATCACTCATGGAGTCGATGCGGATGGAATCCATTTTAGTGATGTTTACGAATGCCTGAAATATTTTTTGAAGAGAATCGCGCTTGCGATAATTGTCGGCAGATACCTGGTTAATTTCCCAGAATAATTTTGAATCGGGTGAGCCTTCTACCGTGTATGAGTTTCCAAGATCGGCCACATCGCCGGAGATATTAACTTTCTGATTCACATCAAAAATAAAAGTGGCGAAGTTCCGGTCGTTTGTTTTCAAGCGATAAAATCCGATCTCTTTTATGGTTGGATTCATTGTGAATTCCCCGTTCTCATCCAGGATCGCGGTATCCACTTTTATCAGTCCGTCGGTTGCCATTTGCTCCAGGTACAATGTGTCGCCATGTGCATTGCCTAGTTTTCCTTTTAATTCGAATCCTGCTTCGGATTCTGAATTGCCGCCTGAACATGCCGATAACAATAGAATCGGGAACGCCAGGTATAAGATGGATGTTTTCATTGGGAAATCAATTAATTATTTTTCAAGCATTTCTTTTACTAACTCGGTTGCCATTTTCGGATCGGCTTTTCCTTTCGAAAGTTTCATTACTTCTCCCATGAACAATCCAAGCAAGGTTGTTTTTCCATTTTTGTATTCTACTACCTTATCGGGGAATTTAGCAATTGCCTGATTCACAAATTCGGTTAAGGCACCGCTGTCGCTTTCTTGTATCCAGTTATTTTCTGTTGCAATGTCGGCTGCAGATTTGGAAAGGTCTTCCATCATCTTTGGAAATATTTTCTGTGTGGCGATGGTATGACTCACTTTACCACTGTCGATGAAGTTCACCAGCTCGGCAATACGCTGAGGCGTGATCTTAAAATCAGAAATATGCAAAGCGCTGTCGTTCAAATATGATTTTATCTGAACCGTTAACCAGTTGGATGCCGATTTTGCATTCTTTGTATTAACGAGGATTTCTTCAAAATACAAAGCAAGCTCTTTGGAGTCGGTAAGCACTCCTGCATCATAGGACGATAGTCCCAATGAAAGGTATTTTTTAAACAGCTCATTTGGTAATGGTGGTAGCGACTTCTTTACATTTTCAATGTATTCGGTTGTCACCACTACCGGCTGAAGATCCGGTTCCGGAAAGTAGCGGTAATCGTTCGCCATTTCTTTGCTTCTCATCAGGTAAGTGATTCCGGCAACGGCATCAAAGCCCATGGTATCCTGTGAGATCTCATTTCCTTTTTCGATCTCTTCGATCTGACGTTTTATTTCATACTCAATGGCGCGTTGTACATTTCGCATTGAGTTCATGTTTTTTGTTTCTGTTCTTTTGCCGAATTCTTTAGCGCCTTTCAATCTCACAGATACGTTGGCATCACAACGCAAACTTCCTTCTTCCATGTTTCCATCGCAAATATCGAGGTAACGAACGAGCTTGCGAACTTCCAATAAATACTGGTAGGCTTCTTCTCCGCTGCGCAGGTCCGGCTCACTCACGATCTCCACCAACGGAACACCAGCTCTGTTTAAATCGATGAGCGTATCAAAAGGGTCCATATCATGGATGCTTTTGCCGGCATCTTCTTCCATGTGAATGCGGGTGATGTTGATATGCTTTTCAGAGCCATCGCTCATTTTGATGGAAATGAATCCTCCGGTGCAGATAGGTGTTTTATCCTGTGTGATCTGGTAGCCTTTCGGAAGATCGGCATAAAAATAATTTTTGCGGGCATATTCGTTCAACTCACGGATATTGCTTTTGCAAGCCAATCCTAAACGAACAGCATATTCGATGACACGTTTATTTGCTTTGGGCAAAGTGCCGGGATGACCTAAAGAGGTCGGACTAACATTGGTGTTCGGCAATACACCGAATTCGGTAGAATCGCTGGAATATGCTTTGCTCCTGGTCGACAATTGTGCGTGGACTTCTAAACCAATTACAGCTTCGTATTTATCGTAAATGCTCATTTTTTATGAATGCTTATTTAAAGCGCGAAAGATACGAAAAAAATGGACGCTGGAAGGGATGAAAATAGCGAAGATTTTGCGGATTACTTTGTAATTTTGAGCTTTAATCAATCATTAAAATGACCATCAAAAAAGGCATTTTTTATTCGGAAGAAGAGCTGTTTCAAATCCGTCTTAACCGAACGCATGAAGAACGGTTTAGAATTCTTATGCAGCTGATTCGGATTAACAAAATGATGAAGAATGCAACGATTACTTATCCTGAAAAGAATGGTGAAACCCGGGGTAAAGAGATACTATAGAATCAGAAAAAAAGCTTCGGAAAAATAATTCCGAAGCTTTTTTATTTGTTTAAGTTTCTTACTGCTTGATGAACTTCTCTGAGAAATGAATGTCCTTGCCATTTACTTTCAGCACATAAATTCCATTGCTGAACTGGCTTAATGGAATAGCTTTTACAGTGTTTCCGGCAAAAACCATTTCTTGTTTGCTGTATACTTTTCTTCCGCTTATATCAAACACTTCAAACGTGAATTCTTCGGAACTGCTCAGCTTTACAGAGACAGAAATATAATTTCCGGCTGGGTTGGGAAACATCGAAATGCTATTCGCTGTGATATTGTTTTCATGAACGCCTAATGCAAGATTGGCATCTAATACATATAAGCCATTTTGCATATCTCCAACGAGGAAGTTGCCGCTCGGCAGATCAATATAAGCACCCCATGCACCGTGATACGTATTGGATGTGGGATATCCGTCATTCAATCCGTGAATGGTGTCGGTATCAAAGTAGCCCGTGCGACTTGGTGAAGCCGGATTGCTGATATCATAGATCTGTAATCCATCCTGGTAATAAGCAATTACCACTCGGTTGGTTCCCCACATGTATGGATTATGAGCGGTAGCTCCTTCATTCGATTTGAAAGTGCTGGCAATGGATATGTTAGAAATGTCGGAAATGTCGAGCACACGTACAGCTTTGTTTGCAGGTACTTCATCGCAAAACACCAATGTGCGTCCGTTTGGTGTGATCGCGCTGCTGTGGTTATATCCCTGGTCGGGATAAGTCGCAAGCGAATTGATCGGAGTAAACAAATTAGCTGTAGAATTGTATTTGTAAATGTAAAGTCCCTGGTAACCGCAGGAGGCATAAATGGTATCATTGCGCACCAGCATATCATGTGCATGCGTGATGGAAGGGTCATCAGAATTTAATGCGCGAAGGAAAACAGGAAGCTCAGGGTTGGCAAGACTGTATACTGCCATAGAGAAATAGCTTCCTCCTGATGGTTGCGTTACACTACCGCAATATAATTTATCGCCATCAATGAATAAAGTATGGGAACGCTCAAACAATGTTACATCGTCGTACACCACATGCACCGAATCTGGTAAATAGCTCATGTCAATGATCTGAAAACTATTTGGAGCTCCATCATCGCTGATTGCATACAAATATTTTCCATAGGTTTTGTATTCTCTCCAGATCACCTGGTTTCTTCTTCCCGCTACAAAATCAATTTCTACCGGTAATACCGGATTGGAAACATCAATGAAATGAGTACCGTTTCCGGAACCTAATATGGCGTATTCACGATTGGAATCGGAGGTGTCAACCCAGCCCCAGACACTGTTGTATTTAATACCATAAGATGGTTCCGGCAATTGCGCAGGATTAAACCAGTGTCCCAAAAGGGAAATGTTTTGTGAGCTGTATTGCGCTTTCACATTGATAGAAGCGATGAGCATAAAGATCAAAAGGAAAATGTAATTTTTTTTCATGGTAATTGTTTCTATTATAAAGATACTTAAACTATTCGTACTTTTCATTCAGTATCCATTTTTTTGTCATCTCGTAATGGAAAATTTGCCCGATCACCCGGTAGCTCGCATCATTAATAGGATTATTCCCTTTGAGGCTTTCACTCATCACTCCAATCTTCGGTTTGTAATAGCTGGAATGAATAAATTTGATTTGTTTTCCTTCCTTGCTCACAAAGCCCACATGTGTATCCAATCCCACAATGTAAATGCCATCCGGTCGGTTCTTGAAATAGTCGATCACGACCTCAATGGATTTGTTGGAATATTTTTTTACAGAAGGATTTAATTTTTTGATCATCGTTTCTGATGCCAATTGTGCCCAGGTGGAACGAGGAATGTTAAATCCGAGATCCCGGATCACAGTAGTAACAAAATAACCGCAAGCGATTTTTCCGGTTTTTGGTTTCTGAGTAATGCCATTAAAATCCCATTCGGTATTATACCAATAGGTGAATATTTCCTGGCTCATGTTTCTGAGAAATACCTGAGAGTAGGTAATGATGGAATCCTTGCCGGAACTGTCGGCAGCCATATAGCTTTGTTGAATCACTTCTCTGGTTTTGAGAATGTTTGCTTTGAATTCATCATAAGATTGGGCCGGCGCATTTGCCGTGCAAGAGGTGATAACGACGAGTAAGCTAAATAGGAACTTTTGCATGGGAATTTGTATTAGCATAAAGTTCAGTGAAAGAAATCAAAAATGAAAGTTTCTTTACAACTCTTTCATCAGCTCTTTCATGATCACTGTCATTTTCTTTTCTGCCTGCGCAGCCACTTGTTGCACTTCTTCGTGGGTCACTTCTACAATCTTTCCGGGTACGCCTAGGTCGGTAATGATCGACATTGCAAAGCAAGGGATGTCCATGTGGCGCGCAACAATTACTTCAGGCACGGTGCTCATTCCAACAGCATCAGCACCCAGGATACGAACCATTTTGTATTCGGCAGGGGTTTCAAAGGTTGGACCTGATAACCCGAGATAAACGCCTTCTTGTACTTTAATATTATTGGCTGCTGCAACTTTCTTCGCCTTTACAATGATTGCCTTGTTATACGCTTCACTCATATCCGGGAAACGAGGCCCCATCTCTTTTATATTTTTGCCGATCAATGGATTTGCAGGAAAGAAATTGATGTGGTCATTGATGATCATTAAATCACCGATCTCAAAATCGGGATTCACGCCGCCCGAAGCATTGGAAACAAATAGCTTTTGGATGCCAAGCAATTTCATTACACGAACAGGGAAAGTTACCTGCTGTAAAGTGTAACCCTCATAATAATGAAAACGTCCCTGCATGGCCACCACGTTTTTACCACCCAGCTCACCAAAAATCAGTTTGCCGGAATGCCCATCGACTGTTGAAACGGGGAAATTCGGAATGTCTTCATAAGAAATAGTATGCTTGATGTTGATCTCCTGCACTAGGCCTCCCAGTCCGGTTCCGAGAATGATCCCTATTTCGGGTTGGAAAGAAATTTTACTTTGGATGTATGCCGCTGTGCTTTTGATTTGTTCTAACATAATGGAGTATTTGTTCGTTGAATTCCTGACTGTCTTTATTATGAAAATCGATCTCTATTGGAATGTAGAAAAGAGGAAGGTTCTTTATCGCTTCCGCATACTCCGCGCTTTTTAATCGCATCGCATCTTTTTCTGTGGTCAATATGATCTTATTTGCGGATGCAATGTTATTAAATATTTTCTGGATATTTTTTAAATCCTCTTTTGTAAAATGATGATGGTCTTGAAACTTTATGGGTGTGATGTTTTTTACTTTGTCCTTGAGGTAGTACTCCAAAGGCCTTGTATTCGCTATTCCGGTAAGCAATACCATGGCAAAATTCCGCTCAAAATAAAATTCCTTTGCAAGCGGATTGGTTGCACAGGCATTTACCGGGATAAAGTCACCGTATTTTATATAGGAGAAATATACTTTCTGGTGCGGCAATGGCTTGATTTCTTCCATCAATCGTTTGCGTTCGATGGGTAATAGGATTTGCGGACATTTGGTAATGATGATGATATCGGCTCGTTTAATGCCACTGCGAAACTCCCGCAGGCTGCCGGTCGGAACCATATGGTCATTCATGTACAGCTTGCTGAAATCACTCAAAACAATGGAAAGTCCAGGCTTTACAGCGCGGTGCTGAAAAGCATCATCCAGTAAAATGGTTTGAAGCGAAGGGAATTCTTTAAGTAAATTTTTTATTCCCCGCACACGGTTACCATCCACAGCTACCCGTAAGCCATTGAATTTTTTTTTGAATTGCAAAGGCTCATCGCCAATGTCGCTTGCAGTTGATTGTGTGTCGGAAAGCACGTAGCCATTTGTTTTCCTCCCATATCCCCGGCTAAGGGTCGCAATGTAAAATTCAGGTTTCAGGATCCTGACCAGGTATTCGATGTGAGGTGTTTTGCCCGTGCCGCCCATGGTAAGGTTTCCTACCGAGATGGTAGGAAGCTCAAATTTGCTGGAACGGAAAATCCTCAGATCATACAGCTTGTTTCGCAGGAATACGATACACCCATATAATAAAGAGACCGGGAATAAGAGGATCTTCAAAATCTTCACAGCCCTAAAATACAAAAATTAACGGAAGAATACAGAATGGTGAAATCCAGCGTGACGACGCATTAATTTATACCTTTTCCTTTGATCAATGCTCCATTAGCCGGCAGATTTGTATATTCGTAAAAATTAGTAATTTATAGTATTATGAGATTAAAAGAACTAACTGATCATCTTGAGTCGATTGCTCCTCTTGCTTACCAGGAAAGCTATGATAATTCCGGATTGATCTGCGGCGACCCGCAAATGGAAATTACCAGTGCCCTGATCTGCCTCGATAGCACGGAAGCTGTGATTGATGAAGCGATTGAAATGGGCTGCAATCTGGTAATCGCGCATCATCCCATTGTATTCGGCGGATTGAAAAAGTTTACCGGAAAAAACTATGTGGAAAGGGTGATCATCAAAGCCATCCGTAACAATATTGCTATATATGCCGCACATACCAATCTCGACAATATGCAGGATGGCGTGAATGCCAAAATCGCTGAAAAACTTGGATTGACCAATTGTTCCATACTTGCCCCCGTAAAGAATTCCCTAAAGCGACTTATTACGTTTGCTCCGGACGATCATGCGGAAGCTGTTAGGTCAGCATTGTTCGCGGCAGGTGGCGGCAGTATCGGCAATTACGATGAATGCAGCTTCAATTCTTCCGGAACAGGAACATTCAGGGCCAATGAAGGTGCAAATCCTTTTGTAGGCAAGATAGGGGAGCAGCATAAGGAGAAAGAAACCAAGATCGAGACCATTTACCCTGCACATTCCGAATCCCGTATTCTGAAGGCTTTATTTTCGGTTCACCCTTATGAGGAAGTGGCTTACGACCTCATTCCTTTAACCAATGTGGATAAAACAGTTGGAGCCGGAATGATCGGGGAATTGCAAACCGAAATGGATGAAATAGCCTTTCTGAAGCAATTAAAGCAAGTGATGAAAGCCGGTAGTGTTAGATATACTGCCCTTAAGAATAAAAAGATCAATAAAATAGCTGTTTGTGGAGGCTCGGGCAGCTTCCTGCTCCACAATGCCATTCAGGCCGGAGCCGACGTATTTGTGACAGCCGATTTCAAATACCATCAGTTCTTTGATGCCGAAAACCGCATTGTTATAGCAGATATTGGCCATTATGAAAGCGAACAGTACACAATGGAATTATTTTATGAGATTTTTAGTAAAAAATTTAGTACATTTGCACTCCATTTGTCAAAAATTAATACAAATCCAATTAAATATTTATAAGAAATGGCAAAAAGTAAAACTGACGACATTACAGTAGAAGAAAAATTGAGAGCATTGTTCGAATTGCAACAAATCGACTCAAAAATTGATAAGATCAGAACTGTAAGAGGTGAATTGCCTTTGGAAGTGAGAGATCTGGAAGATCTGGTAGCTGGTTTAGAAACTCGTATCCATAACTTAACAGAAGAATTGAAGAGCCTGGAAGAATCCATCACAGAAAAGAAAAATGTGATTAAAGATGCTCAGGCCCTGATCAAAAAATACGAAACACAACAAGGTA
The DNA here is from genome assembly GCA_036399275.1 of Bacteroidia bacterium. Taxonomy (GTDB): domain Bacteria; phylum Bacteroidota; class Bacteroidia; order 2-12-FULL-35-15; family 2-12-FULL-35-15; genus 2-12-FULL-35-15. The sequence goes on along the minus strand of DASWNK010000084.1, from coordinate 45,573 downwards.
AAGTTCGTAATAACCGTGAGTACGATGCTATCACCAAAGAAATAGAGTTCCAGAACCTGGAAATTCAATTGGCTGAAAAACGCATTAAAGAATATAAAGCAAACATTATCTCCAAGAAAGAAGTGATCACTGCTTCTGAAGAGGATTTCAAAGACAGACAAAAAGATCTGAAATTGAAAAAGAAAGAACTTGATGAGATTGTTGCTGAAACAGAAAAAGAAGAGGCTGCTTTGGTTAAAAAATCAAAAGCTTCTGAGGCAATCATCGAAGAGCGCTTATTGAATGCTTACCACCGTCTTCGTTCAAATGTAATGAACGGATTAGGTGTTGTAACTGTTGAGCGTGATGCTTGCGGTGGATGTTTCAATAAGATCCCGCCACAACGCCACTTAGATATCAAAACACATAAAAAAGTGATCGTTTGTGAGCATTGCGGACGCATCTTGGTAGATGCAGAGATCCTTACCGGAAAACCTGTTACTGCTTAAGTAATACACTAAATTTAAAAAGCCCTTATGCTCATTGCAGAAGGGCTTTTTTGTTTTAAAAATAAAAACGCTCCGAACAATAGATTCCCGGAGCGCTTCTCACAAACAAATTATTTTTTAAAACCGTAAACCGAAGGTCAGCATAAAGCTGGAGTTTTTGTAATCGTTTTTAACGGCTGTTGCTTTTTCAGTATTATAGAGGTAATTATATTCAGTATATTTAGTAAGCACATAAGCGAAATCAATAAAATAATGATCTTCTCTTAAACCAATTCCGGCGGTATAGCTGCTTCTGAAAGCATCCTTGTTTTCATCTTTCTTAAACGGACTTCCATACAAAGCATACCCGGCACGGAAGCTGATCGGATCAAAACGAACTTCGCCTCCTACACGTAAATTTCCGGTGGAAGTATATTTCTCCCGGATCACTTGGTTTACTTCGCTGAAAACATTTGGATGGGAGTTTAGCTGAGCATATGTGTAATCAATATATTCATAATCGATGTTTAACAAAGCGATTTTTTTAATAATAAAACCAACACTCCCGATTGCTTTGAACGGTGTGATAACTCTGTAATTATAAGAGCCCTGAGGTGAAACGGTATCGTAGAGAACGCCATCCAAATCGGATTTCATAGTGTTACTGTATTCATCCTTCAAGCTCAGCGAAGTAGGAGTATGCACTGCTCCTCCGATACGAAGCCAGTCGTTTGGTCGTACGATCATACCTAATTTAAGATTTACTCCACTTCCTTTTGTGCTTAGGTTTTGTCCGTAGGCAAAAGAGCTGAAGCCCGAAATACTATCTTTTACATCTGTTTCTTCATAAGTAGATTCTTCAAAGTATTTAGCGCTCACGATCCCGAATGTTCCGCCTACATATAGTTTGCTTTTGTAATTTCCTCCAAAGCTCAATACCGTTTCTCCCATGGATCCTCTCGTCTCCACGTATTTTTTTTGACGAATGCCGTAGTTTGGAACCACATGATTATATTGATTCGTTCCATTTGAGTCCGGATTAATCAGGTAGGTTTGCCAGGCAAGGTCAGTGGAGAATTGGTCGAAGTTTGTGGGGCTGTACCCATTCGCATTGGCTACAAAAACATCCAGCAAGGAGCTTGCTTTGTTATCCGCTTCAATCAGCATTCTGTTGTGAAAATTATTGATTCGGTTATACCCGAAGCCGAAATTTACATTCTCCCACCCGGAAGTGTTTTTATCACTTATCAGGTTAAAAGTAGCAACCAATCCGATATTTCCCAGATTGAAATTTGTTTTTCGTTCACTTGAATTCTCATTGTTGTAGGTGGAAGAGGTTGTTTGTGAAAAGATGGAGGGTGTTATGGAAAGCTCTGTCTTTTTAAATATAGCGATTCCTGCGGGATTAAAGCTCAGGGTAGAAATGTCGCCTCCAAGTGCACCCATGGAACCAGCCATGGAGGCAAAACGTGCTGTTCCGCCGAAAGTGATCTGAGAGTAACGCATCGCGTCAACATCATTTTGGGCTTGCGCGGAAAAAGCACAAAAAACTCCCATCCCAATTATCAAAATCTGTTTTTTCATTTTAATAGTTTTAAAATTAAATATGTTGTCGGTTTTTACATATCTTATTATGTAAAAACCAACAACACATTCAGAATGGGTTTATCGTCTTGGTGGTTTTGAAGGAGAGCCGGTACTTCCTCCGGAGTTTCCTCTTGGAGCGGGCGCAGGAGTATTGTTTTTCGGCTGTTCCATTTTGGGAGCTTCGTTGCGTGGAGGCCGCGATTCATTTTTAGGCTTCTCGTACTTAGGCTGCTCCACAGGCTTTGATCTTTCATTATTGTTATTTGGAACCGGCTTTTCTTTATAAGTCGGCTTCTCGTTGGAAGGACTTTCATTGTATACGGGTCTTTCCTTCGATGGATTTTCATTATAAGTCGGTGTTTCTCTTTCCGGTTTATAAGAAGGATTCACAGGTCCGGCAGGTTTATTATTGTCAATCCTTTCAACAGGCTTTGCAACATAAACCGGTTTGATCCTGCCATAATCATCTTTGGTATATTTATCCGGATTCGTTCTGGCATCGGTTTCCAGATGCTCCACATAACGGTGGGCTAAAGTTGGCTGGGAGCTTACACGTCCGTTAGATCCCGTTGAACCTCTCGGGCCATAATAATAGCTATTGTTATCATAGCTGTTGAAATAATTGTTGTTATACATGCCGTTATAATATCCATCCCAGTATCCATTGTTATAGCCGTTAGCATAACCGTTCATATAGGGGTTTCCATAATAGCCATATCCGTAATTATACGGATTGTATCCGTATGGGTTATACCAGGGATCGTATCCCCAGCCGTTGTTGGAGTACCAATAAAAGCTTGGATTGTACGAATAAGTGAAATAAGATGGGCCCCAGAAATTATAGCCCATGTATACGCTTGTTCCGTAATTGTATGGGTTTCCCGTATACCAATAGGAGTTGGTATAGTAATTATCATAATATCCGTAACTACCGCAGTTATTATGGAAACGTCTCAGTCTTACGGCATACTCATCTTCATAATAGTCGTCGTAATCAAAAGGCTGATCGTAATAGTTATTGGTAACATTGTTGGTTGCACTACTTTTTTCAGTAGGAGTATAATAGTCTTCAGCCGGAGCGGCGGTTTTTCTGTTGTTTTCGGCCATGCGCGCTTCTTCCGCTTGTTTTCTGGCTGCCTCTTTCTGTTTTGCTTCCTCTATCAGTCTTTTTTCATTATCAGCCGCTTTATCAGCCGATGAATAATAAATATCATCGCTGTACACCCTTGATTGAGCACCTTCAGGGGTATTGCAGGCAGTAAGTGCCAGTAAACCTAATGTTAGAATGCTTAAATACGTTTTCATTGGAATTAATGTTTATTATTGGGGGATGATTTATACTGATTAATAAAGCGATAAAGGTTTAATTTTCTATTTTTACGCTTCTGAATTCAACTATAAAGTTACAAATACTATACCATAAAAAAAAGATTATGAGCAAGGAATTATCAACCCGCGAGGAGAATTATTCGGAATGGTACAATGAATTAGTGGTGAAGGCCGATTTGGCAGAACATTCGGCTGTAAAAGGTTGTATGGTGATCAAGCCTTACGGATATGCCATCTGGGAGAAAATGCAGCAAGCATTGGATAAAATGTTTAAAGATACGGACCATGTGAATGCTTATTTTCCTTTATTCATTCCCAAATCATTTTTTAGTAAAGAAGCCAGCCATGTGGATGGTTTTGCGAAGGAATGTGCCGTTGTAACTCATTACCGGCTCAAAACAGCTCCGGATGGAAGTGTTGTTGTTGATGAAACAGCGAAACTTGATGAAGAGCTGATTGTTCGTCCTACTTCCGAAACAATCATTTGGAATACATACAGAGGTTGGATCCAATCCTACCGCGACCTTCCAATATTAGTAAACCAATGGGCTAATGTGGTTCGTTGGGAAATGAGAACACGCTTATTTTTGAGAACGACCGAATTCCTTTGGCAGGAAGGGCATACAGCACATGCCACTTCCGCAGAAGCGGTGACAGAAACGGAGAAAATGCTGGGTGTATATGCCGATTTTGCAGAGAATTGGATGGCAATGCCTGTTATAAAAGGCATTAAAACAGCGAATGAGCGTTTCGCCGGAGCGGTAGAAACCTATTGCATAGAATCCTTGATGCAGGACGGAAAGGCGTTACAAGCCGGAACTTCTCACTTTTTAGGTCAGAACTTCGCGAAAGCATTTGATGTAAAGTATGCTACCAAAGAAGGAAAACAAGAGCATGTTTGGGCTACTTCCTGGGGAGTTTCTACCAGGTTGATGGGCGCGCTGATCATGTCGCACTCCGATGATAAGGGGCTGGTATTGCCTCCAAAATTGGCACCTTTTCAAGTGGTGATCGTGCCGATTTACAAAGGTGAGGAGCAATTGGGACAAATCAATGAAGTGGTTGCCAAAATGAAAAAGGCAATGGAATCCAAGGGAATTAGTGTAAAATACGATAACCGGGACTCACAACGTCCGGGTTGGAAATTTGCGGAATATGAATTGAAAGGTGTGCCAGTGCGGATAGCGATCGGTGGCAGGGATCTTGAGAATGGAACGGTGGAAGTTGCCAGAAGAGATACAATGGAAAAGGAAACACTTCAGCAGGCTGATTTGGAGAATAAAATAGCGCATTTATTGGAGCAGATCCAGGACAATTTGTACCAGAAAGCTAAAGCGATGACCGAAACAAAGACATATACTGCGGATAGTTATGATGATTTTAAGCGGATTTTGGAAGAAACTCCAGGGTTCATTATGGCACATTGGGATGGAAGTCCGGAAACCGAGCAAAAGATCAAAGAAGAAACCAAGGCGACCATACGCTGTATCCCATTAAACAACAAGCAGGAAGAAGGGAAATGCATTTACAGCGGAAAACCATCGGTTCAGCGTGTTGTTTTTGCCAGAGCTTATTGATATATTCGTATTGTGTAAATAACTGCAAATGGAAAAGAAAACTCCCAGAGAGCTGATTTTAATGACGCTGAAAGAAAAGTCCAGCATGAAGCAGGATGTGTATGCGAATACAGTAAAAGCGTTCATAAGCATGAAGGCAACGGCACGGAAAACGGTAGCGGAGCTTTCTCAAGCCATTGGGGCAATTGACAACCGGGTTGTTATTGAATACAAGGAAAAGGGCGAATTTGAGTTTGAGATCCGTGTGGCGGGCGATCTGCTGATATTTGCAATGCACACCAATATTTTCGAATTCGATAAGAGCCATCCACTCTGGAAAAGCTCTTACATCAAAGAAGAAGCCTCCCGCTCATTTTGCGGGATGATCAATATTTACAATTTCCTGAATGATTCCTTTAAATACAGCCGGGTGAATGATTTGGGTTATGCGATCGGCCGGATCTTCATCAACAAGGAAAACCATTATTTTGTGGAAGGGAAGCGGCAGTTAGGTTTCCTGTACAACGACTTTTTACACGCTGTAATCGATGACGCAGCTATAAAGTCGGTATTGGAGTCCACGATCCTGTATTGCTTGAATTTCGACCTGTTTACCCCGCCATTTGATACAATGAAAGAGATCAGCGTGCAGGATATGCAGTCGGCAAGTGAGAGCATGCAAATAAAAACGGGAAAACGCTTAGGCTTTCGTTTTCAGGCAGATAATGATGCAATTGATTAATAATTGAGTAAAAGTGTAAAAAAATTTTGTAGAAATAGAATTTTCATATACATTTGCACTCCCAAAATTAAAGGGCCCGTTCGTCTAGGGGTTAGGACGCCAGGTTTTCATCCTGGTAAGAGGGGTTCGATTCCCCTACGGGCTACAAAAGAAGTAAAATAGTAAGAATAGTTATTGATTTGGGTCAATAGCTTAATAAAAAAAAAGATGGCAAATCATAAGTCAAGTATCAAAAGAATCCGTTCTAACGATGCTAAAAGATTAAGAAATCGTTACCAGGCGAAAACAATGCGTAATGCAGTGAAGGAATTGAGAAATGATGAGATTAAAAAATCAGCAACTGAAAAACTTCCTAAAGTAATTGCTATGGTTGATAAATTAGCTAAGAAGAACGTTATTCATAAGAATAAGGCAGCTAACTTGAAATCAAAATTGACCAAGAAAGTAAACGCTCTGAAAAAATAATAGAGTAAACGATATTTGTGTTAATACAAAGAAATTGAGGCTCCGCAATTAGCGGAGCCTTTTTTTCTATGTCACTATATGGCAGTTATGACGATAAAATCTTTGATTTAAGCGTGATTTACATGGAAGGGAGCAGATTGAATATAAAAGCATGGGCAGAAGAAGATAGGCCTAGAGAAAAGTTGCTGGCGAAAGGGAGGCATACGTTAACGGAAGCAGAGCTGATTGCGATATTGATTGGTTCGGGAAGCCGGAATGAAACGGCTGTGGAGCTCTCAAAAAAAATACTGGCCAGCGTCGGCAATAATCTGAATGATCTCGGAAAATTAAATGTAAAGGAACTGAGCCGGTTCAAGGGTATTGGCGAGGCGAAGGCTATTAGCGTAATGGCTGCAATGGAATTAGGCAGGAGGAGAAAGGAAGCAGAACCTGCCAAACGTGATAAGATTATCACCAGTCAGGATGCATATGATATAATGAAGCCTGTCATGATCGATCTTCCTCATGAAGAGTTCTGGGTGCTAATCCTTAATCGGGCCAACCAGGTAATAAAAAAGGAAATGATCTCCCGCGGAGGTGTTACAGGAACGGTAGTCGATACAAAAATAATATTTAAGGTTGCCATTGAGAATTATGGCTGTTCCCTCCTTATTTGCCACAATCATCCTTCGGGGAATAAAAAGCCAAGTGAAGCGGATATACGCATCACCAATAGCATTAAAGAGGCAGGAAAGCTCATGGAAATCCCTTTATTGGATCATCTGATCGTTACAGATGATGGTTTTTATAGCTTTGCCGATGAAGGGATGTTGTAATTAATGCACCGTAGCATCCGATGGGCCTGCATTTATTCTCTTTAGTACTTCTTTAAATTCTTCGGTCGTGCTTAAACTACTGAACGTTGTGTCGCTTTGCACGCGGGAAATATCAGTGAATCTATTGTCCACGGCTTTGTTTAAACCTGCGATCGCCTCCTTTGTATTCCCTTCCAATGCATAAATACTCGCACTTAAATAATGCGCTTCATTATTAGTAGGGTCTATCACTAGGTAGATTGCCGAGAATATCTTTGAGGCCGGCAGGTTCTGTTGATTCATTGCATTTGTTGTCTGCATATATGCTACCAGGCTTAAATAATCAAGCAAACGATGATACATAAACGTTTCATCGTCTTTTTTACCTGCTGCGATTTTTTTATTTAAGGAAGCGATATCTTGTTGCCACCATTCAACACTTTTTGTTTTAAACGCTTCCTGATAATATTGTTTCAGTTCTTCTTCCTTTTTCCAGGTAGCTTCTTCCTGTTTTAGTTTTGTGTCCACTTCCGGATTTGCTTTCAAGGGATTGTAGATCTTATAATATTCACTCAGATCTGCCAGGCCATCAAAGAAATTGATGGTTTTACGCACCAGGTTGTAGGTTTCTATCGTTTTTTTATTCTGCTGAAGCTCTTTTATTTTTTTTGTGTAAACATCAAAATGCTCCTTAATAAATGTCTCGTTTTTTAGTGTGGGATCTTTTCTCATAGCGCTTAGTTCTGTCCATAAGAATGCATCTTTCATGATCTCTTCCTTCGGCCATTCATGCTTTCCATCAAATTCAACGAAAGCATGTTTTACACCCCGGCCTGCAAGCTCAACCATATCGTATTTACGCATTTCTATGTAATTGAAATCCTTCTTGCCGCATATTCCCAGGAAAGTATAATTGCTTCTCGGGTCTTTATTGTTTGCCGCGGGAGCCGCTGCGCCACAGCAAATAGCCCCGGAAATAGCCCCATTGGTAATGCACAATCCGTTTGCAACTCGCGCGCCACCCGAAAAGCCCATTGCATAAATGCGGCTGACATTTATGGATAATCGTTGTTGAACATCCGAAAATAAACTGTTGGCAATGATGACCGTTTCATTCCAAGGCGTTCCATTTTTTGAATTGTTGGACCCGATCAGAATATAATTGTATTTTTCTGCTAAGTTCTTATACATGGATACAGGGAGTTTTCCGGCACCATGAGCATCAAAAATATAAATAACAGGATACGACTTCGTAGCAGAATAAGTCGAAGGTAAATACACCGCATAACTTTGGGAAGCATCGCTTAAATTGATGATCTTTTCCAGAACCTGACCTTTTTCAAAGTTTTCTTTTGCAGGTGTGGTATCATTCGTTATACCTGTGTTAGGCTTTTCCGTTCCGGAGGAACAGGAAGAGATGCAGATGGCAAATGCAATAAATATAAATAGTCGGGTCATCATATCAAATGATTTTATAATTTCTATACTCGCCGATCTTCCAGCCGGTTTTTTTTTCGATGAACATCAGGAGCCTTACTTTCAACGGCAATTTTTTTTGCGTTGGATCGAAACTGAATTCCCAGTTCATCTGCTGAATCCTTTCCTTCATGACTTTAGGGTGAGTTCCGCGAAACAGATCTACCGAATCAGTATTTGAATAATCAAACCGATCAACGGCAGGAATATTTTTTTTCATCCATTCGTCGTCATGCCAAAGCTTGTTGAAGGTTTGTTGTTTGGCCTGTTGTGCCTCTGGCGGCTTTACCCATCCATAATGATAGACGCAAGCATCGATCAGCTTCACATTTAATTTTTTTCCATCCTTACGAAAGCCTTGGGCATCCAGATATGAAGAGGTCCTTTTGTCATTTTTGATGATGCGTATTTCTCTTCGGTACCAACGTCTTGAATCGCCTATGTAGTCATACGATCCGTAAAAGTGCGTATAATTCAGAAGAAGCCCTTCTACGTTTTTATCGCCTTTGTATTTCAACATCGCTTCGCGGATAATGGGTAGGTATTTTTCGTGTATTACTTCATCACCCTGAATGTAAAAAGCCCAGTCGCTATCATCCGCCACAGCAGCAAACGCTTTGTTGGTTTCATCGGCCAGCACTTTCCCGCCTTCACGCAATGCTTCGTTCCAAATAGTTTCAATGATTTTTATTTTTGGAGAATTGATCGAACGGATCAGCTGTAACGTATCATCCTCAGATTTCCCTACGGCAACAACTATTTCATCACACAGCGGTAAAATAGACGTTATGGCTTCAACGATCGGGTAATCGTATTTGATGGCATTGCGTACGATAGTGAATCCGCTGACTTTCATTGTTAAAAGATCAGATACCTGTAAAATTGCTTGGGGAAATTTTCTTTAGTTCGGCTTTGATAGCTTCATTCACGTTTAATGTATCAATGAATGCAGAAATACTTTCTTCTGTAATGTGCGTATTGGTGCGTGTGAGTTCTTTTAAAGCTTCATAAGGTTTTGGATAAGCTTCGCGGCGAAGAACTGTTTGAATGGCTTCCGCTACAACAGCCCAATTATTTTCCAGGTCTCTTTCAAATGCTTCTTTATTGAGGATCAGTTTATCGAGACCTTTTAAAAGCGATTTGTAAGCGATCAGACTATGCGCCAGCGGAACACCTACATTACGCAGTACCGTAGAATCGGTTAAGTCGCGTTGCATACGGGAAATAGGCAATTTCGCCGAAAGGTGTTCAAAAAGCGCATTGGCAATTCCTAGATTTCCTTCTGAGTTTTCGAAATCGATCGGATTCACTTTATGAGGCATTGCCGATGAACCGATTTCGCCTGCTTTTATCTTTTGTTTAAAGTAATCCATGGAAACATAGGTCCATATATCGCGATCAAGATCTATTAAAATGGTGTTGATGCGTTTCAGTGCATCACAGAAAGCTGCGAAATTGTCGTAATGTTCAATTTGTGTGGTAGGATACGAACGATCCAATCCTAAATTATCATTCACAAAAGTATTGGCGAAGCTCAACCAATCGATTTGAGGATAAGCTACATGATGGGCATTTAAATTCCCGGTTGCGCCGCCGAACTTCGCTCCGTAAGGAACAGCTAATAGTTGAGCAGCCTGGTTCTGTAAACGAACAACAAACACCATGATCTCTTTTCCTAAACGGGTAGGAGAAGCCGGTTGGCCATGCGTGCGTGCCAGCATAGGAATGTCTTTCCATTCTGCTGCCAGATCAGAAAGCTTGTTGATCAATTCATTCAGGACAGGTAACAAGCATTCATTCATTGCATCTTTTACAGAGTAAGGAATGGCTGTGTTGTTAATGTCTTGGGAAGTCAAGCCAAAATGAATGAATTCTTTTTGTTCCTTGATATTAAGCGCATCAAATTTTTCTTTGATAAAATACTCCACCGCTTTTACATCGTGGTTGGTGATTTTCTCAATGTCTTTGATTTGTTGAGCATCGGCTTCAGAAATACCGGTGTAAATGTGTCTGAGTGCGGGATATAACTTTTTATCAAAATCTTTTAGCTGTGGCAGCGGTAATTCACAAAGCGCAATAAAATATTCGATCTCAACCAATACGCGGTATTTAATCAGGGCGGCTTCTGAAAAGTAGTCGGCAAGTTTTTCGGTAGTATTTCGATAGCGCCCGTCAATTGGGGAAATCGCAGTAAGTTTAGTTAATTTGCTCATTGGTAATTCGCTGATTTTAAAAAGAGCAACGAAGATAATAAAAATAAGGCTTTGAAAGATGCCAGATTATTTCGTTTCCGATAAAGCGAGGATCCTGTCGAATTCATGCGGCTTAATAGCAGCAACCGATAAGCGACTCAAACGTACAAGCTCAATGCCTTCCAGTTTTTTATCCGCTTTGATTTCTGCCAGGGTAACAGGGCGTTTTAATGTTTTAAATGGTGCGATTTCTACCACGCTCCAGGCGGGGTCATCTGTGGTTGGGTCCTGATAGGCCTCTTTAACAACCTTGGCTATGCCGACAATCTGAAGGCCTTCGTTACTATGATAAAAAAAGACAAGATCTCCTTTTTTCATTGCACGCATGTTGTTGCGTGCAGCATAATTACGTACGCCATCCCATATCGCTTTTTTATCTTTTAAAAATTGCTCCCAACTGTATTTGAAAGGTTCTGATTTAACAAGCCAATGATTCATAGGTGCAAATTATAATAATTATTCTCAGGGAGCTATTCTGCCCTTCTTTTATTAAAAGTCTTAACAGGTGATTACTCGCTTGCGCGGGAAATACATGTATTTATTGATTACCATTCGAAAATCAAGTATATGGTGCAACTTGCCATATTCTGATTTGATCTTGGTCTGGATATTTACAATTCCCCGATGGTCAAATTTATCCTGTTGTAATGCATCCAGCACAAGCAATTCGAATGCGGTGGAAATCATCCAATCTACTTCCTGCTTGTATCCGATGGCGGCAATGGCATTGGTTGTTTTAAGAAAGGACTGAATTTTACGTTCATCAATGTTGAGTGTTTCGCAGGAAGCAAAAAATATCACTTTTCCTGCCGCCGAACCTTCCAGCGTTTCGGCAAGTTTTGCAAGGGAATACATATTTTTATGCGTGATATAGATATGCCCTTTATGCCCGTGAAATGCTAAGTACAGGATAGGGTATTTACTGATGATCTTTTTTTGTTTCCACTTTTTCAATAAGAATTCAAGCTCGTCTGTTGTTGCACAGGAATGGTATACATAATTACAAACGCTTCTCTTTTCCAGGAGCTCCAGTATAGGAAGCACCGTTGATTTATTTTTTACATTATCGTCCCACAATCCTTCTAAACAATAGATTCCCTTTTTCATTTTTATACTCCAACCTTATTAAATTGTTCTCTCTCACTCTAATGCATTATTTTAAATACCAGTTCTTTCAGTAATTCTCCTTCGGTGGCCGAACCGCGGTCAACTCCTTTTGATTTCAGGTCGTATTCGCGCAAATAACCAAAAATGGATTTTAATTTACCGATGGGAAAGTTTTTAGCAGCGCGCTCATAGTCTCCCACAAAGAAAGGGTGTACACCTAAAGCTGCAGCCACACTTGCTTTTGATTTGTCGGCCAAAAACTGATAGGTTAACATTTTGCAGAAATAACCATACAATGAGGTGATAGTCATCACCATCGGGTGTTCTTTTTCATTTGCTGAAAAGAAGTTAATGATGCGGTTTGCTTTCAGCACTTCTTTAAACCCGATCGCAGTCTGCAATTCAAAAACATTATAATCTTTACTGATGCCGATATTAGTCTGAATGTGTTCCACCGTTATTTCTGATTTTGGTGGAAGGTTGATCATCAGCTTGTCGAGCTCATTGGATACTTTGCTCAGGTTAGTGCCTAAATATTCCGTGAGCAGCGCGCTCGCTTTAGGACCAGCAGTATATTCTTTCCCTTTCAGATAGTTGTTGATCCAGTCAGGAACCTTGTTATCGTAGATCTTTTTTGAATCGAACAGGACAGCATTTTTATCAATTATTTTCGCGATGCTGGTGCGTTTATCAACCGTTTTGTATTTATAGCAGATAACAAGAATGGTTGATTTCTGTGGGTTTTCCAGATAAGCTTCAAAAGGCAGTTTTACTTTTTCTTTTGATTTTTCGCCTTCCTTTTCTTTGCCAACAAGGTCCTTAATATTTTGCGCCTCTTTAATGATAACTACCTGATGCTCGCTCATCATCGGGAAGCGCTTGGCAGCGCCAATCACTTCAGCAGCAGTAATATCCCGGCCGTACAAAACACTTTGGTTGAATTCTTTTTCTGATTCATCGAGCACGTTGTTCTCAATATAATCGGAAATCATGTCAATAAAATAAGGTTCTTCGCCCATTAAAAAATAAACAGGGCGATACACCTTCTTCTTTAACTCCGACATTATATCATTGAACTCCATACTGCTAATCTAGGAATGAAAAGAATTTACAAATCTGTATTTAAAATCTCAAATGTTTTACTGTTAAGCCATTGTTGATAAGCTCATTCAGCGAATCGATGCCAATCTTCAAATGCTCATCCACAAAATTTTGGGTGATCACTTTATCACTTTCCGTCGTTTTAATTCCTGTAGAGATCATTGGCTGATCGCTTACCAGCAACAAAGCTCCGGTAGGGATCTCATTATAGAATCCCGTGGAAAAGATAGTTGCCGTTTCCATATCAATGCCCATTACACGAATGGAGCGCAGGTACTCTTTAAATTCTTCATCATGCTCCCACACACGTCTGTTAGTCGTGTATACAGTTCCAGTCCAGTAATCTTTACCATGATTACGAATAGTGGTAGAGATTGCTTTTTGCAAGCTAAAGGCTGGTAAGGCAGGTACTTCAGGAGGAAAATAATCGTCCGATGTACCTTCTCCGCGAATTGCTGCAATGGGAAGAATCAGGTCGCCCAACTGATTTTTCTTTTTTAATCCGCCGCATTTTCCAAGGAAGAGAGCCGCTTCCGGGTTAATAGCGCTCAGCAAATCCATGATGGTTGCTGCATTGGCGCTTCCCATTCCAAAGTTAATGATGGTAATTCCGTTTGCCGTAGCGTTTGGCATTGGCATATCAAGGCCATTTACTTCCACGTTATTCCATTCAGCAAACTTTTTTACATATTTGTTGAAGTTGGTCAGTAAAATATATTTGCCAAATTGATCGAGAGGAGTGCCAGTATATCGTGGAAGCCAATTTTCGACTATTTCTTTCTTGCTTTTCATTCGTTTTCTTTCTCAGCGGTTGCTTTCAGCGAAATTACAAATTAAGCATGGAGCTAAGGCTCTTTGTTAAGAAATTTTTATAAAAATTATTCAAAAAATAAGCCTGGAATTAGCGTACTTCGTGAAAGCATGCAACAGCTTAATTTACCTCCTTATCAGTTCAAAATGAAGCAGATGCCGGACTGTATCCGGATCTTCGATGTTTTCAGGAAGAAATACGTCTTATTAACTCCGGAAGAGTGGGTTCGCCAGAATTTCCTTCAATACCTGGTGCTTGAAAAGAACTTCCCGGCTTCGCTCATTGCTGTTGAAGTTGGATTAAAGTACAACCAGCTGCAGAAACGGGCAGATGTGCTGGTTTACGATAAGCAGGGGGCGCCATTTTTGTTGGTGGAGTGCAAGGCGCCCGAAATAAAGATCACGCAGGATACATTCGATCAGATCGCACGCTATAATATGGTGTTTAAAGTAAAGTACCTGGTAGTTACCAATGGAATAAATCACTTCTGTTGCTCAATGGATTATACCAATAACAGTTATCAATATCTGGAAATAATACCTGCATTTTAGCACCCTTTTGATTTTTTTAAAAACTTCCTTATATTGCAGTAAATTAACATTATAAAATGATTTAAAAATGCTACAAATCAAAACAATCCGGTTTGCAATTATTATGGGTGCAATCAGCACTTCAGCGATCTTTGCACAAACAAAAAATGGTATTTCTGAACCGATCCATTTCAAAATGGCAGAAAATATTAAACCTGGTGATTATCTTGAAAAGACAATCATCGTGAAAGTGAGACCGGAGCATGCAGCAATTTGCTCTTCCAACAAGATAGAGAATGTGCTTTTTAAGCAATTATATACTGCCCTTGGCGCCTCCGGGTTGGCAAAGGTGTTTCCTCATACCAAAGCGCCGGAAAGAGAATACAACGAGAGAGGAGAAAAGCTGACTGATCTTACCTTGATCTACCAGTTTTCCTATACCTCCAATGTATCGCTTGAAAAAGCGATCAATAAAATTGCGGTTGTGCCCGTGTTTCAATATGTAGAACCTTATTATATTCCTCATGTGGATTATACCCCGAATGATCCTTTACTATCCACTCAGTGGGGAATTACGAAAATTCAGGCGGAGAATGCATGGGGTGTAAATACCACTACCGCGCGTGGTGATACCAATATTGTTATTGGAATTACAGATACCGGTGTTGAATTGACTCATAGTGATCTGGCTAGCCAGATAAAGATCAATCCTTTGGATCTTGCAGGCGGTGGCGATGGCGACGGTGATGGATATACTGATAACTACCGTGGATGGGATCTTGGTGGTAATGATAATAATCCTACATGGACCGGTGATCCGCACGGGGTTCACGTTTCCGGAATTGCAGCAGCGAAAGTAAATAATAGTATTGGTATTGCAGGTGTTGGGTTCAATTGTAAATTTCTTCCGGTGAAAATTGCTGATGCAGCAGGAATACTGACGATGGCATATCAGGGCATTACCTATGCTGCTGATCATGGTTGTTCTGTTATCAACTGCTCATGGGGCGGTGCAGGTGGAGGGCAATTCGGACAGGATGTTGTGAATTATGCTACCATCAATAAGAATGCATTAGTAGTTGCTGCTGCGGGAAATACCGGAATTGACGAGGCGTCTTATCCGGCTGCATACACGTATGTAATTAGTGTTGCAAATACAAAAAGCGACGACAGACGTTCCTCTACTTCTACATTTAATTATTCGGTGGATGTTACTGCTCCGGGCGAAGGAATCAATTCCACTTACCCTACCAACAGCTATAGTTCATTAACAGGTACTTCCATGTCCTCGCCTTGTGCAGCAGGAGCGGCAGCTATCATTAAATCTTTCTTTCCTACTTACACCGCTTTGCAGGTAGGTGAGCGACTGAAAACAACTACTTTTAATAATTATTCCTTAATGAGTCCGATTTATGCAAATAAGCTGGGAACGGGCCGTATTGATTTATACAAGGCATTGACAAATGCCAATACCCCTTCCGTGGTGATGACAGTGAGAAATGTGACCGACAACAATGATAATACATTTGTGATTGGAGACACCTTGAATATTTTCGGTAACTATACCAACTATCTGGCCCCTACAACCAGCTTGACGGCAACGCTTTCTTCTACTTCCGTATTTGTGAGTGTGGTGGACGGAACAAGCTCTTTGGGCGCTGTAGCGACACTGGGAGTTGCAAATAATAATGCCGATCCTTTCCGATTCAGAATATTGCCTTCAGCACCTGCAAATACGTCTGTATTGTTTAAGCTTACTTATTCTGATCCTGCAACTTCTTATACTGCGTACGAATTCTTTTACATCACAGTGAATGTGGATTACGTTAATATAACAATCAATGATGTGGCTACTTCAATTGGAAGCAATGGCCGTATTGGTTACAGCCAAAACGGACAAATGGGCGGACTAGGCTTTAATTATCTTGGTGCCGGCACATTATTGTATGAAGCAGGTTTAATGATCGGAAGAGATACCGGAAAAGTTTCGGATTGCGTGAGAGCTTATTCCACTCCTGCAGCCGATTTTCAATCATCTGTTGCCGCTCATGCTGTTGCTCCTTCTGTCTTCTCAGAATTTGATGTTGATGGAAAGTTTATAGATGCTTTGGCAACCTCTCCGTTGCCCCTGAGTGTTCACCATAAAGCTTATGCCTGGAGTACTGCAGGGAATAGGAAATATGTGATAGTGGAATATGTTATTTCCAATACAGGATCTGTCAGTCTGCCAAATTTGTATTCCGGCATTTTTGCAGATTGGGATATTGACGCAACAACGTTCGGATCGAACCGTGCAGCATTTGACGCAGCCAATAAAATGGGCTATGTATATTATACAGGAGCAGCCGGAAAATACGCAGGGATTAAGCTTTTGACAAGTTCTGCGCCAGTGGTGCATTATGCGGTAGATAATATTGCCGGTGGTGCCGGTGGGGCTGATTTAACAGACGGATACAGCGGAGCTGAAAAATACCTGACTATGAATACCAATCGTGCTGCAGCAGGCGTTGCCGGCACTGGAGTCGATGTATGTGACGTTGTGAGTACCGGCCCTTATACGATCGCGGCTGGCGATTCTATTAAAGTTGCATTTGCATTAATAGCTGGAGATAATCTGACGGATCTTCAAACAAGCGCCGTGAATGCACAAACGAAGTATGATGGACTTGGTGTTACGACAGGGATTTCAAGCATTACAACTGACAATGAAAATTCGATGAAGATTTTCCCTAACCCAACCAGCGGACTGTCTTCCATTGATATCTCGTTGGCTACCGATTCAAAAATTGAACTGAAAGTATTCAATGTATTGGGCGAAGAAATCAAAACTATTGTCGCAGAACAGGCTCAGGCAGGTAACCACCGTTATAGCTATGAAACGTCTTCACTGACCAACGGATTGTATTATTACCAGCTGACGGTAGGAAATAAAAAGTATGTACAAAAATTGATTGTAACAAGGTAAATCCTAAACAATATTTTATTTACCTTTGTAATCAAATTAAAAAAGAACTATGGATTTAAGCGGAATTATTTCAATTGCAGGAATGAGCGGACTTTATAAGGTTATTGCTCAGACAAAGAATGGTTTAATAGTAGAATCATTGATCGATAAAAAACGTGTGCAGGCATTTTCTACTCATAAGATCAGTGCATTGGCAGATGTGAGCATATACTCAACTGCTGATGATGTGCCTTTGAAAGATGTGTTTCAAAAAATCTTTGATAAAGAAAAGGGCGGAGCATGCATCGATCATAAATCAGCGGACGCGGATTTGAAAAAGTATTTCAAAGCGGCCTTCGCAGAATATGATGAGGAAAGAGTATATGTTTCTGACATTAAAAAAGTGTTGAACTGGTATAACCTTCTTCAGAAAGATGGTTTATTGGTGAAGAAAGAGGAAGAAGCTGATAGCGACAAGCCGAAAAAGAAAGCTCCTGCAGCTGATGCGAAAGGTGCTACCAAAACGGTTCTGAAAGATACCAGTGCCAAGCCAGTGAAGACGGCCAGCTCAAAAGTAAAAGTACAAGGCGTTAGAAAATCCGGAGTTGCATAAGCACCGGATTTTTCTTTTAATTTTTTCTTAATTTAATTAAAGCCATTCCGATCGCCTCCCTGATGTCGGACAAAAGGTTCTTAATTTCAATTGTATTTTGATGAAGACCAAACAGGTGGTTATACCAACAAAGCCATTACGTCACTTTTTATCTCAGGATCTGCAATTTGATTCCTGGAAAAAAATTGAACCTTATTTTATCGATTTAAAAGAAAGGGCTATTTCTTCTGCTGAGGAACTGGAGCAGTGGCTTTACGACCGAAGCGAACTGGAAGCGGCATTAAGTGAAGATTTTGCCTGGCGATACATTAAGATGACTTGTGATACAGCCGATCAGACCCTAACAGACTCCTATAATTTTTTTGTATCAGAGATTGACCCGCACATTGCGCCATATAGCAACGAGTTAAATATTATACTGGTAAACTCTCCTTATTTAAAGGAGCTGAATCAGGAAACTTACAGGATATACATTCGCGGTGTAAAAAAAGCATTGGAGCTATACAGGGAAGTAAACATACCACTGCAAACAAAAATCGGAATTGAATCACAGAAGTACGGCGCTATTTCCGCTGCGATGACGATCAACTGGGAAGGCAAAGAGATTACTTTGCAGATGGCTTCCACCTTACTTAAGGATACGAACAGAGGTGTACGGGAAAAAGTATATCGGAAAATTCAAGAGAGAAGATCTCATGAAGTAGCTACCCTGAATGAGCTCTTTAGCGAACTTATTCAATTGCGTCACCAGGTTGCAACTAATGCTGGATTTAAGAACTACCGCGATTACAAATTCGATGAGCTCGGACGATTTGATTATAGTGTAAAAGACTGTTTCGATTTCCACGATTCCATTGCGAAAGAAATCCTTCCTTTGACGGAAGCTTCTGACCGTGCGCGTAAAAAGATAATGAAGCTGGATGCTTTGAAGCCTTGGGACACAGAAGTGGATGAAGAAGGTCGTCCGGCTTTAAAACCGTTTTCCAGTGCGGAAGAATTAACTGATAAATCCATCGAGTGCTTTAATAAAGTTCGTCCTGATTTTGGCGGCTACCTCGAAATTATGAAAACGATGGGCTACCTGGATTTGGATTCACGGATAGGAAAAGCGCCGGGAGGTTATAATTATCCGCTGTACGAAATTGGTGTGCCGTTTATATTTATGAATTCAGTGGGTTCTCATCGCGACCTTGTTACAATGGTGCATGAAGGCGGGCATGCTATTCATTCCTTTGTTACGCGCGACTTGCCACTCACTGATTTTAAAAGCACCCCGTCGGAAGTTGCCGAACTCGCTTCCATGTCGATGGAGTTAATTTCCATGGAGCATTGGGACGTATTTTTTGAAAATGCCGATGATTTGAAACGCGCTAAGAAAGAGCAACTGGATAAGTCCTTAAAAACATTGTTATGGATTGCTGCAGTTGATAAGTTTCAGCATTGGGTGTATGAAAACCCGAATCATACAATTCCAGAACGAATGAGCAGCTGGAAAACGCTGATTGATCAGTTTGCCAGTAAGGAAATTGATTATACTGGATTCGAAGATGTGAGAAGCAGAGGTTGGCAAAGTCAGCTTCATATTTTCGAAGTTCCATTTTATTACATTGAATACGGCATGGCACAATTAGGTGCAATAGCTGTATGGCGTAATTATAAAAACAATCCTGAGAAAGCATTGGATGCTTATGAAGCCGCATTGCGATTAGGTTATACTAAATCAATTCCCGAGATTTATAAAACAGCAGGAATTGAATTTAATTTTTCTCAAGCCTATGTAAAAGAGCTCGCTGATTTTGTTAAGAAAGAATTAGATAAACTTTAATTATGATAAAACGTCCGGCTCCCAGTGAATATCCATCCTTCTATAAGGGGTATGTGGATAATGTAAAAACGGATAATATTATTAAAGAACTCCGTGATCAGGTACTGGATATTCAAGCAATTATTTCCACTATACCCGAAGATAAGGAAGAGTATGTTTACGCTCCCGGGAAATGGACCATCAAAGAAATTATTGGTCATATCATTGATACAGAAAGAGTGTTGGGTTACCGTGCAATGCGTTTTGCCAGAAAGGATAAAACTCATCTGCCCGGATACGACGAAAATGAATACGTTGCTAAAGCAAATTTCAACAAGCAAACATTGTATGGCTTAAGCCATGAGTTCGCTATCGTGCGCGAAGCTAATCTCGCTTTATTCAAAGTGTGGGACGAAGAAGCACTGAGTCAGGTAGGAGTTGCGAATAATCTGGATGTATCTGTCCGGGCGCTATTGTTTATGATCGCAGGACATGCAACCCATCATATGAAGGTTATTAAAACAAAATATCTGAACGAATAATTTATGAAACGACCACAATCTTCCGAATATGCAGCATTCTACGAGGGCTATATTTCGTTGGTAAAGAATGAGAATATTATAAAGGGAATGCAGGACCAGATACTGGATTTGCAATCGCTGATTTCAAATGTCCCCAACGACAAAGAAGATCATGCATACGCTGCTGGAAAATGGACTATCAAGGAAGTAATCGGTCACATTATTGATACGGAACGCATTATGGCTTACCGGGCTTTTCGTATGTCGAGGAAAGATAAAACACAGCTTTCCGGTTTTGATGAAAATGCATTTATTTCTAATTCGAATTTTAATGATCGCACATTATATGATCTGGCGCACGAGTTCGCGTTGGTTCGGGAATCCAATATAGCTTTGTTCAAATCGTTTACCGAAGAAATGATCAATGAGATTGGAAATGCGAACGGCAAAGAAATATCTGTACGAGCGCTTCTTTATATTATCGTGGGGCACACCATTCATCACATGAATGTGGTGAGGGAAAAATATCTTTGCGATTAAATAATATTTATTTCTCTTTCCAGGTTTACTCCAAATTTTTCTTTTACAGAATCAAGTACTCTCTGAGAGAGGTCGAAAATTTCTTTCCCTTTCGCATTGCCGTAGTTAACTAATACCAAAGCCTGCAGCTTATGTACGCCTGCATCCCCAAAGGTTTGGCCCTTCCAGCCGCTTTGTTCGATCAGCCATCCAGCCGCTAATTTCACATTTCCATTTTCCAGGTCGTAGCCTACAATGGCAGGAAATTGTTCTTTAAGCGATTCATATTTATGTTTTAATACTTCAGGGTTCTTGAAAAAACTTCCCGCATTTCCAATCTCTTTCGGATTTGGCAATTTACTGTTGCGAATGTTGCAAACCGCCTGACTGATTGCCTGGATACTCAGCTCCTTAACCTTCATTGCTTCCAACTCCTTTTCAATGGCGCCGTAGCTCGTGTTCAATTTAGGATTTTTTAAAAGTTTGAAGGTGACAGATGTAATAATGAATTGATCTTTTAGCTCACGTTTAAAAATACTCTCACGATAGCCGAATTTGCAATCGTCATTGTTAAAGCGATAGATCGTTTGGTCCAAAATATTCAGTGCTTCCAGCTCGTAAAAATGATCTTTGATTTCAGCGCCGTAAGCACCTATATTCTGCATAGGGCTTGCACCAACATTTCCAGGTATGAGGGAAAGATTCTCTAAGCCTGCATAATTTTTTTGTATACAATGCATTACCAATTCGTGCCAGACTTCTCCAGCAGCAGATTTTACGTAATAAAAATCCTCATCTTCTCTCAGTAATTCAATTCCTCTTAGATTATTTTTAAGCACAAGCCCATCGAAATTCTGAGTAAACAACAAATTGCTTCCTCCACCCAGTATTAGTTTTTTGCTGCCTGAAAATTTCACATCGGAAAGAATCACCCTGATATCATCCGTACTTGATAGTTCAACAAAATACTTTGCCGAAGCTTCAATGCCAAAGGTGTTGAGTTTCTTTAAGGAATAATTTTCGTGAATTTTCATCTGCTGTGTTCCGATGTTCAAAATTCAGCAATTAAACGTCAACTTGCAAAGGATTCAAATATTATTTTATTCATGGCGTTTTGCTCATATCTTCCCGTTTCTGTCTTTTTGAGAGAGAAAGGTTGGGGAAGGCGTAATTTTCTATCTTCGCATAATAAATACTTCTTTTGAAACGAGCGATTGTATCCGTTATTAATGATCTCAGTACCGACCAGCGGGTACATAAGGTATGCAGCACATTGCATAAAATGGGATATGTTGTAACATTGGTTGGGCGAAGACAACGGAAAAGCCTTGCTTTAGCAGATCGGGCATACAATACCAAACGGATGTTTCTTCTGTTTGAAAAAGGACCTTTGTTTTATGCTGAATTTCAAGTTCGCTTGTTTTTATATTTATTATTCCATAAAGCAGATGTTTTGGTAGCCAATGATCTGGATACCTTGTGGCCGAATTATCGTATTTCCAGATTAAAGAATATTCCTCTCGTTTATGACAGTCACGAGCTTTTTTGTGAAGTGCCGGAACTGCAAAACAACCCTTTTAAAAAGAAACTTTGGAAAAGGTTGGAAAGAAGCATGTTTCCGAAACTCAAGCATGTGTTTACCGTGAACGATTCCATTGCCGCCATATATAAAGCGGAATACAAAGTAGACATTAAAGTTCTGAGGAATATTCCTTCGCTCTCAAACCAAGCCCGAGTGAGGCTTGCAGGCAAAGGAGAATTGGGGATTCCGGAAGATAAGAAAATCATTGTTTTGCAAGGCGCCGGAATCAATATCGACAGAGGCGCGGAGGAAGCTGTTCTGAGCATGCGTATGGTAAATAATGCTGTCCTGTTAATAATTGGTAGCGGTGACGTAATCGATGTTCTCAAAAAAATGGTGTCAGATCTTGATCTTACAGGAAAGGTGGAATTTATTGGAAAGGTTCCTTTTGAGAAGTTAGTGCAATACACCCGTCACGCTGATCTTGGTCTTACTCTTGACAAAGATACCAACATCAATTATCGCTTCAGCTTACCCAATAAGCTTTTCGATTATATACATTCCGGTGTACCTGTTTTATCATCCGGGCTGGTGGAAATTAAAAAAGTAATTATGGAATATGGTGTTGGCGCCTGCATTGATTCGCATGACCCTCAACATATTGCTGACAAGATCAATAGCATTTTAAATGATGAGGATACGCTTCGATTATGGAAAAAAAACACTAAAATTGCGGCCGAAAGATTGAATTGGGAGATCGAGGAAAAGCAACTGATAGCTGTGTACACTGAATTTTTGTAAATTTTGACCCAAAAACATATTCATATAATTTCCTTTGATGTGCCTTATCCCGCTAATTACGGGGGCGTGATCGACGTTTATTATAAACTAAAAGCGCTGCATGCTAAAGGGGTGAAGATTCATTTGCATTGTTTCGAGTATGGCCGGGCTGAAGCACTTAGTCTGGAAAGCATCTGTGAAAAAGTGTATTACTATAAAAGAAAGATGAGCAAACAGCTTTTGTTAAATGCTTTGCCTTTTGTTGTAGTAACACGTTCCTCCGAGAAATTAATGGAAAATCTGTTGCGTGATACTTATCCCATCTTCTTTGAAGGCCTGCACTCCTGCTTTCATTTGAATGACGAGCAACTGAGCGGAAGGACTAAGATAGTACGCACACACAATATCGAACATGAATACTATAAAAATCTGCAAAAGGTAGAAAAGTCTGTTTTCAAAAAGCTGTATTTCGGGATGGAAGCCAAGAAACTCGAGCGGTTCGAGAAAGTGTTAAAGAAGGCTGATCATGTGGCCGCCATCTCCCAGGCGGATGCCCGTGAATTATCAGGAAGATACCAAAATGTGCATCATATCACTGCCTTTCATCCGAATGAAAAAATAAAGATCAAGGAAGGCAAAGGGAGCTTTTGCTTGTATCACGGAAATTTGGAAGTTGGTGAAAACAACGAAGCAGCTCTATATCTGGTCAATCAGGTTTTTTCAAAAATAAAAATACCATTTATTATTGCAGGTAGAAAGCCGTCGCCAGAACTTAAGGCGGTCATCGGAAATTATTCTCATATCCAGCTGAAAGCCAACATTAATACTCAGGAAATAGATGAACTGATTGCAGGTGCTCAGTTGAATGTATTGCCTACATTTCAGGCGACAGGTATTAAATTAAAACTACTGGCAGCACTTTTTACGGGCAGACATTGTGTAGTTAACTCCCCTATGGTTGCAAATACAGGGTTAGAACAATTGTGCGCTATTCAGGATTCTCCGCAAGGGATGATCGATGAGATTATTCGATTATTTGAACAACCTTTCGACATGCAGGAAAAGAAAAAGAGAGAAGATGTTCTGCTTGAAAATTTTTCAAATATCATTAATGTTAATAAGCTGATTGCTCTGATTTAATTCAATTTCGAATCCACCACTTTTCCGCTTTCGCATTTGATGGTTCTGGAAGGGAATTTATCAAACATCATAATATCGTGGGTAGCAATAAGCACTGCTCTTCCGTTCTTACTGATCTCCATCAGTAAATTCATGATTCCTTCCGATGTCTCAGGGTCAAGGTTTCCGGTAGGCTCATCGGCAAGTATCAGTTCCGGATCATTGAGAAGGGCTCTGGCAATAGATATTCGTTGTTGCTCGCCACCCGAAAGCTCATGCGGCATTTTAAATCCTTTTGTAGTAAGATGGACCTTTTCCAATACTTCCTGAATGCGCTTCTGCATCGCTTGTTTGTCTTTCCAGCCGGTAGCTTTTAATACGAACATCAGGTTGTCATTCACGCTTCTGTCTGTAAGCAATTGAAAATCCTGGAACACGATACCCAGCTTTCTTCGCAGGAAAGGGATTTCTTTTCGTTTAATGCTGGCAAGGTCATAGCCTGCTACTGTTGCCTGGCCTTGTGTCAAATCAAGATCAGCGTACAACGTTTTCAGCAAACTACTTTTCCCGCTGCCCGTTTTCCCTAAAAGATATACAAACTCGCCTTTATCAATGTTGATAGTCACATTGGTAAGTACCAGGTTGTGTTTTTGAAATATAGATACGTTATTTAAACTAATGATGGTGTCAAGTGCCATTTTTATCCCCGCTTTTTAATATCCGAAAGTTACCTCATTCGTTCCTAAGCTATGGAAGCTGCGATACAATACTTTCAACACGTGTGCGTTAATAACTTCCAAATACCCGGACGGTTCATGCCTCTATCCTAACTAATTTTACATTCATCATCTAGTATACCATATAATGAACATGTTAAAAAGGGTTGTATTTTTAGTTGGATTGTTTTTGTCGGTGTCGGTCTTTGCACAAAAAACAAATATCTATACCCACGAAGATGCGGAGTTTAAGAATGGCATCGAGCTTTTTCAAAAAGAAAAATACGGCGCAGCGCAAAAAAGCTTCATTAAAGTAGTGGAATCACACAAAGATCCGCAATCGCTTATACGGATTGATGCTGAGTATTACAATGCATTGTGTGCGATCGAATTGTTCAACAAGGATGGTGAGCTGTATCTGAAACAGTTTGTGATTGATCATCCGGAAAGCCCGAAAGTAAAGACAGCTTATTTTTATCTCGGTAAATATAATTTTCGAAAGAAGAAATACAGAGATGCGATCAACTGGCTGGAAAAGGTTGATATTTATGACTTGACGACAGAAGAGCTGGCTGAATTTTATTTTAAAAGAGGCTATAGCTTTTTTGAGTTGAATAAATTTCCGGAAGCAAAAAAAGATTTTTTCGAAATAAAGGATGTTGATAATAGCTACGCAGCATCTGCAAAGTATTATTACGCCCATATTGCTTACAATGAAAAAAATTATGAAACAGCATTAACCGATTTTTTGAAGCTGGAGAGAAATGAAACATTCGGCCCGGTTGTTCCTTACTACATAGCCCAGATCTATTTTCTTCAGGGTAAATACGAAACTGTAATTACATACGCTCCCGCATTGCTCGATTCTGCTGTTACAAAGCGGGCGCCGGAAATTGCACGCATCCTTGGGGAGTCATACTACCGGACATCCCGCTATAAAGAGTCAATCCCGTACCTGAAGCGATATGAAAAGTCGGCGGGGGCCTTGTCGCGAAAAGATAACTACCAGATGGGTTTCGCACATTATAAATTGAATGAATATGAAGATGCAATCAATTACTTCTTAAAAGTAGGAAACATCGATGATTCCCTGGAACAAAATGCCTATTACCATATTGGCGACTGTTACCTAAAAACAGGCAACAAACAAAACGCGTTAAACGCTTTTGGCCTGGCGTCTAAGCTGGATTTCGACAAAGCAATACAAGAAGATGCGTTATACAATTATGCAAAGCTTTCTTATGAATTAGCTTTTAATCCTTATAACGAAGCTATCAGGGCATTTCAAAAATACATTAAGAATTTTCCGAATGCCCCTCATATTGATGAAGCATATACCTATCTGGCAAATGTGTTCATTACCACAAAGAGCTATAAAGAAGCGCTCGAAGCGCTTGAAAGCATTAAAGTATTGACGCCGGAGTTGAAACAGGCTCACCAAAAGGTGGCGTATTACCGTGGCGTTGACCTTTTTAATAATATGCAATATGATGAAGCGATCAAGCTGTTTGATAAATCAATGACCTATTTGTTTGATAAGAACATTCGCGCTTCAGCCGTTTATTGGAAGGCAGAATCGTATTACCGAAGTGAAAAATATCCCGAAGCCATTGATACTTATCTGGATTATATTTCTGAGCCGGGAGCTATAGGTAAATCGGAATTGAGCGATGCCAATTATAACATCGGTTACTGTTACTATAAAACCAAAGACTATACAAGCAGCATTCTTTGGTTCAGAAAATTTGTCACGTTCAAGCCCATGGCCAATGCCAAAAAAATCAACGATGCATACAACAGGATCGGAGATGGCTACTTTATGACGAAGGATTATGCCAATGCCGCCGATTATTATGATCAGTCTTATAAAATGAAACTGATGAACCCCGATTATGCTTTATTCCAAAGAGCTTTGGCAAATGGGGTTCAGAAAAAATACAGCGCAAAGATATCAGATCTTACCAGCCTTGTTACCGCTTATCCGAAATCGCTGTATATACAAAAAGCAAAGTTTGAGCTTGCTCAGGCTTATTATACGGATAACCAGAATGATCTGGCTTTGGAACATTTTAAGAAGTTTATTGAGGAGTATCCCAATAGCGCTTATATAAATGTGAGCTTAAGTAAAGTAGGTTTGATCTATTACGGTAAAAAGGAGAATGAAAATGCATTGGCGTCTTTTGATAAGCTGATTAAAAGAGATCGAACTTCCCCTGAAGCAATTGGCGCTATTAATACTGTTAAAGAAATTTTGCAGGGAGATCCCGAAAGATTAAGCACTGTTCTTGCTTCCTATGGAGCAAGTATCCCGCAAGGGCAGCTGGATTCCCTGACCTATAATAATGGAAGAAACCATTATATGAGTCAGGATTGCAAGAGTGTGATAGTTGATTTTGAAAAATACATTCAAAAATTTCCAGAAGGGATATTCATCCGGCAGGCTAATTTTTACAAGGCAAAATGTGAGCTTCAATTAGGAAACCAAGATGCTGCATTAGCAGGATTCTCATTTGTAATAAGCAAGCCTAGAAATGAGCACACAGAGGAATCACTTTTGCTTGCCTCTGAAATTGCCTTTAAAAAACAAAATTATGCGCTTGCCATTGATTATTACAAGCAGCTGGAATTGCAGGCGGAAAATCCTAAAAGCAATAGCGCTGCAATTATCGGCTTGATGCGTTCGTACGTGATTATGAAAAACCCGGAAGAGGTAATGACGTATTCAAACAAAGTATTGAAAATTGAGAATGTAAGCAATGAGTTAAAAAATGAAGCGCATTATAACATGGGGCACAGTTATTTGAGCATGCAAAAACTGGAAGAGGCGCAGGCGGAATTCCAGGCAGTTGCAAATTCCTCTAAAGCAGAGATTGGCGCGGAAGCCCAATACCATGTTGCCAATATCTTTTATCTGAAAAAGGAATACAAGCAATCGAAAAAGGTGATTTTCGATTTCATCAACGGGGATGGCGACTATCCTTATTGGGTAACCAAGGCGATGATTTTGTTAGCAGACGATTATGTTGCGCTCAACGATAATTTTCAGGCGAAAGGAATGCTCAAGGGAATTATCGATGAATCGAATATTCCTGAATTGATAAAAATAGCACAGGAGAAATTGAATAAGATCATGGCAGATGAAGAAGCCGCCAAGCAATTAAAAACTGTGAGCGAGCCTTTGAAAGTTGGGTTTGAAGGAAATACGCCCGAACAGGATAAGCTATTTACAGAGCCATCAACTGTTCCAAAGGATACTAAGGAAGGAGAACCAAAACATGATTAAGTTGATAGTGAAATATAAAATAATGCTGGTTTTATTGCTTTTAAGCCCGGTCACAGAATCTTTTTCACAGGTGCTCGATTCATTGACTATTATCGGAAGTGGCGCATATAAGCCCGTAATTACAGAGAGCAATAAGATCATGGATAATCCGGTTGTGATCGATTCAACAAAGAAGCTCAACGTAAAAGGCTATAATATTAATTCGAAGAAGATTGTGACCAGCTATGATGTGGAGCCGATAGAAGCAGCGCAGATGGTAGGGGAGCCGCTTACAAAATTATACAATGGTTTGGTAAAGATCGGGATGGGAAGCTATACAACACCCTATGGGGAAGCCTGGTATAATCATTTGCGCTCGAAAGAATATGCTTATGGGCTGCGCTTGAAACATATCTCTTCATCGGCCTCTCTGTCTGATTTTGGTTATGCGGGATATAGCGATAATGAAATAAGCCTGTATGGTAAAAAGTTTTTGAAAGAGCATACTTTATCGGGCGATTTTGATTACGCTCGCAATGTGGTTCATTTTTATGGCTATGATAAGTCATTGTTCGATATAACGGATAAGAACCTTACAGCACAGCGTTTTAATTGTATATCAGGAGCAGCAGAGCTTAAAAGTCATTATGTAAAAGCAGAGCGCTATAATCATGATGTGAAGCTCAGCTATTATAACTTAAGCGATCTTTATAAAGCTTCTGAAAGTAATATCAAAGCAAACGGTTATGTTCAGACGGCAATTGGTAAGGAAGTTTTAAAAGTAAATGCTTGGGTGGATTATTATAATTATAAAACAGCCGCTGATACCATTAATAATACCATACTTTCGCTTAATCCGAATTTTATTGCAACAGGAGAGCGATACAGAGCCAGTATCGGCGTAACAGGAACAATGGATGTTTTTGTGAGTTCTAAATTTTATTTTTATCCAAACATTGATTTAAGCTATAATATTTTCGAAGAAATTATCATTCCATATGTCGGCGCTTCAGGAGGTATTCAGAAGAACAGTTTTAAGACCATTACGGATGATAATCCGTTTGTATTATCGGAATTGGCTATGAAAAATTCCAACAGAAAATATGAGTTGTTTGGCGGTTTAAAAGGGACATTATCTTCAAAGGTTGCATATAATGCCCGTGTGTCTTATTCAAGCATTGATCAAATGCCGATGTATGTGACAGATCAGAAATCCTTGCTGCAAAACCGTTTTGATGTGATTTACGACGATGCAGAGCTTTTGAATATCAGGGGAGAAGTGAGTTATCAGGATCGCGAAAAGTTGAGGATCGGTTTAAGGGGTGAGTATTTTAATTATAAGATGAGTACCGAATTAAGAGCTTGGTATAAACCACAATTGGAGTTTGCTGTATTTGCAAATTATAATTTGAGAGATAAAATCGTTGCAAAGGTGGATCTCTTCTATTTAGGTAGCCAGTATGCAAAAACATATGAAGCGGATACTTTATCTGCAACTGGTAAAAAAGTAGTTGCGCAGGAGTTAAAAGGTGTGGTGGACGCCAATATAGGGGTTGAATACCGCTACACCAAGAAACTTGGATTTTTTGTAAACGTAAATAATATTGCGAATTTCCGATATTACCGCTATGCGAATTATCCTACTCAGCGCATTAATTTTATGGCAGGATTATCTTACTCATTTTAGACTGTTTCTTAATTCAGATATAGTTTAATTATCCAAATTTTAAAGCCCTTTTTTGTTAACTAAATGTTAATAAAGAGGGCTTTTTTTATTCAGCGGAAAGGCCTCTGTTTTCGGGGTAAATCGCTATATTTGTTAGCCTTAAAAAAAGGATAAAACAAAGCTATAATTATGGAAGAAACAGTGAATGAGAAAAACTTGCAATCAGCCCAATATTCGGCTGATAGTATTCAGGTATTAGAAGGTCTGGAGGCCGTTCGTAAGCGTCCGGCCATGTATATCGGCGATATTGGCCTGAAAGGCTTGCATCACCTGGTATACGAGGTAGTAGATAACTCTATTGATGAGGCATTGGCGGGACATTGTAAGAACATTTTTGTTACAATCAACGAAAATAACTCCATTACTGTAAAGGACGATGGCCGCGGTATCCCCACAGATATGCACCCAAAGGAGAAAAAGTCGGCTTTAGAAGTGGTAATGACTGTATTGCATGCCGGTGGAAAATTTGATAAGGATTCCTATAAGGTTTCCGGTGGATTGCACGGAGTAGGTGTGTCTTGTGTTAATGCATTGTCTACTCATTTGACGGTAAACGTTCACAGAAATGGGAAAGAGCATATCCAGGAATACAATATTGGTAAACCACTCTACCCTGTAAAAGAAGTAGGTGCTACTGATTACAGAGGAACCATTGTTACTTTTCAGCCGGATGCGTCTATATTTACGCATACGGTATACCATTATGATATCATTTCAGCCCGTTTGCGTGAATTGGCTTATTTAAATAAAGGAATTCATATTACACTTACTGATCTGAGAGAAAAAGACGCAGAAGGAAATCATCCTTCAGAGGATTATTACTCTCAGGGTGGTTTGAAAGAGTTTGTTGAATACCTGGATGCAACCCGCGAGCGCCTTATTGATGATGTTATTTATATGGAAGGCGAGAAAAATTCAATTCCTGTTGAAGTTGCCATGATGTATAATACTTCTTATTCCGAGAATTTACATACATACGTAAACAATATCAATACGCATGAGGGCGGTACTCACTTAGCTGGTTTCAGAAGAGGTTTGACCCGTACTTTGAAATCATATGCTGAAAAATCAGGTTTGCTGAGCAAAGTAAAGATTGAGATTAATGGCGATGACTTCCGTGAAGGATTAACCGCTGTTATTTCCGTAAAGGTTCAGGAACCTCAGTTTGAAGGGCAAACAAAAACCAAGTTGGGTAACAACGAGGTAATGGGCGCTGTGGATATTGCCGTTAGTGAAATGCTGAACAATTACCTGGAGGAGCATCCGAAACAGGCGCGTCAGATTGTAGATAAAGTAATTTTAGCTGCAACAGCACGTCATGCTGCCCGTAAGGCACGTGAAATGGTGCAGCGTAAAAGCGTTCTTACCGGAACAGGATTGCCAGGGAAACTTTCCGATTGTTCTGAGTCCGATCCATCAATATGCGAACTTTATCTTGTCGAGGGAGATTCCGCAGGTGGTACAGCTAAACAAGGTCGTAACAGAGCCTTTCAGGCAATTCTTCCTTTAAGAGGTAAGATCCTGAATGTGGAAAAAGCAATGGAGTACAAAATTTATGATAACGAGGAGATCAAGAATATCTTTACTGCACTCGGCGTATTTAGAGGTACTTCAGAAGATGAGCGCGCATTGAACATTGATAAATTACGTTACCATAAAGTAGTCATCATGTGTGATGCTGATGTGGATGGTAGTCATATCACAACATTGATCCTGACTTTCTTCTTCCGTCACATGAAGGAATTGGTAGAACATGGGTACATCTATATTGCAACTCCACCATTGTATATGGTTAAAAAAGGGAAAGAGTCTAAATATTGCTGGACAGAAGAAGAGAGAACTGCTGCGGTGAAAGAATTGGCAGGAGGAGAAGGGAAAGAAGGTACGGTGAACATTCAACGCTATAAAGGTTTAGGGGAGATGAATGCTGAGCAATTGTGGCAGACTACCATGAACCCGGAGTTCAGAACACTGCGTCAGGTTACTATTGATAGTGCTGCTGAAGCCGACAGGATTTTCTCCATGCTGATGGGAGATGAAGTTCCTCCACGCAGAGATTTTATCGAGAAAAATGCGAAGTATGCAAATATTGATGCTTAACATTTAATACTATTCATTGAAGCCGGCCTGATCATTTTCAGGCCGGTTTTTTTTATGGTATAATAAGCGGGATGTTAATCAATTAATGAGAATTCTCAGAATTGTGAATTGTTTTATTTGTCCTACATCATTGATTTTTTAGAAGAATGTGTGCCTGGATAGTTTACGTTAGGACAAAAAAAAGACCATGTATCAACATGGTCTTTTTTTTAATGAATTGGCTTGGTTATTTGTTTTCCAATGCTTTGATTTTGCTCTTTAATTCTTCAATCTCTTTTTGTTGCTCTTTCATTGCTTCAACTAACACCGGAATTAAGGAAATCGGACTAATAGTTTTTACAGTGCTCAGATCTGTTTTGGGTGTAGGGAAAGCCCTTGAATTGGGAGGCGTAATGTCTTTTTCAATTACCATGTCAGGAAATACTTCTTCCAGTTCCTGTGCAATGAAACCATAATATAAGTGTGAGCCACCAAGGAAATATTGGTACTCATCTTTATACTGATAAGTCGCTCCTTTTAACTTCATTATTTTATCAAGCGCCCCTGAAATTTGAGTAATATTCTTTTTTGTTGTACGGTCAGATACAACCAATAGAGACCCGCTATATCCCAAATCATTAAAAAATAAGCCCCCAAACCCTATACCTGGAGCACCGCCTCCAGGTCTTTGTCCGAAAACTCCCCTGTGGCTATTAGCACCTGCAAGTCCGGATACTCCGGAATTGTTTGCAGCAAGAGACGCATCGGATTCGCCTTGTACTGATCCCCAGGTGCCTGTAGCTCCTGCTTGACGCAGGCCGTATACACCTGCACCATTTTGGGCGGTATACCCATTCACTGCCCATGGAAAAGCTGCACTTCCTACAGCGTTCATCAAATCTCCGGTAAGAGTGGTTGCTGTTGTTCCAATAAAGAATTCTCCAAGATTCGACAAGCGTCCTCTTACTGTACTGTTTGTAACCAGGTCCATATGCTGAGCGGTGGATGTTCCCAGGAAACGAAGGCCGGTTGTTGCATTGGTTGTTGCTGCGCTAGTTGCGCATAACCAGGCCGCATTTGTTGATGTAATAGTAGAAGGGATATCCGTCACAATTGCCAGAGATCCATCTGTATTAAAATTATCTGAAGTAATGGTCCATGTTGGGCCGGTCGCGCCAGTTGCCCCAGTCGCTCCAGCACTTCCTGCTGCTCCATTTGTACCGTTAGTTCCTGCAGCGCCAGTAGGGCCTGTAGCACCGGCAGCACCGTTTGTTCCGTTAGTCCCCGCAGTACCTGTTGCGCCAGTAGGTCCGGTCGCTCCAGCAGCGCCATTTGTTCCGTTTGTACCATTAGTTCCAGCCGTTCCGGTGGCACCTGTTGCTCCCGCAGCACCTGTTGAGCCAGTTGCTCCAGTAAGACCCGTTGAGCCAGTCGCTCCGGTTGCTCCTGCAGTTCCGGTAGAGCCAGTAGGTCCTGTTGGGCCTGTAGCTCCCGGTGTTCCGCTTCCAACTCCTGTCGGGCCAACTGCTCCTGTCGATCCTGTTGAACCGGTCGGGCCGGTAGCACCGGTTGAGCCTGTAGTTCCTGCGCCGGTAGCACCTGTTAATCCTGTCGGGCCAGTTGCTCCCGTAGCTCCAGCTGTGCCAGCACTTCCTGTAGCACCGGTAGGGCCCGTAGCGCCTGCTGTACCAGAACCGCCGCCTGTGCCTGTGCATAGTGAAATCCATGATGTAGTAGGAACTCTATAAAAGCAATAACACATTGAATCGGTGTTGTAAATCAATAATGAATTGGCAGGAGCAGGAATAGCCAGCATTCCAGCAGTATTCATTCGCGGAATCAACAATCCTTTATTTGCGGATAGCATTTCCAAGATAGCGCTTGCATCAGGAGTATTCGTTCCTATACCTACGTTATCCTGTGCAAATGAAGGCAAGCTCATTAAGGTAATGCTAAGAAAAGCAATGGACTTTAGTAGTTTTTTTTTCATCTTATCTGATTTATGTAATATGTAAATTAAATTTTCTTCAATCAACACTAATTAATGGAAATGAATCCTTATGATAAATGAGAGAGTTCTATTTTAATTCTGCTTAGGCACTACTGCTTTATTCTGGCTTGTTTTTTCGGCGTTTATGCGCGGGTTATCATTTTTGACACTATTTGATGTAGAGTCTTTTGTGGAAACTCTAACATTTTTGACATCCGCTTTTGTTGCCGTTTTTTTTTCTTGAGTATTGTTTTCTGTCTTTGAAGATCTTACGCCATCTTGTGCGACAGCTAATTGATTCAAAAAAAGAAACCCTGAAATAAGATATAGATGTATTTTCATGATGCAATTATTCCATAATAATTAAACTTCTGTGTGTCCAATCGGCGTTAGTAGCTGCATTGCAATAAGTAATATTTGTTGTATTTCCACCGATTTCCCATTGGATATCAAGCGTAGTGGAAACTCCAACTGTAACTGTTACCGGCATAATTATTTGGGCATTCCATGAAGTTACTGTTCCTGATCCATTATCATCTGTTGTAACAGAAGTGGTTCCTCCAATAACTGTTGCGCCTCTTCTTAAACGGAAATCAACATATTGCTGTGGAGTTCCTGTAGGAGCAACGTGCCCGGCTGCAGAAAACATAACATAAACGGTGGATTTGGTCGGTGTAAACGTTATACTCATTCCTGGAAAAGCGACGAATGTTGTTGATGTCGTAGAAACATCTGTTGAACCGATAGCGGAGTAGAAATTTGCAACTCCGGTAGGTCCTGTAGCGCCGGTAGCTCCAGCCGCACCAGCAACTCCTGTAGGGCCCGTTGCTCCCGCAGCGCCTGCTGTTCCGGTTGCACCCGTAGCGCCTGCTGATCCTGTCGCACCAACTGCTCCCGCTGTTCCGGTTGCTCCAGTAGCACCTGATGCACCAGCAACTCCCGTAGGGCCCGTTGCTCCAACTGCGCCGGTAGCCCCGGTCGCTCCAGCGGTACCTGCTGCTCCCGTGGGACCAGTAGCGCCATCAATTCCTGTAGCGCCTGCTGCTCCTACAGCTCCCGTTGGTCCTGTAGGGCCTGCTGAACCTGCGCCTCCTGATCCTCCGCTGCAAAGCGAGATCCAGGAAGTAGTCGGGGCTCTATAAAAACAATAACACATGGAATCGGTGTTGTATATCAATAATGAATTTGCAGGCGCCGGAATAGCCAGCATTCCAACAGTATTCATTCGGGGAACTAACATACCTTTGTTCGCAGATAACATTTCCAATATGGCGCTTGCATCGGGCGTGGTTGTTCCTATTCCAACATTGTCTTGGGAAAAGGCATTTAATGATGTGACAGCAATAAAACTAAATATTGCAATTATCTTAAGTAACTTGTTTTTCATATGTCTGAATTTTATCCATTACAAATATAAGAAATTTGATCTTAAAATCCTTAAGTGTGTTGGGAAATTTCAGGGGGATTTGAAAATATTTTTTAGCCCGTTTTCAGGGTTCCCACAATAAAAAAACATCCTATTGTTTACGAAATAGGGCGTTTTTTATGGGATAGTAAAGTAATAGCTAGTTAAAGTTCTGCAGGGAGGCACAATAATCCACCCGCGCTAGAAAATAGTTACTTTTTTTCCAATGTGGTAGTTTTAGATCTGTTTGTTTGATGAACTGTTTTTTCCTTCATTTGCGTTTTGTCAATAACCGGATCTTCGCTAGGCTTGTTTGCAACAGCAGTTGTTTTTTTAGTAATAATGCTCTGCTGCTCCTGTTTAGCTGTTGGTACGTTTTCCGTTTTGCTGGTTTCACTGCGGTGATCTACTGTCGTTTTTTTCGGGGTATCTTGTGCATGAAGGCTTACTGAAGCGCTTATCGTAAAGAATACCACGAATGACAGGGTTGAATGATTATTTTTCATCTTTTCCATCTTTTTTATTTTTTTATTCCATAATTATTAAGGTTCTGTGACTTTCCTCCGGATCTCCTATCGGATAATTGTAGGCTGGATGATTTAAATTATCGCCCCATACCACCCTCCATTCTAAACGCAATGTAATTGGAACGCCGGGAGTAACTGGATAGGGGGTTACAATTGCGATATCGTATGATGTTGCTGTATAGGCAGTAGTCTCTGAAGGAGTCACGATATCAAACATCGTATTTGCAAGTACTGCAGCACCTTTGATTGTAGTGCCGCTGGTGACATTTCTTATCCTGGCAGAAACATAACACGGTACACGAACAGAAACATCCACATAACCTGCGACTGTTGAATACAGATAAATCTTTGATTTTGTCGGAGTGAAAGTAATGGTTGTTCCAGCCATCGCAGCGTATACAGCAGAGCTTGTGGTAATATCTGTCGAGCCGACAAGTGAATAAAAATTAGCTACTCCCGTAGCACCTGTTACACCAGTTACTCCCGTGGCACCCGTTACTCCAGCTGCACCTGTTGCGCCGGTAGGTCCCGCAGCCCCGGTCGCTCCCGAAACTCCTGTTGGACCAGTTGCCCCTGTACTTCCTGTCATTGCGCTGCACATCGACAGCCATGAAGCTGTCGGAACACGATAGAAGCAATAACACATAGAGTCTGTGTTGTAAATTAACAATGAATTTGCTGGCGAGCTGATGGCATTCATACCCGCTGTATTCATTCTTGGAATAAGAACACCTTTGTTGGTAGAGAGCATTTCCAAGATTGCACTGGCGTTAGGAGTGTTGGTTCCTATACCGACGTTGTCCTGAGCAAATGAATTTAAGGGTCCTGCGAGAAAGGTCATGAGACCCATAATAGCAATTGAGTTGAGGAATTTTGTTTTCATTTTGACGGGGGTTTTTAAGGATACATTTTATTTTGTATTTATAAAACAACCTGTCAGCATCGTTAAGGCCCGTAACATGGCCTTAATGCTTTATTAATGCTTACAGGGAATTTTCTGCTTCTTAAAAAAATTGTACTCTGTTGCTTTTTGAATTTGCCGCTAAAGGGGTTGCGACTTCTGTACTGTTTCAATTCCAGCATTCCCTGCTTGCTGGTTATATTAACATGGCACTGGCATCGGAGTATGATGGAACAGTACTATGTTTACTACTACATTGTATAGGCATCGGAGTATGATGTGACGATACAATGTGTTGAATTTCAATGCACAAACATCGGAGTATGATGTAAATGACGCAATGAAAGAATATTAAAATTAAGAACTATAGAATCACTTTAATGTGTGGTTGTTGCAAATTTAAACAAATATGCCAAAAAACCAAAAAATGCATCTTTTACTTAAGATGACAATAGTTATGAATAGGTTGCATTGAAATAAAAATAAAAAGCCCCTGCAATTTGCAGGGGCTTTTTATTTTTACTTGACAATAGTCACTGTACCCGTGTATTTATGTTTTTTGTCTTTATTGTCGCTTATTTTTACCATGTAAACATATACGTCCTGTTGAGCAATTTCATCTCCATGATTTGCTTTTCCATCCCAATGCTTATTTATGTCATCAGAAAAGAAAATCAGGTTGCCCCAACGGTCATATATCATCATTTCATATTTTTTAATGTTATCCCCTTTGCCGTAAAACTCATCATTAATTCCATCTCCATTTGGAGTAAATGCATTTGGAATGTAAAATGAGAATTCAGGGTCGATCACCACACAAATTTGGGTAGCATCCACACAACCGAAAGCGCTCACCACGGAAAGGTTCACGCAATAGGTTCCGGCTTCTGTAAATTCATGCGAAGGGTTTTGTAGGTTGCTTACGCTATCCGCTCCAGCAAAAATATCTCCGAAATTCCAATGCCATGAAGCTGCATTAGTAGAGTTGTCGGTGAAATTTATATTGGCATTCATGATACTTGTATTGAGCGGAGCAGTGAAATCAGCAACCGGTATCGGATGAACTGTTATCATGTTGGTATTGGTAAAGGATGATGTACATCCACCGGACGTAACAGTCAATCCTACACTGTAAACGCCATCGTTATTATAACAGTGATAATGCGCCGTATCGTTTGCTGTGCCATCTCCATAATTAAACGACCAGGTAGTGGGAGTGCCGGGAGTAGTGGTAGAATTGTCGGTAAATGTTACACATAAAGGCTCACAACCGCTAGTAGCGCTCGAAGTGAATGCAACCACCGGTAATGGAAGAACGGTAACGGTAACTGTAGCAGTAACGGTAGGGGAACATCCGTCGCTTGCTGTTACTGTGTAAGTAGTAGTTGCAGCAGGTGAAACGCTTAATGGCGACCCTGACCCTGCTGGTGCCCATGTATACGTGTAAGGCCCGCCATTACCATTGGCAGCTACTGCAGAAATGGAAGTGGAAGCTCCTGGGCAGATAGATGCAGTACCGCTGGCAACAACTGTTAGCGCTGAGCCTACAGTTACTGTAACTGTAACTGGTGCAGCCGGACAGTTATTGGCAATATCTGAAGCATTCACTGTGTATACAGTAGTAACGGTCGGACTAACGGTAACCGAAGCGGTAGATCCTGTACCTGTTGGTGTCCATACATAGTTGTATCCGCCGGTATTACCACCGGAAGCCGAAGCTGTTAGTGTTGCTGATCCCCCCATGCATATTGAAGGTGAAACAATTGGTGCAATCACTACTACGGCAGGCTGCGTAATGGTAACGGTAGTTGTAGCAGTACAGGAGTTCGCATCAGTGATCGTACAGATATATGATCCCGCGCACAATCCGCTAGCCGTAGCCGTATTTTGTATCGGCACGGTGTTCCATGAATAAGCGTATCCGCCGCCCACAGTCCCTCCGTTTCCGGCAACAGTAGCTGTCCCGTCACAGGCAGCATTGCAGGTAACAGGAGCTGAAGAGGTGACAGAAGCCGTTAATAAAGTTGGCTCAGCAACTGTAGTGCTGGCACTTGCAGTACAACCCCATGCATCAGTTACGATAACGGTGTATGTTCCCGGACAAAGTGAGTTACAGGAAGCAGCTGCACATCCGGAACTCCATGAATAGCTATAGGCAGAAGTTCCACCGGCAGGAATCACAATGGTTTGTCCGTTGCAGGCTCCGTTGCAGGTCGCATCAATGCCGGCAATGGCCATGGTAATTTGAGGATCAGCATAAATGGTAACCGTGCTGGCTCCTGTACATCCGTTTGGATCAGTTACCATTACCGAGTAAGTGGTAGTAGTAGCAGGTGAAGCTGTAGGATTAAAAGTAGTGGCGCCTGTTAAAGAAGCGGTTGGTGTCCATGAATAAGTATATCCAGCTCCATTCGGAGTCACGTTCAGAACGGTGCTGCCTCCGAAGCAAACTGTATCATTCAATCCGGCATCAACTGTCAAAGAGGAATTCACAGTAACCGTACTCACAGCGGTGGAAGTACATCCCAGTGAAGTTCCGGTAACAGTATAAGAAGTGGTAGTTGCAGGTGAAACGGATAATGGATTAGCGGTTGACCCTGTACTCCATAGATAAGTAGTTGCACCTGCAGCTGTTAATGTAGCGGTGCTGGCCGGACAGATCGATGTGGAGTTAACAGTTGTCACAGGTAATGGGTTCACTGTTACTGTAGATAAAGCCGTTGAAGTACATCCTAAGGACGATCCTGTAACAGTATAGGTAGTTGTGGTTGCAGGAGTAGCATCAGCCGTAGTAACCCCGGTAGAGGTAGCACCTGTGCTCCATGTATAGGATGTTGCACCACCAGCGATCAGGTTAGCGGTAACGCCTGCACAGATAGTAGGTGAATTCACCGTTGTAATCGGCAATGGGTTAACGGTGATGGTAGCAGTGGCAGATCCTGTACAACCTGCAGTAGTGCCTGTAACGGTGTATGTTGTTGTTGTTGCAGGAGAAACCGTTAAAGGATTAGCAGTGGAGCCAGTATTCCATGCATAAGTGGTAGCACCTGAAGCTGTTAATACAGCTGCGTCCCCATTACAAATGGTTGGTGTATTTACCGTGATAGTGATGCTTCCGCCAATAGTAACAGTCGCTACGGCTGTTGAGGTGCAACCCAATGAAGTACCTGTAACAGTATAAGAAGTAGTTGTAGCTGGTGTAACATTTAATGGATTAGCGGTAGAACCGGTGTTCCATAAATATGTAGCGGCTCCTCCTGCTGTTAATGTTGCAGTTGTTCCTGGACAAATTAATGTTGAGTTAACAGTTGTAACCGGCAGTGGGTTCACTGTTACCGTTGAAACTGCTGTGGAAGTACATCCTAAAGAAGTTCCCGTAACGGTATAAGTGGTAGTGCTGGCAGGTGTAACACTTAGTGGGTTGGTAGTAGCACCTGTACTCCATAAATAAGTAGTAGCTCCGCCAGCTGTTAAGGTGGTAGTAACGCCTGCACAAATAGTCGGTGAATTTACGCTAGTAACCGGTAATGGATTTACAGTCACCGTTCCTACTGCAGATCCCGTACATCCGGCAGTGGTTCCGGTAACAGTATAAGAGGTCGTTGTTCCTGGGCTAACAGTAAGAGGATTAGCGGTGGATCCAGTATTCCATAAATAAGTAG
Source organism: Bacteroidia bacterium (assembly GCA_036399275.1). Classification (GTDB taxonomy): domain Bacteria; phylum Bacteroidota; class Bacteroidia; order 2-12-FULL-35-15; family 2-12-FULL-35-15; genus 2-12-FULL-35-15. The sequence continues at coordinate 5,266 of DASWNK010000084.1, read as the reverse complement.
CACCTCCGGTGGCAGTTAACATAGCCGATTGTCCGCTACAAATAGTTGGAGTGTTCACGGTAACAGTGATGGATCCGCCTACTGTCGCAGTTGCTACGGCACTTGCTGTACATCCTGAAGCTGTTCCTGTAACAGTATAAGAAGTTGTTGTTACTGGCGTTACTGTTAATGGGTTAGCTGTTGAGCCGGTGCTCCATAAATAAGTACTAGCTCCTGCAGCAGTTAATGTTGCTGGTTGTCCTGGACAAACGCTTGGTGAATTGACAGTAACTACTGGCAGCGGAGTAACCGTTACCGTGGATACCGCTGTTGAAGTACAACCTAAAGAAGTGCCTGTAACGGTATAAGATGTTGTAGTAGCCGGTGTAACAGCGATAGGGTTTGTAGAAGCACCCGTGCTCCATGAATAAGTAGTTGCGCCGCCTCCTGTTAATGTTGCCGAAGCTCCTGCACAGATTGTAGGTGAATTAACCGTTGTAACCGGTAATGGATTTACCGTTACTGTGGCAACCGCAGTAGATGTACAGGTAAGTGAAGTTCCCGTAACAGTATAGGTTGTTGTAGTAATTGGTGAAACTGAAACAGCAGTTGTGGCGGCCCCTGTACTCCACGTATAAGATGTAGCACCGGCCCCCGTTAAAGTAGCTGTTGCACCCACACAAATGGTAGGGGAGTTTACGGTAGTAATCGGCAACGGTGTAACTGTAACTGTTGCAACTGCAGTTGATGTACAGGTGAGTGAAGTTCCTGTCACCGTATAAGTTGTAGTTGTTCCTGGTGTAACGCTTAATGGGTTAGCTGTAGAACCTGTATTCCATAAATAAGTAGTAGCTCCAGCGGCTGTTAGTGAAGCAGTTGCCCCCGCACAAATAGTGGGTGAGTTGACGGTTGTTACCGGTGATGGATTTACAGTGATGGTAAATGTACTGGCAATTCCAGGGCATGGATTTCCTGCAACAGTTGGTGTAACTGTTATTGTGGATGTAATCGCAGATGCTGTAGTATTGGTTGCTGTAAACGCAGGGACGCTGCCACTGCCGCTGGCAGCTAAGCCGATTGCAGTATTTGAACTGGTCCAGGTATAGGTTGCACCGGTCGGGGTACTTGTAAATGTATTAATGGGGACGACTGCGCCCGGACAAACTGTTATGCTTGCCTCTGGCGTGACGATAGGGCTGGGCTTTACCTGGACGACGAAAGGAAATGAGATCGGAGTAAAGCAAGTGTTAATCGGTGTACCTGTAGCTGTATAGGTAGTAGTGGTTGATGGACTTGCAGAAACGGATGTTCCTGTGGTTGTGGAAAGACCTGCTGCTGGGCTCCAAGACCAATTATAGCTTGCAATGTTCGGTCCGGAAACGGAAATTGTTTGAGGCACACCCTGGCAAATCTTTACCGTGTCGGCATATGGCGTACATACTGACGGCGGCGCAGTTGAAGAGCCAGGATAAGAAAGGGTTGTGGTGTTAGCAACTGCCTGGGCAGCAGCTAAATCATCAAGGATACAGACAAATTTAAACGTTTCAGTAGCCCCTGGAGCAAGGTTTTGAATACGATAGGCTAATCCAATTGCGCCATCAATATATAAAGTGGAACCTACTGTTTGGGTGAAACCTGTTCCGTTCCACATGTCAGACCCATCCCTATTTGCAAAGCCACCGTAGAATGCTCTCCAGTTTGCTCCCGTTGCAGCTAAACCAAAATAGGACATAGGCTGAGAAGCGGGTAAGGTAGAAGTCGCTTTTACGTGTGCAGTATTACATAGTCCGCTGAAAGGCTGAGAAACAATAGTGTTTTGAGTTGTGAAATCGAAGCTGATCGGTTGGTTATTGTCCGGATCAAGGTTTCGGTAATAGTATAGAGATGGTATAGTAGCGGCTGTATTATTTGTTACCGAGACGGTAGTTGTATAATACAGATCATTCAACTGTAGGAAATAATTTATTTTAAAGTGAAGATCGGTTCCTGAAGTTAAATCCCCTTCCCAATCTGCAGAGATACAATTAACAACTTGTGACCAGTTGGTTAGTGCGCCATTGATTTGATTTAAATAACTGCAATTGTTTCCGTAGCTGAGACCTGAAGGAAGTTCAATTCCCCAGCCGTTTTCAGGACTTCCGGGAGTAAAAAAATCGCCGTCAAAAGTGGTCCAGGCATTTGCCTGTGGATTGGAAACAAATCCGAAAAATGGATTTCCGGAACGAAAGTGCATCCCTGCAAGTGGAGGTGAAGTTCCTGTTGGACATCCTTCAAAGCCACCCAAACCGGCAAGTCCTATTTCAACGTATGTCCCTTTGATATAGGCATTGGCGCCTACCATCTGAGCATAAACATTCCCTGCACTTAAAAAAGCAAGGATAAATAATAACGCTGAATTGAAAAGGAGTTTTTTAATCATTGTTAGAGTATATTAGAGAAAAAGAATTGAGTTCTGTTTTTGAAATTATCCATGGCTAAGATGGAAAAATATTTGATTTTAACCAACTTTAAACCTGTTTAATTTGATTTTTTTGTTTTATCCAAAAAAAAGATGTAATTAAGGTGAGGATAGTTGCATATGTTTGAAAATAAAAGAATTTAAATGGCTTTTTTTTAAGACGTAGATCGGTTAAAAACGAATACTGATAGGTTGATTGGACGGATGATGTTTAAATAGGCTATATTTGTTGGAGCTGTGAGGCGTGATGTTACGGAAAGTGTTTATTATTAAGTAAACAAAAAAAAGAGGAGCATTTCGCTCCTCTTTTTTTGTTGATATTATTAGTCCTGATTACTTAACAATAGTAACGGTTCCGATGTACTGGTGATCATCACCTTTGTAATCTTTGGTATTGATCTTCCAAACATATACATCAATCTGTGCCACTTTATCTCCGCCATTTGCTTTTCCATCCCATCCTTTGTTAATTTCGGTTGTTTTGTAGATCATGGTTCCCCAACGATCGAAAACCATAAATTCAAAATTGTCAGGATCAATGCCTACACCACGTGGCATGAAGGTGTCGTTGATTCCGTCATGGTTGAATGGTGTAAATGCATTTGGGGCATACAGTGTATACTCAGGTTCCACTTCCAGTGTATTGTAAGCAGTATCGGTACAACCGAAGGTATTCATAACAACCAGCTGAACAGTATATACTCCTGTATCATTGTAGGAGAATGTCGGGTCCTGATCAGTGCTGTTAAAGATAGTGGAAGGGTAATCAAAGTTCCACAACCAATCGGTGATCGTGCCTGAAGTAACTGTCGACAGATCAGTGAAAGTCACCAGCGGTGCTGTCTGGGTGATTGTTGTAGGTGAATAACTGAATGCTGCAGTAGGTGAAGGATACACATCAATGTAATTGTTATAAGTGATGGATGAAGTACAGCCCATTGCTGTGGTCACCGTTAATGTTACATTGTATGACCCGAAATTAGGATACGTATGACTAACCGGTTCACCGGTTACCGTAGCGCTTCCGTCTCCAAAATCCCAGGCATAGCTGGTTCCGATATCGCTCACCCCGTTGAATGTAGCTGTAAATGCTTCACAGCCTGCAGTATCGTTGGCAAGCATGAAGGACACAGCCAGTGGGTTAACCGTTACGGTAGCCGTATCGGTAGCCAGGTAAGAGCAACCGTCATCCACAATCACAATGTAATCCATTGGTGAGGAGGCAACCGAAGGCGACACACTTTGTGATGCTCCTATCACAGCATTGCTCCAGGTATAGGTATAAGGTCCGCCGTTTCCACCCGCCGCTGCCGCCGAGATGGTAACAAAGCTTCCGCTGCAAACACTTACATCTGTTGCCGTAACAGTCACAGGGGGATTCACAAACAAGGTGATAGTTTGAGTAGGCGATACACAACCGTTTGCATCGGTTAAGTAAACATCATAAGTGGTGGTGGTTGTTGGATTCACTACATGCGGACCAGCACCGGAATAGGTGGAAGGAGTCCAGAAGTAAGTGTAAACAGGCGTTCCGCCATACCCCGCTCCATAGATCTGCGCATTCTCACCGATACAGATCGTATCCATCGGACTCACGATAATTTCTGTAGGCGAAGGTTGTGTAAGGATCACAGAGCCGGTCACCGAACATCCGTTGGCATCTGTTACCGTTACACTATAGGTTCCAGCAGTTAATGCGGTAGCAGTTTGTGTGGTTTGTGCACCAACTCCCGACCATGCATAGGTGAATGAAGGTGTTCCGCCTGCCGGAATAACAGTTAACGCTCCCAATGGTGTTCCATAACAAAGTGGCTCCGTAACAGAGAAACTTCCGATGGTTGGACCAGCAACGTTGTTCAGTGCAACCGATGTGCTGGCAGTACATCCATTGTTGTCAGTAACAATCACCGCATAGGTTCCCGCAGGCAATGAAGTTGCGATGGCTGTAGTTTGTGCAGCCGGATCGTTCCATAAGTAGGAGAATACAGGCGTACCACCTGCCGGGCTCACCGAAACAAAACCATTGGAGCTGCCACAGGTGCTCGGGTTGGTAATGGTAGAAAGGGTGATAGCAGATGGTTGTGTAATGTTGAAAGTCATGGTGCTCGTACATCCGTTCTGATCGGTAACAACAACAGTATATGCACCGGCAATAAGTCCTGTCACCATTGGTCCTGATCCAACATTGGGTGTCCATGCATAAGAGTAGCCAGGAGTCCCGCCGCTGACATTGATGTTGATAGCACCATTGTTTCCGCCATTACAGCTTACATTGGTTGTAGCGCCAAGAGCAATAGCAATTGCAGTTGGGGATGTAATGTTTACCGTACTAGAGCTGGTACAGCCATTTGCATCAGTAGTGGTAACAGTGTATCCTGCCGCGCACAATCCGGTAGCGGTAGCTGTCGATTGAGTCGGGGTTGTATTCCAAAGGTAAGTGTATGGCGTTGTTCCGCCACCGGCACCCACCGTTGCCGTTCCGTTACAAGATAAGAAACAGCTTACGTTTGCCGAGGTAAGTATTCCGGACACCAGTGGAGCAGGCTCATTGATTGTAACAGAAGCCGTTCCGATACATCCGATAGAATCGGTAACCAGCACAGAGTATATTCCACCAGATAAGCTATTGATAAATGCAGTGGACTGTCCCGAAGACCAGGAAATAGTATAAGGAATAATTCCTCCTGCAACAGTCGCCTGTGCACTTCCATTGGCAGCCCCAGCGCAGGTAACGTTAGCGCTGGTAGGTATTGTTACAGCCGGTGCAGCGTTGTCGTTCACGTTAGCAACGCCAGTTACGCTACATCCATTTCCATCGGTGATGGAGAT
>DASWNK010000083.1:0-40688 GCA_036399275.1 Bacteroidia bacterium | reverse complement strand
CAAATTCATCACAATTGCAGCGTCCGATTATAATTGCATCTTCCGCTAATAAGCGTTCTACAACGGTGGCGCTGTAGAGGGATTCAAACCCTTCCAGAATTTTGGATGATGCCGAAACTTTATGATCTTTGTAGCATAGATTGTCTTTAAGGGCAATAACCATTCCTGCAAGCTTGCCCGCTGTTTTTGAACGAATCTTTTCGTCTACCTGCACAGCTTTTTCTAATGCGGATTTTTCGAAAACCTCTAAAAACACATTAAGGTTTTGGTTTGCATGGATCTGCTGCAAAAAAGATTTGGTAAGGTCAACACAGGTGGTTGTGTTGTTTAGAAGCTCGGCTTTTACTTCGGCAAAGGAATTATAGTTCTTCACAAATGGAATCTTAATTAAATGCAAAATCCTCTCCTGTAAGGAAGAGGAGAGAATTAGTTATATGAAAGACTAGTCTTTTTTCTCAGGAGAAGCGCTGTTCTCTTCACCCTTAGAAGCATCTTTAAATTCTTTCACACCTTTTCCAAGGCCCTTCATTAATTCAGGAATCTTTTTACCGCCAAACAGCAATAATACGATCACTAAAACAATTATCATTTCTGTTCCGCCAAGACCAAAAATACCAACGATTACATTATTTAACATTTTGTATGATTTTAAATCTACGCAAAGATACTAAAATATTTGTTCGGCTAATTATTCTTATATAACCAATCTTCCGGATTCATTTTGGTCTGCCCTTTCCATACTTCAAAATGCATGACGGTTTTCGCGTCATCATCGTCCAGTAAAACAGAGCCGATGTTTTGTTTGGTGGTCACTTTATCGCCCACTTTTACATACACATCTTTTAGGTTGGAATAGATGGTTAAAAACTCACCATGACGTAAAAGAATGAATTGCCCGGAACCCGGCATATTTACCACAGCTTTTACTTCTCCTTCAAAAACTGCACGCGCAAGTGCTCCGCTGTTTGTTGTAATATCAACGCCATTATTGTTAATGTCAATATCCTTCATTAATGGATGTGGATGAACGCCAAAACGCTCACTGATAACTCCTTTCGCAACTGGCCACGGGAGCTTGCTTTTGTTGCTGGAGAAAGAATTAGAGAGCTGTTGTGATTCAGGAGTAAGAATCAGCTTTTGAGGTTTTGGCTTATTCTCTTTTACTGCCTGTGCCTGTGCTTTTTCCAGCTCTTTTTCAATTACGCGCTGTATAGCTTGTTGAAGTTTTTGTGCATCTTTTTTCTTTTTTTCCAGGTCTTTCTTCAGTTTGCTTTCCTGTTGCTGAAGCCCCGAAAACACTTGTTCTTTCTCTGTTTTTTCTGATGTCAGATTCTTTTTTTCTGTTTCTTCGCTTCCTAACAAAACCCGTTGATCCGATTTTTTTGTTTCCAATTCCTGCACTTTTTCATTTAGTGTTTTCTTGGTATTAATGATTCTTTCTGCTTGCTTATGACGGTAGTCGCTGTATTGCTGAAGGTATTTTAGTCGCATATAAGCCTGCTCAAAATCGCTGGAAGCAAAAACAAACATCAGGCGGCTATAGGAATCCTGATTTTTGTATGCATAATAAATCATCTTTGCATACTCCGCCTTCAGCTTGGTGAGGTCTTTCTGCAAGCCATTGATGGATTCGTTGTTCTCCCTGATCTGTTTATTTAAAACAGCAATTTGGTTATTAATGGTTGCAATCAGCTCTTCGCGCGCGCTGATTTTTTTGTTCAGCATCACCAGCTGATTCAGGGAAAGTTTTTTGTGTTTTTTTGTTTCAGCAAGCAGTTGATTTGTTTCATCGATTTCTCTTTGAAGCTGTTGTTTCTTCTTTTCAAGATCCTTTTTCGTTTGTTTCTGCCCAAACGCAGTAGCGCTACTCAGCAAGGCGAAGCAGACAATTAAAAGACAAACAAGGAAATTACTTTTGCTCTTTGATAACGATGCGTTCATAATTATCAGGTATTTTAAAAGGGAAGGTTTGTTCTTCGTTTAAAGTAATCTTAGTGTAAGCGAGGTCCATCTTAACGGTTTTACTGGCCTTGATAGTATAATTCATTTTCATGGGGAACAACTGCCCGCCCTCCTTTTCTGCATATTCGCTGTATCGTGCATCAAAGCTGCGGTCAGGGTTGAACTCATAAAACAAGATACGGGAGATCTTGAAGGTTTCCGGAATCAGGTAAATACTTTGTGCGGGTTCTCTCAGCTCTTTTCCTTTTTCCATTACTTTACGAAGCCTATTCTTGCGGATCGTTCCTAAGGTATACTGGCAATCGTTAATACCGGGTTTGATCTTCTCGTCTTCATCGTAAAACTCAACACTGTTGCCTACCAACAAGGATTGAAGCATTTCAAAATCCAGATCAGTATTCGCAATTTTACTGATATACGTATAGTCACCAACAAAGAATTTCCCCTTATCATCGCCCAGCGGACGTTTAAAAAACTTTACGGAATCTTTGGTGATTAGCAACCTGGCTCCTTCAATACCAAGCTTAGAGAGCGACATCCAGATAACACTATCTTTTTTCATTCTCAGGGTAATGGTAAAAGAAGAAGTGCTGCTGTCAATTTCTGTGTCGGCGCTTAACTTTCCGTTCAGCCTGTCGAATTTGAATTCTTTTGCTTTCAGATTGGAAGAAAGAGTTCTGGCATTCTTAAAATCCAGGATGCATTTTCCATTGTTAAGGGTTATTTTTTTTCTGGTTTTGCAGGAAATTATAAATAGAGAAATCGCTATGAGCAGGCATGTAAGCGTCATTTTAGCAGTAAGAACGGAATGGAAGAGTAGGGGTAAGCGCTTATTCATATAGTTTTTTGTCTGCAATTTTTTTATCCAGAAGGCCGGATGTTCCGCCCAGTTTTTTTGCTTCTGTCCAGTATTTCAATGCGGCTTCCAGGTCACCTAGCTGGTATACTACATCGCCATAATGCTCAAGCAACACACCGTTTGTTTTGCCGCCGTTTTCTATCGCCTTGCCAACCCATACTTTAGCGTCATCGTATTTTTTCATCTTATAAAGAATCCAACCATATGTGTCTTGATAGGAACTGTTGTTCGGAGCAAGGGTATTGCATTTTTTTGACATCTCCTCGGCTTTTTCCAGGTTCTTGTCTCGCAGTGATAAATAATAAGAATAATTATTCAAAACGGAAACATTTGATGGATCAAGCGACAGAGATTTATCATAGGCAGCATCAGAGGCGTCATGGTCTTTCAGATGGTTTTGAATATCGCCGATGTTAGCATAAAATTGCGATAGCAGAAGCTTGTTGTCATAAACAAATTCTTTCCCTTCTGTAAGCACAGTAAGGGCTTCCTGATAGTTTTTTAACTGAAGATTTGAAAAACCATTAAAAAAATAAGGAAGTGGCTGATTGGGGAAAAGCTCGAGGGCTTCTTTGCTTTCCTTTTGCATGGAAACAAAATCGTTTAGCTCCGATTCAATTACTAATAGTTGGTTCCAGAAGATGTATTTTTCCTTGTCCAGCGAAAGTACTTTTCTGTACTGCACTCTGGCTTCTTCATACTTTTTATCGCGATAAAGGAAATCACCGTATATCGCAAAAGCCTTTGCCTCATCAGGGTGAACAGCAATAATAGTTTTACAAAGCTCATCGGCATCCGATTTCAGTTCCGGGTAGTTTTCCGTAATATCATAATACGACAGAAGGATTTTCACTTTCGTATCGATATCCAGTTCTTTGCTTTGGAAGGCAATTTTAATTTCTGCGAAAGCTTTTTCATTCTGTTTCAGGTTGCGGTAGTAATCCGCCAGGGAAAGATGTACGTAGGCGTTTTCCGGGTCGATCTTCAGGAGTTCGTTATAAGCTTCCAGGGCCTTTTCATTTTGTCCTTTGTCCTGGTATAACTCCCCTAAAATACCATAAAATTTTGCATCTTTTGGGAAGGCCTTTATCAGTTTTCTTGCTTCTTCAACAGCCTTATCGAAATTGTTGGTGCCCTTGTAGATCTTCAGTTTTTGCATGGAAGCTTCTTCGGTAACGCCTATCTGTTCTTCTATTCTATTATAAACCTTAACTGCTTCATTGAGCTTGTCGGCATATAAGTATGCGTTCGCCAGCTCATAGTAGAAATCGTAATTGTTGGGATTGTCTTTTACCAATCTTTCATAAACAGCGGCTACTTCATTCGGCTGTTTGTTTTCTTTTAAACAGTTGGCGTAGAGCAATTGATACCAAACATTTTTTGGCTCAAGCGTGGCGGCTCTTTTCGCATAAAAAAGAGCCTGGTTCTTATTGTTTTGAAAAGCGTAAATGTTTGCAAGCTCATACATACAGGCAGAGCTGTTGGGATCAAGTTTCAGGGCTTGTGAAAAAAAAGTTTCCGCCAAATCATAGTTGCCTAATAAGCGCTCTTTGTTTGCATTAAAAAAAATGTATTTGAATTGTACAAGGTCTTTATCGGCTAGGCCTTTGCTTGCATCCTGTTTAACAGGAGATCCGTTGCTGCTGCTGGTTTTGGTGCTTTTACAGGAAAACAAAAAAGAGGCAAGAAGCAACAAGGTGAGCAAGTCGTTTTTGCGGAGTAATAGGCCAGAAAATTTTAAAAAGATCAAATTAGTTAGTGTTATCGTATCGTGCTATAATCGCCCAAGCTCATATCGTCTGATATGCCGGTATACTCAACAAAATTGCCCACCATGGAATTGGTTAGCTCCGAGCCCCGAATCTTTGTATTGGTTTGAATAATGCAGTTCTTTATCACAGAGTTCTCAATCACAGAATTGTCGCCGATAGAGACATGTGGGCCAACAACGGAATTTAAAAGTGTTACATTTTCTCCAATGAAACAAGGCTCAATGATCTTAGAATCCACATTTCTGTGGGTCTTGGAAACAATGTTGGTACCCTTTATAAACTCCAAAATCCGCTGATTGGTATGTACGGTTGCATCTTTATTTCCGCAATCCAGCCATTCTGTTACCTTTCCTGGAGTAAAGCGGGCTCCTTTCGCCTTCATATTTTCCAACGCGTTGGTGAGCTGATATTCGCCCTTTTCTTTGATGTCGTTATCCAACAAGTATTGTAATTCGCGTCTTAAGTAATCGCCATCTTTGAAATAATAGATGCCAATGATTGCCAGGTCGGAAACAAATTCCTGTGGTTTTTCAACGAAATCGGTGATTACGTTGTTTGCATCCAGCTTCACCACACCAAAGGGTTTTGGATCAATTACTTTCTGGACCCAGATAATTCCTTCTTGAGAGGAATCCATCTTAAAATCGGCCTTGAACAGCGTATCCGCAAAAGCGACTACCACTTTGCCGGTAACACACTCCTTGGCGCACATAATGGCGTGAGCTGTTCCCAGAGGCTGATCCTGATAAAAGATGCTTCCTTTTGCACCCAGGCTTTCTGCCACTTTAATGAGATTGTCTTCTGCTTCTTTTCCAAACCGGCCAACAACAAAAGCGATTTCATCCACTTTTTCATCGCAGACTTTGGTAATGTCTTCAACGATGCGTTGCACCATCGGCTTACCGGCGATCGGAATTAAAGGTTTTGGAGTAGTAAGAGTGTGTGGGCGCATGCGTTTTCCCATGCCAGCCATTGGGATAATTATTTTCATAAAAAAATTATTTTGTTCCTGTGTGCCCGAAGCCTCCGGCACCTCTGTTTGTTTCTATTAATTGTTCTACTTCAATCCATTCTGCCTGCTCATGCTTAGCAATTACCATTTGTGCAACACGCTCCCCGTCATTTATCGTAAAATCCTGATTGGAAAGGTTCACAAGAATAACTTTGATCTCGCCTCTGTAGTCGGCATCAATGGTTCCCGGAGAGTTAAGCACGGTAAGCCCATTCTTAAATGCCAGGCCGCTTCTTGGGCGAATCTGAGCTTCATAACCAACAGGTAATTCAATGAACAGGCCAGTCGCAACCAGTGTTCTTTCCAGCGATCGTAAAACGATTGGCTCATCCAAATTGGCGCGAAGGTCCATACCGGCCGCTGCAGAAGTTGCATAGCCAGGTAATTCATGTTTTGATTTATTTATGATCTTAATTTTCATGCCAATTTCCTAAAATTATTTTTCTCCAGTTTCCAGATAACAAACATAAATCCGAGCAGAAATAAATTGTTTAAAAATAGATTTATTCCGGTAGATTCCGTTTTTATCAAAAGACTGATAAAGTACAAAGTTAATGATAAACCTAAGTAACCGAGTATTCGTTTTAAGTCGTAATTAACAGGGTAATGTTTATTACCCAGGAAATACGAAGCAACCATCATGCTTGCATAGCAGATGAGCGTAGCCCACGCGGATCCCATGTAGCCTATCCGGGGGATCCAGTAGAAATTTAAAGAAACAGTGATAATAGCTCCGAAGATGGTTAACAATGCACCATATCCGGTTTGCCCGGTGAGTTTATACCAAATGGACTGGTTAATAAAAATTCCCAGAAAAAGATTAGCAAGGAGCAAAATGGGAACAACCTTCATTCCCTCTCTAAAATCCTCGCCGACAAAATATTGGATCCATTCCAAGTTCATTGTTGTTCCCAGAAAGATAACGGAACAAATGATCACAAAATATTTCATGATCACCGCATAAGTTTCTTTCGAATCTTTCTCCTTCGAATGGCTGAAGAAGAAAGGTTCTGCGGCAAAACGGAAGGCCTGTATAAAAATCGTCATGAGGATGGCCACCTTGTAACAGGCGCCATAAATACCGTTTTGGCTTTTACCGATTTCTTCGGGAAGCAGATAAGGAATAAGTGTCCGGTCAAGTGTTTCGTTAATCATTCCTGCCAAACCCGCAATCAGGAGAGGAATCCCGTATTTCATCATTCGCTTCCAAAGTGCGGGATCAATTTTCCATTTTACCGAAACAATCTCCGGAGTTAATAGAAGCAACGTGATGGCGCTTGCCCAAAGGTTAGAGATAAAGATATATCCAATGCCGATCTCCGGATTATACACTTTCTCAACAAAGGCTTTGTAAGGCGAATCCGCCGACTCATATACGCCTTTACAGAACCAGATAAAGAAGAGATTTAATCCGATGTTGATAGCAATATTCAGTGACCGGATGATTGCGAAGCGCTTGGCCTTGCCTTGTTCTCGCAGCCAGGCGAACGGAATAGCTGAGAACGCGTCACAACCTAAAATAATGGCAAACCAGACAATGTATTCCGGATGGCCTGAAAACTTAAGCTTTTCAGAGATCGGGCCTGCAGATAACGTGACGATAAAAATGAATGCGACCGATGAGATCAGCAATGAAATTAAAGCGGTTGAGTAGACTTTTTGTTTTTCAATCTCTGTTTGTGAAAAGCGGAAAAGAGTTGTTTCCATTCCATAGGTCAAAAACACCAGTAAAAAAGAAACATAAGCATAAGCTGAGGTGACATCTCCGAACTCGGAAGTGGAGAACATGTAGGTATAAAGCGGAGTAAGAAAATAGTTCAGTAATCGACCGACAATTGTCGGCAGGCCATAAATTGCGGTCTGTGAAGCTAATTTCCTGAGTGGGTTCAACGGTTAGTTTAAAGTTTAAAGTTAAAAAGCAGAAGGAAATCGGAGCAGTAAACGTTGAACATTCTAACTTCGAACTGTTTATTTTCCTGTAAAACTAGCTTTACGCTTCTCTAAAAATGCTGAGGTGCCTTCTTTAAAATCCTCGGTGGCAAAGCATTTCCCGAACTCTTCGATCTCTGCCTCAAATCCATCCACGCCATTTTCGAAATAAGCATTCACGCTGTTGATCACACCACTGATCGCTTTCGGAGATTTTGTTTTTATTTTTTCAATCAGCTCCAAACATTTTGATTGTAATTGGTCTTGGGGAACCACATAATTCACAAGGCCCAGATTCAAGGCTTGTTCTGCCGTGATAAGATCGGCTGTCATGTGCAACTCTGTAGCTTTTGTTTTACCAATGTATTGAATGAGTCGTTGCGTACCGCCATATCCTGCGATCAATCCAAGGTTTACTTCCGGCTGACCGAATTTCGCATTATCGCTTGCAATCCGCAGGTGACAAGCCATTGATAGCTCACAACCGCCGCCCAATGCAAAACCGTTTACTGCAGCAATTACCGGCTTGGAGCAATTCTCCACCTGCTTAAAAACATCCTGGCCTGCTTTTGCCATTGCTTTTCCTTCTTCAACAGAAAGGCCCACAAATTCCGCAATATCAGCACCGGCAACAAATGATTTCGGACCTGCTCCGGTGATGATTACAGCTTTCACTTCTGCATTAGCCTCTGCATATTTGATTGCAGTGCCAATCTCTTCAACCGTTTTTTTGTTGAGCGCATTCAATTTATCGGGACGGTTGATCGTAATCGTCAAAATATTATTGTCAATTGCAATTAAAAGATTTTCAAATGTCATAACGGATGTATTAAAAGTTTCTGTGTTCTTTAACGTAATTTGTGATGTACTCAATAATTTCTTTGGTGTCTGTTCCGGGAGGAAAGAGTTTACCGACGCCAATTTCATTGAGTTTTTGAATGTCTTTGTCGGGGATGATTCCACCACCGGTCAACAGGACATCGTTCAATCCTTTCTCTTTCATAAGGCTCATGATCTTTGGGAAAACAGTATTATGTGCGCCCGATAATATGCTTACGCCGATCGCATCCACATCTTCCTGTAAAGCGGCATTTACAACCATTTCAGGGGTTTGACGCAAACCGGTATAGATTACTTCCATGCCGGCATCCCGTAAAAAAGAGGCAATTACTTTTGCTCCCCTGTCGTGCCCGTCCAAGCCTACTTTAGCCACTAAAACACGTATTGGTCTGTTCATAATAATACAAATTATAGGTTACGAATATACAAAAACAAATGATTGAGAAAAGGGTTTTATTCCTCCTGATAGCTCGGCAAAGAAACAAAGAAAGTTGTTCCCGTTCCGTTCTTTGTGTCGAACCAGATCCTACCGCCGGCAGTTTCTACAATGCTTTTTACCATTGCAAGGCCCAGGCCCATTCCTCCCGTTTTTGTGGTGAAATTGGGAACAAAAATTTTGTTGAGTACATCGTCTGCAATTCCGCAGCCATTGTCGGTAATGGAAATGAGGAACTGTTGTCGTTCTAATTTCAGCACCACCAGTATCTTTCCCTCCTGCTTTTCGGGAATGGACTGTATTGCATTTTTGAGAAGATTGTTGAACACCCGCAGCAGTTGTTCTTTATCGGCAAGCACAAAGGCCTCGGCCGTTGTTTCATTTTTGAATTCAATGTCCAGGTTGCCAGGGCCGCGGAATAAAGCAATGCTGTTGTTCAGAGTTTCCTGCACGTTTATTTTTTCCAGGTTAGCCTTCGGCATCTTGGCAAAATTCGAAAACTCTGTAGCGATGGATGAAAGCGTATCAATCTGCTCAATGATGGTTTTTGTTAAGCGTTCCATTTTCTGATCCATATCAGGGGCATGATCCTGCCATGTACGCTGTAAATGCTGAACGCTCAGCTTCATGGGTGTAAGGGGGTTTTTAATTTCATGCGCTACCTGTTTGGCCATCTCTCTCCAGGCGCTTTCGCGTTCTGATTTTGCCAACAGATCTGCACTCTTCGAGAGTTCAGTGATCATTCGATTGTATTCACTTACCAAACTTCCGATCTCATCATTCTCCTTCCATTCAATTGGTTCATTTGTTTTCCCCAATTTGATATTGCTCAGCTTATCCTGAATAAGCTTTAGTGGCTTAGTCACATAATTGGAAATAAAAATGGCGGTAACAATTGACAAAGCGAAGAGCAGGACATAAATATTTATCAGGGCCACAAGGAAGCCCGAGATCTCTTTTTCCAGCTCACTCTGTTTGGCGAAATAAGGCAGGTTCAGGTAGGCCAGCAGCTTTCCGTCCTTATTCTTAAAAGGAATATAAGCAGAGAGGTATTCGAGTTTTCCGATTCGTTCATCATGAATAAATTCTGTTTTTCCCAAAATGGCAATCTGAAGAAAGGCTTCTGGATTCATTTTTTTTGAGGTCAACCCTTCATCAAAAACCTTGGAGCGGGAAGAAGCATAAAGGTTTCCTTGGGTATCATAGAAGTTGATATCGCTAAAGAAAACGGAGGAGGATTTCTTCAGAATGAAAGAAACGTATTCTGTTATTCCTTTGTTCAAAGTGCTTTCGGCAGACAATTTACTTTCCACATCAATTAGCACGGAGTGAATTTTTTCAGAGATGTTTTCCTTGTTCTTAACCTCGAATTGCTGTTTGATATAATAAATAGTTCCTCCTCCGAAGAGAGCAAGGGAAACCAGGACAATAAGCACAAGCAGGACTTGTATGCGGTATTTAAAGCTGAAATTTTCCATGAGACGTCCCAAGGAAATTTGTCGGAAAAATAAAATGGTGAGTAGTAGTAAACTAAAGAATGCAAATAAATAAGAAAAAGTTGTTACTTTTCCAACGATACCATCATTCCGTTTACTAAGTACAATAAGGGTTTCCGAATCAGGACGATAAAGAAGATGGTCAAAACCATCAGTATTTTGTGAGGCAAAACCGATTGTTTGCATTTTGAAATCGGTTGCTGTGAGGCTATAAGAATATTTGCCGTATTGGCTTACCAGCTGACTGTGTTTGTACTTTGCATAGGAGTAATTCGTCAGCTCTTGCGACAAGCCAATGTTTCGGTCGAGCAATAATTCCGGAAAACCAATCTCATCCGAAATGAATTTTGCATCCAGTTCTATATAAATGGTTCCGTATTTAGAAGGAGCTCCGGCTTTTTTATACAAAGGTAGTTTTGCAAGGTAGCTGATCTTTCCAGAAGAGTTATTAATAAAACTGAAGTTCTCGCAGCCTGTTTCCTGTCCTCTTTTGGTAATGAGCTCATCAAAATAAAAGTTGTTATCGAACAAGGGGTTTTGTGAACGGATGATCGGAGCACAAGTGCTGTCGAAAAGTGCGACATGAACATCATATTTTTCCCAAAATCCACTGAAATATTGCTGTTTGATGCGTTTTTCGAATTCTTCCGGTTGTTTTTCAACGCCGGTTACCAGCGACAAAAGCACAGTATCTGCCTGCAGTTTTTTCTCGACATCCTGAAACAAAAGCTCTGCAACCGGATCTTGTTCTGCAGCCAGCTTTTCCGCATAAATTTTTCTGCTTTCAATTTCTTTTATGCTGGAATGTTTGATGAAAATATGAACGGCATAAAGAGAAAATAAAAAAACAAGGAAGATGATACTTGAAAAGGGATAAATGGTTTGTTTCTGTTTAATCAGCGCAATGGAAAGAACCAATAGGAATGGCCAGAAAATAACAATAAGATCAAGAGTCCCCAACAGGTGGGACATGAGAGTGTGCGCACTGGCTGAAACAATGAAAACCAACGCATACTGGCGGTTGTCCAGCTTTAGTTGTTTCAATACGGAGACCATTCTGTCGGCAAACAAAAAATACACAAACAGCAGCAGTCCGATAATAATAATACCAACATAACTATATTGATTGAGGGTAAAAAGATTGTTTATTCCGAAAGGGATATTTGAATTTTTAATCAATCCGATAAAGAGGGAGCTGATGACCCAGGAAAACCAGAAAAAGGCTAGAAAAAGGCCAACCGAGAGAACGAGCTTATTTACGTTCTTCAGACGCGTTATCAGGAAATTAAATTCACAGCCCGTTAAAAAGGTATAGGTTAGATAGAAAAATAAAATGATATTGATCAAAAGATCGCCTAAAGAAGTAAGCCAGATGGAGTTGGCGTTGGCAAACACCTTGGGACTGAAAAGATCGAAGGAATAAAAGATCTCAGGAAAACTGAAGCGTACGGATAAATAACGGAGCAGCACGATCAGACAGATGAAGGAAATAGTAGAAACATTTTTACCGAAACGGTCTGAGAACTCCGAACAGAGCCGCCGCAGAAAAGCAATAAGAAAAAGAAACCCAAGCAGACTAAGGACTACCGAAACGTAAGAATAGAATGAAACAGAATTGTTTGCGGGGTTAAATTCCAGCGAGAATAAATAATCGCCAAGATAATTTTTTACGCCATTGCTGGCATTGGGATTATCTGTAATCAGCTTGGTTTCCGCAGGCACAGCAAAATCTTTCTGAAACTCGTTTACCAGATATTTGTTCTGATAAGGATATTCGTTTTTTACCAGCACCAGTCCGACAATTGCTTTTGTAGTAGTAGCATTGGTGAGTGGTCTTACCACTTCAAACCAGCCGTTGTGGAGTTTTGCCATCCGGGAATCCAGGCAAATCTCTTTTACCCAGTTTTCTACCGCGATGGAATTATCGCTCCAGAATTTCAAGGTGTCGTTTTCATAAATCAGCAAAGCGATACCTTCTTCCTGCAGCAAGGAATTATAATAGTCCGGTTTTTTCGAAAACAATTCATTGTAATTCTCCGACTCTGCACGCTTTGCTAATAGCAACATTTCCTCATTCAGCCGCAATTCTTTTTTATGAAGTACCTTTTCAAATCCACTGATGGTTGGAGCCGCTCCGCCGGAAACAGAGGAGTAAAGAAGGGTGCCAGCAATAAAAAAAACAAGAGCTGCAGTAAACAGGAAATATTTATTTTTAAAAAACTTTTTCAAAAAAAATGATTATTAATGTACATTTACTGTCTGGAAAGAATCTGAGCTTTATCAAGCAAAGGTCGTAATAAATAAACAAACAAGGCGATCGAGCCACAGAAATTGTACCAAAGTAATGGCGCGACAAAAAACAAAAACAGATAGAGTTTCATTGCCATTGCATAAGAAGGCTGGTTGGGAATATACTGACTTCAGAATGCAGGCGCTTATTCTGATTGTTATCGGGTTTATTTTTTATTCCAATACATTTTTTAATGAATATGCACTGGATGACGGTATTGTGATTCAGAAAAATGAATACGTGCAGCTGGGTTTCAGGGGAATTCCAAAGATCCTGACCACTGATGCATATGATAGCTTTTATCGCCAGATGGGTGCAAAACAGCAGCTTTCAGGCGGAAGATATCGTCCGCTTTCCGTTGTAACATTTGCCATTGAGCAGCAATTATTTGGAAGCAGCGAAGAAGTAAAACCTCCGGATGATGCCGCTTTTATAAGACATTTTATGAATGTGATTTACTATGTTTTTTCCATTCTCATTCTGCTCTACTTCCTGCAAACCTTTATTTTCAAAGAGAATAAGCTAGTGGCGTTTATCACCTGTCTCATTTTCCTGATTCATCCGATGCACACAGAAGTGGTGGCAAATGTGAAAAGCCGCGACGAAATTCTTTCTTTCTTGTTCATCGTGCTCACTTTTATAGCCGTTTTCCGGTATCGTGAAAGCAGAAATGTAAAACAATTGCTCTTTGGATTGCTGTTTTATTTTCTTGCGCTGTTATCAAAAGAATATGCGATCACTTTGCTGATATTAATTCCAATGTTGTTATTCATTGTTTTAAAAGAAACATTCCTGAATTCCTTGTTAGCAACCGTACCGTTTCTTATCGTAGCGGGTATTTATATAGCAATTCGTTATTCAATTGTGGGTGCGGGAGCTAAATTTGAAAACCCTGATGTACTTAACAATCCATACATGTATGCAACGGAACCGGAAAAATGGGCAACCAAAATAGAAGTTCTTTTGCGCTATTTTAAACTCCTTTTATACCCTCATCCGCTTTCCAGTGATTACTCGTACAACACAATTCCGTTTGTAAATTTTAATAATGCGGCAGTTTGGACATCCATCATATTGCACGTTTCCATGATTATTGCGGCAATCGTACTGTTTTTTAAGCGAAATATCTTATCATTCGCAATTGTGTTCTACCTGCTTCATTTGCTCATCATTTCGAATTTGAAATTCAACGTAGGAGCAACCATGGGAGAGCGGATGGTTTACCATTCTTCGTTCGGTTTTGCCATTGTTTTAGCTGTTGGAATCAATTGGCTTCTGAAATTAGTTTCGTCCGAAGGTGCGAAAAAGGTACTGGCTGTATCTTTGGGCTGTGTTGTCGTTATATGGTGTGGAGCTAAAACGATTAAACGAAATGCGGAATGGAAAAACGATCAGGTATTATTTATTGCCGATGCCGAGACCGTTCCCAACAGCGCTCTCGTGAATGGAAATGCCGGTAAAGCGTATGTAGATCTTTCAGAGAAGCCGGAGAACAAACCAGAAGAAATTGCGATGATTAAAAAGGGAATTTTTCATCTAAGCAAAGCGATCAGCGTTCATCCCAAATACGTAAATGGATACCTGAACCGCGGCGTTGCTTATTACAAGCTGAAAGATTATGAAAATGCACGAAAGGATTGGGATATCGTAAAACAGCTTTATCCGAACAACCCGTTTTTAAAACGGAATTTCGAACTACTGGGTGCAACTTATTACAACGAAGGAATGTCTATCGGTGGGAAGAACCCACAGGAAGCGATCAAATGGCTGGAAAAAGCGGTCGAGGTTGATCCTGGAAATGTGGAGTATTGGTACAACATTGGAGGGGCCAGCTTTACCATCAAGGATTATGCAAAGGCGCGCAATGCCTGGACAAAAGCATTGCAATTAAAGCCTGATCATCTCCAGGCGCAAGAGGGAATGGCGGCTTTGCCCGCCCAATAGCTTGAAAATCGGATTATTTTTATTATTTTTGATAAAAGCATTTTATTGATTGAAAACTACTCATTAAATGGCCTTCACAGTTAAAAAATATTTCCTTCTAGTTCTGCTGTGCGCTCCCATGTTTTCAGCTTTTAGTCATAATGGCAAAAGCAATGAGTCACAAAGTGCAATCAAATTCACTGAGAATAAAAATCAATGGGATAAAAAAGTGATCTATCGTGCGCAGCTTGATGGTGGCTTACTTTTTCTTGAGAACAACGCCTTTACTTATAACTTCTACGATAAAGAGACGCTCCGCAACAACCACACAGGTAGAAATAAAGCAAAATCCGGCGAGCCAATCCGCTCTCATGCCTTTCGGATGACCTTCATGAATTCTTTGCCAGGCGTGGAAGTTTCCTCCTCTCAAGTAACTCCTGATTATTGCAATTTCTATATCGGAAAAGATAAAAAGAGATGGGCAGGAAGTGCGCAGAATTTCAGGGAAGTTAATTACAAGGAGCTTTATGATGGAATTGGTCTTCAACTGTTAGGTCTTCAGAACAGTATTAAATACAACCTCATCGTCTCTCCGCAGGCAAACACCAATCAGATTGCTTTTCTGTATGAAGGACTCGAAAAATTAACGCTGGAGAAAGGTGCACTTCTGTTGAAGACCAGCGTGAACGAAATGACCGAGCAAAAACCATATGCTTATCAGTATATTGATGGGTTCGAAGTAGAAGTTCCCTGCGAATTTGTTTTAAAGAATAATACGGTGACTTTCCGTTTTCCAAAAGGATACAACAAGGAAGTGGAGTTGATCATTGACCCGATTCTCGTATTTGCCTGTTCGTCCGGTTCCACTGCCGACAACTTTGGAATGACCGCCACCTATGATGCGCAGGGGAATTTATATTCCGGTGGAACCTGCTTCGATGTTGGATTTCCTACAACATTGGGCGCGTATGATGTGACTTTTAACGGCGGAACAGCTTATGGTAGAACAGATGTAGTAATTACCAAATATGATTCTTCCGGAACATTTCTTCAGTACTCGACTTATATTGGCGGGGCCTTAAGTACAGAAATTGTGACCAGCCTCGTGGTTGACAATTCAAATAACCTTTTACTTTATGGAGCAACCGGATCAACCGATTTCCCTGTAACGCCGACAGCTTACGATACGACTTTCAATGGTGGAATTCTGCTTCGTTTTGTTTATAACGGAAGTTATTTTGATAACGGAACGGACATTTATGTAGCAAAATTAAACTCAACGGGAACCACACTCATGGCAAGCACTTTTATTGGCGGCAGCTTAAATGATGGCGTGAATGTGAACAACGATAGTGTTTTATTCTCTGCCGGTCCACCCGCCGTTTATGAATTTCCTTCCGATTCCCTGCAGTACAATTATGGTGATCAGTTTCGTGGAGAAATTAACGTCGATGCAGTTGGTAATGCGTACATAGCAAGTTCGACACGATCCGGAAATTTCCCGATCGCAGGCGGATTCGATAACACACTCGGAGGTGAGCAGGATGCTGTCGCGTTTAAATTTAACAGCGATCTTTCTGTCCTGGTATGGAGTACTTTTCTCGGAGGAACAGATAATGATGCAGGTTATGCACTGGCGCTGGATGACTCAGCAAACGTATATGTAACCGGAGGAACACGAAGTATTAATTTTCCAACAACAGCCGGGGTGCTGAGAACAACCTATCAGGGTGGAAAAGCCGACGGATATATTTCAAGAATCAAAAAGGATGGAACGGCCCTTCTTTCTTCTACCTTTTGGGGAACAGCGTCCTACGATCAAAGTTATTTTATTCAGTTTGATAAGGATAGCAATGTATATGTTGTTGGACAAACGGAAGGACTCATGCCGGTTACGGCGGGTGTTTATAATAATCCAAATAGCGGGCAGTTCATTTCACGTATGAATTACACGCTAACTAGCTTGGGCTTTTCCACCGTTTTTGGGAATGGTAGCGGAACGCCCAATATTTCTCCTTCTGCTTTTTTAGTGGACGAATGCAAAAACATTTACGTTTCCGGATGGGGTGGAAAAATTGTTCCGCCTGTAACAACAACAACAGGAATGCCCATAACACCAGGTGCGATCCAGCCAACCACCGATGGCCATAATTTTTATCTGATCGTCTTATCAGCCAATGCCAGCGCATTGTTTTATGCTACCTACTTTGGTGGTGCGAGCAGCTGGGAGCATGTGGATGGCGGAACCAGCCGTTTCGATAAAAAAGGAATTATCTATCAATCAGTGTGTGCAGGTTGCGGAGGAAATGACGACTTTCCTGTAACAGCAGGCTCCTGGCCCAATACAGGAGCAAATGTAAATCACGCAACCAATTGCAACAACGGTACGTTTAAATTTGATTTCCAGGTTCCCCCAGTTGACGCCGATTTTGGCGTGGACAGCACTTCCGGATGCGCTCCCTTTTCTGTAACATTCAATAATCAAAGCTCGCCTTTTGGAACCTATTTATGGGATTTCGGCGGAGGTGATACTACTTCTCTGATTTACAATCCGACACATGTTTACAACACTCCGGGTACCTATCTGGTAACGTTGATTTTAAACAACAGTGCCTGTAAAATATCGGATACAGCCTTCTCTTACATCACAGTATATCCAGGCATTACGGCCGATTTTGGAATTAGCAGCCCTCCTTGCTCAAACACAATCTCGCTCTCCGATTCATCTGCAACAGCTCCTGCATCCTGGCAATGGAACTTTGGAGATTCGGGAACCTCTACACTGCAGAATCCAACTCATACTTATCCGTCTTCCGGAAGTTATGTTGTTACGCTTATTGCTACAACAGTAAATGGCTGTGCCGATACAACAGCAATTAATTTCGATAATTCCGGTGGGGCAACCGTTAATGCAAGTACAACAATCTGTGATGGAGGAGAAGCTCAGCTATCAGCTACCGGCGGCTTTGCTTATAGCTGGACACCAGCCTCAAGTTTGAATAACGCTGCTATCTCCAATCCGGTTGCAAGTCCAGCAGTTACAACAACCTATACTGTCAATATTTCTACTGTCAACTCTCTCGGCGATACCTGTATTACAACACTCACCACAACTGTTAATGTATTAAATCCTGCTTTATTTCCACTTTCTGCAACCGCGGATAGCGATAGTATCTTCGAAGGTAGTTCTACCATTATTCATGCAATTACAGACACCACTTTAACCATACTTTGGAGTCCATCAACAGGCTTGAGCAACCCGAATTCATTTAACCCAATAGCTACACCAACAACCACAACCACCTATACGCTTACAGTGATTGATTCATCCGGTTGCCCGAAGGTAGCAACCATTACTATTTATGTTCTGTCGACTAAATGCAATCCTGCTGATGTGTTTGTTCCCAATACTTTTACTCCGAATGCGGATGGACAAAATGATATCTTGTTCGTAAGAGGGAATATGATCACAGAGCTTTACTTTGCAGTATATAACCGTTGGGGAGAATTGGTGTTTGAAACCAAGGATCAATCAATTGGTTGGGATGGAATTTACAAAGGAATGAAAGCTGATCCTGCAGTATTTGCATGGTACCTCAGAGCAAAATGTTATAATGGCGAAGAGCTCAAAAAACAAGGAAATACAACATTGATTCGGTAAACCTGAAATGAAAAAATACACGGTCATATTGCTCTTGGCTTTCATGCTTCTTCTTTGGAGAGGAGCAATGGAAGGAGTATGTGCACAGGATATTCACTACTCTCAATTCAATGCCTCTCCCCAGAATTTGAATCCCGCGCAAGCCGGATTGTTTGATGGAGACTGGCGCTTTGTCGGAAATTTCAGAAGCCAGTGGTCTGTGATTCCTGTTCCTTACCGGACGTTCTCGCTTGCTACAGATACGCGTTTAAAAACAAAGCTGGAAAACGATGTTCCTGCGGCAGGATTGATCATCAATACTGATAAAGCGGGAGACTCTAAATTTACAACTACCCAGGTTTTATTGTCGGGCGCGTATATTAAAAAATTGGGAAAAGACTCAACCAACTTTCTTTCTTTGGGAATTCAACCGGGCATTACTTCCAAGAGCTTCAACGTGGCAGCGCTCACTTTTGATAATCAATACGATGGCGATAGTTATGATGCAAGCTTAAACAGCGGTGAAAATTTTCCGAAAACACGCATGACCTATTTTGATCTGGGCGGAGGCTTGGCTTACCTGTGGCGGAAAAATGCACGCACGCAAATAAATGTTGGCGTGTCGGCGTTACATCTTAACAAACCCAAACAGTCTTTCTTTAATAACGACGATATTCGCTTGGATATGAAAACCTGTGTGAGCGCGATTGGACAAGTACCTGTTTCAGCACAGTTAGATGTATTGCCAACGTTCATGTATCAGCGTCAGGGCAAATTCCAGGAAACAGTGTTTGGCTTGTTTGGGAAATATCATTTAAAACCAGTGGATGGAATGACTACAGCAGTTTCGTTGGGTGGTTTTTACAGGATGAAAGATGCGTTTATTCTTGTTGCAAACATGGATTACCGGAATTTCAATGTCGGGATCAGTTATGATGTAAATACTTCCAAGTTGACCGAAGCAACGAATCGCCGTGGAGGCTTTGAAATTTCTGTCATCTATATCTTCAAAAAGGTTGCTCCTTTTGTAGCGAAAAAACGTGTTTGTCCTATTTATATGTAGTGTATGATTGTTGAGAAGAGCATTAAAATAAACCTTAACACAACGAGAATTCTTCTTATTCTTTGTTCTTGTTTTTTGTTTTTTGCTTCTTCCCTTCAGGCGCAAAAAACAAAAACTCTTATTGCTGATGGCGATAAAGCGTTTGCTGAAAATGATTTCTTTGCAGCTTCCATTTATTACAATAAAGCAATTCTACAGGACTCCAGCGACATTGTTATTCAATATAAATACGCGGACGCCAGTCGTTTGAACTTTGATTATGGGATCGCAGAACATTGGTACACCAAAGTAAATAAGAAAGATGCTCAGGGAAAGCTCTATCCTGAATGTTCTTTCTGGCTTGCCACCATTAAGAAAAATCAGGGGAAATACAAGGAAGCGAAAAAATTATTTGACAAATACGCGAAAAAAAACAAAAAGAAAAAGGACAATTATTTCGTAAAGAAAGCGCTACAAGAAGTAGCAGCATGTGACTATGCTCAGTTGCTGATGGTAAGTCCTGATAAGAGTGTAAACATCATTCATCTCGATAGCACAGTCAATAGTAAAGTTTCGGAATATGCTCCGATACAAGTCGATAGCCTTTTATATTTTTCTTCCTTGCGTGACGGAAAGGACCGGGATAAAAAAAACAGTGTGAATTATAATAAGATCTATACCGCCATTCAGGATAGCATCAAATGGCAAAAAGCAATTGAGCTGGATACCCTGTTTAACAAGAAAGGAATTCATAACGCGAATACTGCTTTTAACGACGATTATACAAAAGTGTTTATTACACGTTGTGTGCCTAAGAACGCAATGGAATTTAATTGTGACATCTATTCTTCAGAATATAAGAACGGGCATTGGAGCGCTTTACAGAAACTTCCTCCAGAAGTAAATACGAAGGGATCAACGAACACTCAACCGGCAATTGGATTTCTAGGTGCAGAAGAGGTGTTGTTTTTTGCTTCCGATCGTCCGGGTGGGGAAGGAAAAATGGATATTTGGTACAGTAGAGTGAATAAGGATGGAAGCTATGGAAAGGCCGTAAATGCAGGCAAAAAGGTGAACAGTATCGATGATGAAATCACTCCATTTTATTGTAAACCCTGTCAGGAACTATTCTTCAGTTCTAACTGGCACAAAGGCCTCGGGGGTTTCGATATTTTCAAAAGCGAGTTTAAAAACAAGGAACTGGTAGAACCCAAAAATCTGGGATTGCCTTTCAACAGTAATTTAAACGACATCTATTTTTCGATCAATTCAAAAAGAACAGAAGCTTTCCTTTCTTCCAATCGAATCGGTTCCTATTTCGAAGAGAAGGAAAGTTGCTGCAATGATATTTATATGGTGAAATTGCCAAAAACAGATGAGCCTCCAAAGAAGGTGGATAGCACACAGATTTTCGTCACTCAAATGAAATTGCTGGTACCTCTGACTTTGTATTTTCACAATGATGAGCCGGATAAAAAAACATTAGCCGTCACCACGCCAAAAAACTATAAAAAAACCTATGAGGATTATTCCGCCATGCGGGATCTGTACAAAAAAGAATATTCCAAAGGTGCGAAAGATGCCGATTTGGAAAGAGCAATCGGTGATATTGATAATCTCTTTGAGGATTCCGTGGATGCAGGCATGCAGGACCTGGAAAAGTTCGCCCAACTGCTTGTAAAGGTGTTGGCCGACAGCGAAAAAGTAACCATTACGATGAAGGGCTTTTGCAGTCCGCTGGCCTCTACCGATTACAACGTAAATCTTGCTAAGCGTAGGATCTCCAGCCTAAGAAACTATTTTAAGGAGTATCAGAATGGAATCCTTCTCAAATTCATCGATAATCCAAATGCCAAGGAAGGAAGTATTACTTTTCAGGATGAGGATATCGGAGAATTGAAGGCTCGTCCAAACGTAAGTGACGACTATTACGATACGAAGAATTCCATTTACAATCCTGTGGCGGCGCTCGAGCGTAAGATCCAAATTATTGCCATTTCCACTTTTTCCTCGAACAAGTGATAAAATAGTTTCACTCTTTTTTCGTTAACTTACAGTGTCTTAAGGGAATAATCCACCGTATTTCCTTTTAAAAGTCCCCTTAATTGTTTAATTTTGTAAGAAGAGAAGAAGAATTTTATGCGCAGTATTTTAAAAATCATTTTGTTATTATTTCCTGTGGTTTTGATTGCTCAGCCAAAACAGGATGTTAATCCAAACGGTTATAATAAGTTTTATTATGAGAATGGGAAAGTTTCCAGTGAAGGAACTATGCGTGAAGGAAAACCTGATGGCTACTGGAAAACCTATTCTATGACAGGAGTCTTGAAATCGGAAGGGAATAGGAAGAATTTTCAACTGGACAGCATTTGGAAATTTTACAGCGAACAAGGAAAGTTGGCTTTTGAGTTCGATTATAAAGAGGGCAAAAAAACAGGGCAGAAGAAAACCTATGACAGCAAAGAAGGCTTTTTGATTACCGCTGAAAGCTTCGAAGCGGATATTAAGCATGGCAATACTGTTATTTACTATAAGCCAATAAAGAAAAACGACTCTATTGTTATTACGGTCGGTAAAATAAAGCAGATTATTCCGTTCATAGGCGGAAAAGAAGAAGGCCAGGGTTATGAATTATCCTCCGATAGCACAATTATTACGCTTACCCAATATAAGATGGGGTTTATTCAAAAAGAGGAAAAGGTTAATCGCAAAGATGCGAATGGCCTGAAGCAGGGTATGTGGAAAACCTTTTATCCTTCGGGAATAGTAAAAACGGAGATCAACTATTCGGATGATAAAATGAACGGATACCTCAAGGAATATTCAGCAAACGGTAGCCTTTCCAATACGACAAAATACATTAACGGCGTTCTGCAGACCAATGTGCCTGAATTGGCAAAGTTGGATGTAAAAACAAGCTATTTTGAAACCGGTGCTGTTAAGTTTACTGGAACCTATAGAGATGGCGTCGCCGAAGGGATTCATCGTGAATTTTCTCCCGAAGGAAAAGTGATTGCCGCCAAAGTATATGTTGATGGATATATAACAGGAGAAGGAATTCTAGACACAGCCGGCCGCCAGCAAGGCCCCTGGAAGGAGTACCATCCTAACGGAGAAATGAAATCGCAGGGAGAATACCTGAATGGAAGAAGAATAGGCGATTGGGTATTTTATCATTCGAATAAAAAAATCGAACAAAAGGGAAAATACGATAGAAAAGGAAAAGCACAAGGACCTTGGAAATGGTATTATGAGTCGGGAAACCTCCTTAGAGAAGAAATTTATAGAAACGATCTTCAGGATGGAATAATGACAGAATACAGCGATTCCGGCAAGGTAATAACGAAGGGCGATTATATTGACGGGCTGAAAGAAGGTCCCTGGATGCTCGAACTACCAGAGTACCGGGAAGAAGGCAATTTCAAAGCCGATCAGAGAGATGGTGAATGGAAGCACTATTATACCGAAAACGGAAAGTTCCGGTTTGTGGGGAAATTCATTGATGGTGTACCGGATGGTGTCCATAAGTATTATTATCTGGATGGAAAAGAGAGCCAAACTGGAAAATATGCCGGGGGAATGAGAGAAGGCGAGTGGCGTTTTTACGATGAAGCAGGTTTGCTGATATTAACGATTCTATATAAAAATGATGTAGAGATAAAATTCGACGGAATTAAAGTTGTTCCGGAAACATCAACTAGCCCGCCCAGTATAAAATAAAAGGTTGATTTGATGACGCTTTCGAAAAAAACAAAAGAACAATTGGTTGCTGAAGTAAAAAAGCTTCAGAAAAAAATTGATCTTTTACAAAAAAGGCAGTCTGTTGCTAAGGCCCCCACCTCTTCCTTAAAGGATTCAAGGTGGGAATCTTTTTTTAAAAATGCAGTCAATTCCATTATCGTCATTAATAAGAAGGGCGAAATTGTTGACATCAACCGGCTATCAACTGAAAAAAACGTATTAGGGAAGTCAATTTATGATTTGGTTGCGAAAGATTCCGTAAAGGCAATGAAAGCAGCAGTTGCCCTTGTTTTTAAAAGTCAGAAAACACAAGAATATAAAACCTGGACAATTGACGGCAAAGGAAATACGAAATATTATAAAAGTAAAGTAATTGCTATTGTTGAAGACAAAAAGGTAATTGCTGCCGTAATTGATGCCACTGAAATCACCAATGAAATTGTTGCACAGCAGCAAATAAAGCAGAACGAGGAGCGGTTTAAAAAACTCTCCGATTCGGCTTTTGAAGGAATTGTGATTCATCAGCACGGGAAAATTGTAGAGGTGAATAAAGCGATTTGCGATATGTTCCGCTATACAGAGAAGGAGCTTATCGGGCAGCCTATTTTAAAATTCATAGATCCCGGATACCACGAACTGGTAATGGGGAAATTGAAAGCTAAAGATGAGAATCAGTATGAAATGCTGATGTTAAAAAAGGGCAAACAACCTTTTTGGGCCGAGTTACGCGCGAACGAATTAATCCATAATGATGCACCGGCAAGAGTTGCGGCAATTCGTGACATTACAAAAAATAAGGAATACGAAATTAAGATAAGGGAAAGTGAAGAGCGCTTCAGAATGCTTGCTCAAAACGCAGTGGATGTAGTTTTCAGGTATACGATCTTTCCTGATTATCGGCAAGAATATATTAGCCCTTCCATTCAGAAAATGACAGGCTATTCGCCAGAAAATTTTTACAGGGATCCACAGTTAGGCGTAAAAATAATTCATCCGGAGGATGTGCACCTTGTTTTGAGTATTCAAAAAGACCAAAAGACAAAGAAGCCCGGGATGGGCGGATATGAAAGCAAACCCCTGGTATTGCGATGGATAAAGAAAGACGGCGGTGTTATCTGGACTGAGACGATCAACAAGCCTGTGTTTAACGAGAAAGGCAAGATGGTCGCAATTGAGGGCATTTCCCGCGATATTACTGAACGTAAGATTGCCGAAACTGAGTTAAAACAAAGTGAAGAGAACCTGAATACTATTCTTGATAGTATCAATGAGCTTGTTTATTTTATCGAATTTTCTCCCGATCGAAAAACGAGAATAAAATATCTTGGAAAGAACATTGAAGAGCTGCTTGGTGTTACAGCAAAGGAATATGCAACGGAGAAAGAAAAATTAGCAAGTCTTTGTCATCCTGATGACCTGGAAAGCATTCAGGCTGTTGCCAAAAAACTACACAAGACAAAAACGCCTCAGCAATTTATTTACCGTTTTTTGCATCGTGGAAAAGGAGAATACATCTGGTTGGAAGAACAGGTAACCCCTCAGCTGGATGCCAAGGGCAATTACATCGGTAATTTTGGAATAACAAGAGACGTAACCGAACGTAAGCAGCGGGAAGAGCAGTTGAAAGACAGCGAGCAAAAATTCAGAATGCTGGCTGAAAACGCTTCCGATCTGATCTATCGCTATCGCTTATACCCTGAATTAAAGTATGAATATGTCAGTCCTTCTGCGAAAGCGCTGACTGGTTATTCACCCGAAGATTTTTATGATCAGCCAATGTTGAGCTTTAAGCTAATACACCCGGATGACATGTCTCTGCTCGGAAATTCGGAACAGCTGATCCTGGAAAAAGTAAAGCTGGGGAGCGTGAAAGAACCGCCGCTCATTCTTCGCTGGGTGAAAAAAGATGGCTCCGTTATCTGGACGGAAACAAGGAATAAGCCCATCTTTGATGAGGATAAGCGGCTTGTCGCGATCGAAGGGATTTCGCGGGACATTACCTTGCAAAAACAGAATGAAGACGACCTGCGGGACAGTGAAGAGCGGTTTAAATTATTGTCGAACGCCACGTTTGAGGGCATTGTATTTACCGAGAACGGAATCGTTATTGACGCCAACGATCAATTTGTTGACATGTACGGCTTTGGCTCTTCTAAGGAAATTATTGGCAAACATTTGATTGATGATTTTGTTGTAGATGAGCAAAAATCGCTAGCCAGACGATTTTTAAGACTAACCAAATCGGAACCTTTTGAAGTGCAGACCATCCGGAAAGACGGGAGCATTATTTCTGTGGAAACCAAAGGACAGAACATTCCCTATTTTGCTAAGAATATCCGGGCAACAGTTATATACAATATCACTGAACGGAAACAATACGAATCCAACCTGAGAGAAAGTGAGCGTACCCTCTCCACCTTAATGAACAATCTTCCGGGGATGGCTTACCGTTGTGAGAATGACGAAAAGCGAAGCATGCGATTTGTAAGTAAAGGCTTTCAGGATTTGACGGGATATAACCCCAAAGACATTATTAATAATAAGAAGAGATCTTTTGCGGATATTATACATCCGGATGATCGCTATAAAGGGAAAGAGGCGATTGGAAATGCCCTTAAAACGCAGTCCACTTTCGAAATAGAATACCGCTTGATTTCTGCAAGTGGCGAATCGAAATGGGTGTTGGAAAAAGGAGAAGGTGTATTCGCCGACGACGGAAAGCTTTTGTTTTTGGAGGGTTTTATTACGGATGTGAATGCGAAAAAGCAATATGAATTGGAATTGACGCAAAGCCGTGAAAACTATAAAAGCCTGGTGGATTATTCACCCGATGGTGTGTTCATTCATATCGATGGCAAAGTGGTTTTTGCAAATCCAAGCGCATTGAAGCTTGCAGAAATGCAAGACATGGAAAAGGCTTTGTCCTATTCCCTATTTGATTTCTTACTTCCGGAATACCATGATGAGGTGATAAACCGAATCAAAAAAGCTTCACTTGGGCATTCACAAAACTTCATTGAAGTGAAAATAAGGGCCGTTACAGGAGAAATAAAGGAAGTAGAAACAAAACCCATTCTTATTAAATTTAACGGACAAACGGCTATTTTAACGGTTGTGCATGACATTACTACTCAAAAGAAACTGATCAAAGAACAAACACGCGCTCAAATTGCCGAAGAAACCAATGAATTGCTTGAGCAGGAAATTACGGAAAGGAAAGTGGCGCAGTTACGACTACTGGAATCGCAGAAATATACTCGTTTGTTGATCAACAGTTCACTGGATATGATCTGCGCCTCCGATCGGGATGGGTTCATCACAGAATTTAATAATGCAGCGCTTAAAACATTTGGTTACAAGCCGGAAGAAGTACTTGGCAAGCATGTGAGTATTCTTTATGCTGATCCCGATGAGCGCACACGAATTACTGAGCATGAACTCTATAGCAAAGGCTCGTTTGCTGGAGAGGTTTTGAATATTAAAAAATCAGGGGTCAAATTTTTTGCCTACCTATCGGCTTCCGTTCTTAGAAACGAGGAGGGCAGTGTGGTTGGAGCAATGGGGGTTTCCCGGGATATTTCCGAATTAAAAAGAGCAGAGCAGGAATTGCGCGAAAGTGAAGAAAAATATCGCGCCATTTACGAACAGGCATTTATTGGCATTGCCAAGGTGGATCTGAGAGGGCAATTCGTTCAGGTGAACGAACATCTTTGCAACATATTAGGCTATTCCAAGGAAGAGCTATGCGGAAAAAAATATACAGACATTATTGTCCCTGAAGATATCGGCATCGACTATCATCGCATACTTCTTTCGGGAGAACATTCAAAGGCAAATTTTGAAAAGAGATACATTCATAAGAACGGAGATATTGTCAATGCCAATGTAACGGTTTCTACAGTAAGAAATGTAGACGGGCAGATCACCCATTTTATAGCCGTCTTCCAGGATATAAGTGAATCAGTAAAAGCGGATGAAACACTGAAAGCTCAGTCGGCAAAATTCAATGCGATCATCGAAAGCAGTTCCCACGTGATTTGGACTGTTGATAGGAATATTTGCCTCACTACTTTCAATGAAAATTACGGCAGACAGCAGCGGCAACGCTATAATATTGATATAAAGGTGGGGTTATCAATGATTACCGGTGATGCGATCTCAACCAACGAATACAATAATTTCTGGATCAAAAAATACGAAAGTACTTTTGCCGGCAATCCTCAATACTTCGAAACTCAGTTTTTCGATAAGGAAGGAACGGAAAGCTGGGGAGAGATATATCTAAATCCGATCTTCGGCAAAGATGGCCAGATCATGGAGGTGTCGGGCATCGGACATGATATAACCGAAAAGAAAAAATCGGAAGAGAAGATCCGCCAATCGTTACAAGAAAAGGAAGTACTTCTGAAAGAAGTGCATCACCGGGTAAAAAACAACCTTCAGGTGATATCAAGCATTTTGAACCTTCAATCGTCATACGTAAAGGATGAGGGAACCTTGAATATTCTCAAAGAAAGCCAGAACAGGATTAAGTCTATGGCTTTTATTCACGAAAGCCTTTATCAGACCAAGGATTTCTCAAACATTAACTTTACGGAATATGTTATCAACCTTTCCCAGAACCTGATTCACTCTTATTCGAACTTTGATCATGAAATTAAATTAAATCTGGATATTCAAAATGTTTTTCTTAATTTAGACCTGGCTATTCCATGTGGATTAATCATTAATGAGATAGTATCCAACGCTTTAAAGTATGCTTTTGTCGATGATCACCAAGGCGGCGAGATCACCATTAGCATGAAAATTGAGGGAGAAAACCTTGTGTTGATCATAGGGGATAACGGGGTTGGGCTACCAAAACACATTGATTATAGAAATACTGAGTCGCTCGGATTGCAATTAGTTGTAACTTTGACCGATCAATTAAGTGGAAAGATTCATCTGAATCTGGAAAAAGGAACAAATTATACGATAATATTTAAACAAAATCAGGTAAAAAACCGCATATAATGTCAAAAACAAATATTTTAATTGTTGAAGATGAAAGCATCGTTGCAAAGGATATTCAGCACAGTTTAAAGAAGCTTGGGTATACAGTAGTTGGTATGTGTTCTACCGGCGAAGATGCAATTAAAACTGCTGAAGAGGTAAAACCAGATCTTGTATTAATGGACATTATGCTGAAAGGCGATATGAGTGGTATTGAAGCGGCCGGACAAATTCGTGAAAAATTCAATATTCCTATTATTTACCTGACAGCATATGCCGATGAAAGCACGCTAAGCAAAGCGAAAGTTTCAGAGCCCTATGGATACATTATTAAGCCTTTCAAAGAAATTGACCTGCACACTTCAATTGAAATGGCAATCTACAAACATGAAAAGGAAACAGATGTGAAAAAAGAAAGAGATTTTCTGTATTCCATCGTTGAAAATAAAGAGTCGAAAGACATTATTTTTGTGAAATCAAATTCACGTTTGGTGAAAGTTAAAACCAGCGATATTTATTTTGTGGAAGCATTGAAGGATTATGTGGTGATCAATACAAACAGCGCCCGTTATACTATTCACTCTACCATGAAAGACATTGAGAAAAAATTGCCGACCAATGATTTTATCCGTGTTCACCGTTCATTCATTGTTCGTATCGATAAGATTGTTGCTATTGAACAACCCAATCTGATTTTGGAAGAAGACAAAAAACTGATACCGATCGGAGGATCCTATAAGGATGATTTAGCGAAAAGGCTGAATATGATCTAGTAAATTAAATTCACATAAAAAAACGCCATTCTTTTGCGAGAATGGCGTTTCTGTTTCCTTATACTTCAAATCCCCATTCATCTATGAATGGATTGCCTGTGTTGGGCTTTGCAGGTGGTTTGGTTGGTGGCACATCGTCCTCTTCTGAAACCGGTTTTCTTTTTTGAACGTTTTTCTCTGTAGCCGATTTCATTTCTTTTTTGAAATCTTTCGGTTGAGGTTTTCCTTTTGGTTTAGGTCTGTTTCGTTCTTGTTTATTCCCCCGGCTGGCAGGAGTGTTTTCGCGTTCTTCCAAAACTTCCACTAAGGCAAAATCCAACTGTTTTTTCACCAGGTCGGCACGTTTGATCTCAATACGAATTTTGTCTCCGAGTGTCAAAACCTTTCCTGATTTTCTGCCGCGAAGGCAATAATTCTCTTCATCAAAATAGTAGGCATCATCACGCAATTCGCGAAGTCTTACCATTCCTTCACAATGATTTTCGATCAGTTCCACAAAAATTCCCCATTCGGTGACTCCGGAAATAATCCCGTCAAACTCTTGCCCCACCTTATCGGTTAGGTATTGGACCTGTTTGTATTTAATGGACGCGCGCTCTGCATCGGCAGCAAGTTTTTCCATGTCGGAAGAATGTTTGCACTGTTCTTCCAATTTATCAATGTCCGGATTTTTTCCGCCATCTAAATAATGCTGCAATAAGCGATGCACCATAACATCAGGATATCTCCTGATAGGAGATGTAAAGTGAGTATAATAATCAAAGCCCAATCCATAGTGTCCGATGTTCTTTGTGGTGTATATCGCTTTCGCCATAGTGCGTATTGCAAGCATTTCAATCATTCCAGCCTCTTTCTTTTGATTCACTTCTTTCAAAAGATTGTTCATCGAATCGGCAACCATGCGTTCGTTTTTTACATTCAGCTTATAACCGAATTTTCCAACGAATTCTGCAAAGCTGTTAAGTTTATCGGGATTTGGCTTATCGTGAATACGATAAACGAAGGGTCGCTGAGATTCCTTCGTTTCCTGCGCTTTGACTTTTGCGTCTTGCCTCTTTTTTCCTACAAACTCAGCCACCTTGCGGTTGGCCAACAACATAAAGTCTTCAATCAGTTGGTTGGAATCCTTGGCTACTTTAAAGAAAACGCCGGTTGGGTTTCCCACTTCGTCGAGGTGGAACTTCACTTCCATTTTTTCGAAAGCGATACTTCCTGTTTTAAATCGGTTCGCTCTTAACTTTTTCGCAAGCGTATCAAGTGTTAAGATCTCTTCACAAAAATCGCCTTCTTCGGTTTCAATTACTTCCTGGGCTTCTTCGTATGTAAAACGCCTGTCCGAATTAATGATCGTTCTTCCAAACCACTCATGCAGCACCTCAGCGTCTTCTGTGATCTCAAAAACCGCAGAGAAGCATAATTTCTCTTCATTGGGGCGAAGGGAGCAAACGTTGTTAGATAATACCTCAGGCAGCATAGGAACAACCCTGTCGACCAGATAAACCGATGTTGCTCTCGATACAGCTTCCTTATCAATCATTGATTCAGGCTTTACGTAATGACTTACATCCGCAATATGAACGCCGATTTCCCAGTTTCCGTTTTCCAATTTTTGAATGGACAGCGCGTCGTCAAAATCTTTCGCGTCCACAGGGTCGATGGTGAAAGTGGTTATTTTCCGGAAATCCCTCCGCTTGGCAATTTCTTCCTGAGTAATTTGTACCGGTATAAGATCAGCTGCGCGCTCAACGTCTTTTGGAAATTCATAAGGAAGCCCGAATTCGGCAAGAATAGCATGCATTTCGGTATTATTTTCCCCAACATTTCCCAAAACTGATTTTATTTCACCAATTGGATTTACGCCGTTTTTAGGCCATTCAATAATGGTTGCAATTGCTTTTTGCCCGTCTTTAGCGCCATTCAGCTTTTCAAGAGGAATATAAATGTCTACATGTACTTTTATATTGCTGGGAACCAGGAAGGCAAACCGAGGGGAAACCTGCACAGTTCCTACAAATTCGGTTTTATTTCGCTCTAACACCTCAACAATTTCTCCCTCCTGGCGGCCTTTCCCTTTGGGGAACACACGCACCTTTACAATGTCGCCATGCATCGCGTTCAGGGTTTTTTTAGCAGGAACAGACACATCGTCGTCCGTTTCTTCCGAAACAATAAATGCATTGCCGGTAGAGGTCATGTCCACCTTACCGGTAATATACAATTCCAGCGATTTAATCTTGAATTTACCGCGCTCAGGCTCTGTTATAGAGTTGTTCTTTTTTAATTCTTCTAAAATAACATTGATCAACTGACGTTGAGCAAAGTCCGTAACAGCCAGCTCCGCTGCTATTTGCTTATAATTGAGCGCTTTATTTCGATTTGCGGCCAATACTTTTAATACTTCCTCGAAGAAAAAACTCTTGCTCTTACCCTCTTTTTTGCTCTTAAATTTCCTGGTCATACCCCAAAAGTGCTACTGATTTATGGATAAATAAAGATTTGTTGATAAATACTAAAAAAAACTTTCGCCATGCAACCAATTTATGGAACTTTGCATCTAAAGATCAGAAACCAATATGACCGATGAGCAAATAGTAAAAGGATGCATTGAGAAGAATGCGATTGCTCAGAAACATTTATACGAAAAACATGTTCGTAAAATGATGGGGGTTTGCCTTAGGTATTGCGACAATCATGAAGAAGCGGAAGATGTGGTGCAGAATGGTTTTATCAGTGTTTTTGAAAACATTGAATCATACAAAGGAACAGGTTCTTTAGAAGGCTGGATCAGAAAGATAATGGTAAACACCGCGCTTACCAATATCCGTAAGAACAAAAAATTAAAGCAAAATGTAGAGCTGGACAGTGTGGAATTTATGCTTCCTTCCACTACTTATACAAACGATAGCTTTGCTGCGAAAGATCTTTTAAAGATCATTCAGACATTGCCAGTCGGATTTAAAACGGTTTTTAACCTTTACGCTATTGAGGGTTATTCACATAGAGAGATTGGAGAAATGCTTGGCATTTCCGAAGGAACCTCTAAATCACAATATTCAAGGGCTAAATCACATTTACAGAAGATACTCCCAACAGATAGAGATTAAAAGATGAAAAAAAATAATATTGAAGATTTATTCAAAGAGTCGTTCGAGAACTTTGAAGCAGAAGCAAGCCCTAGTGTATGGAAGAACATTCAATCAGCTTTAAAAGGAGCCGGACTTGGATTGTTTGCAAAAATGTTGTTGAATAAAATTGGCACAAATACGATTGTTGCAGTGATTTCATCTGCTGCCGCCGTAATAGGAACTGTGCTGGTAATGGATGCAAGCAAAACAGAAACGGCGCCTAAAAAGGAAGCTGCGCCTAAGGTAATTGCAGAAAGCCAGAAGCCAAGTGTGGAAGAAATTAAAAGTTTCCTTACAGAGGATAATCAACAACATACCGTTGCGAATAAAGCCGATTCTGAAATAGAAAAGCCAGAAACGAACAATTCTACAACTCTTACCATTAGAAAAGAGAAAATCAACTCGGTTATCAAGGAGTATTCTGAGCAATCAATCGCCGATATTTCCGCAAGCCCGATTGCTGGTACGGTTCCTTTAATTGTGAATCTGACAAATAACGGGACGGGGAAAATAAATAAATGGAATTTTGGCGATGGTAAAAAAGAAAATGGTGTAAATCCAGTTCATTATTACGATATTCCTGGAATTTACACTATTGCCTTAACATCAACCAACGCAGAAGGCAAGACATCTACCGACAGTGTAAAGATTGAAGTAACCGGCAACTCTTCTATTCGCTCTGCTTCTGGAGATTTTTCGCCGAATCAGGATGGTGATAAGGATTACTTTGGTTTTAACGCTGAAAACCTTATTAGCCAGAATGTAGTTGTTTTTGACAAGAACAGTACGATTGTCTATAAATCAGAAAGCCTTTCGGCCAGATGGGATGGAACCAATTTGAAGGGTAAGCCAGCAAAGGATGGCGTATATTTCTATATTCAGAAAGCGGAAGGAAAAGATGGGAAGAAATATGAGCAAAGCGGAAAAATCACATTAAAAAGATAAGCAAAACACAAACTTAGGGGCATCGGAAAGGAATTAACATGCTTGGTCCAACGTCAGGCATTCTGGTTCTAACAATATTAATCCTGTTTTTAGCTCCACCACCACTACATACACGATTTTTGTTACCGGTGCCTCCAAAGTTTGTTTTTTTTATATTTTGAAACCTGTTGCTACTCCAATAGGTATTTAGGCGAAAGGGTATTAAAAATCATTAAATGATTTTTGATACCATTTTTGTTTTTACTATTTTTGGAAACCTAAAATCAAAAATCTAAAAAATGAGAAAAGTATTACTTGCCTTTTTATGCTTGTTTTTTTTCGGAGCAACGCAACTTTCTAAAGCTTCGCATATCGCTGGTGGTGATTTGACTTACACTTGCCTGGGAGGAAATCAATATTTATTAAATTTAAACCTGTTTGTGGATTGTCTGGGTTTCGATCCGGGGATAAGTCAAACGATTACTTGCACAAGTACCTGTGGCGGAAGCGTTACTGCAACGGTTAACGTTACAAATCCTGGTGGAACAGAAATCTCTCAGTTATGTCCTGCACAAATCGGTAACAGTACCTGTAATGGTGGATCTTTACCAGGAATGTGGGTCTTTAATTTTACAGGAGTAGTTACTCTTTCTCCTCCTTGTGATACCTGGAACATGAGCTGGACAACCTGCTGCCGGAATGCAGCAATTCTTAACCTGGTAACGCCTTCCAGCTTCGGTTCATACATTAATACAACCTTGAATAGCGTTACGGATTCCTGTAACAATTCTCCTGCTTTTACTTCTCAGCCAATTCCATATGTTTGTCAGGGACAGTTGGTGAATTACAATTATGGTGTGGTTGAATCAGATGGTGATTCCTTGTATTTTTCATTGATCAATGCAATGGATGCAGGCGGAACCTTCCTGGCCTATTCTCCTGGATATTCAGCAACTTCCCCGATCCCCGGAATTGCAATTGACCCTTTAACCGGACAGTTAACATTTACACCAATGACCTTGGGTAGTTTTGTTGTAGTAGTATTGGTGCAGGAATACGATGCTGCCGGCAATCTGATCGGAACCGTTATGCGTGATATTCAGTTTATTGTGCAGAGCTGCTCTAACGTAGTTCCCGACCCTGCTGCCGGTACAATTACGGGCTTAACGGGAACAGCAGTTCAGTCCGGGCCTTATTCACTTGAAATGTGTGAAGGTGCCACATTCTCCTTTACCGCAACTTATACTGACGTAAATGCAGGCGACTCACTTTCTTATGTATCAAACATACTATCGGTTTTGCCCGGTGCAATTATTACTACCAGTGGAACAAATCCTTTTACTATGACAGTTAGCTGGGTCGCTCCTGGTGGAAGCGCCGGAACAAATACAAACTATTCTGTTACAATCAATGATGGTGCTTGTCCGGTAATGGGACAGCAGACCTTCGTATACAATATCAACGTAAACCCTCGTACACTTGGTGGCCCCGATCAGATTATTTGTGGAACACAAACGGCTACTCTTGCAGGAACCGGAGGAAATATCTTTAACTGGGCTGTAATTAGCGGCCCTCCAATGGTTGTAGGGACTAACTTCTCTTGTAATCCATGTGATAATCCGGTTGCTTCACCAGTATCTACAACGGTTTATGAGGTGACGAGCGATTTGAGCGGAACCTGTGTCAACAAAGATACGGTGACCGTTACCGTGGTAGCGGATTTTACAAATGTAACAGTTCAAAGCGCAAGCAGCTCTTGTTTGTTGCAACCAATACAGTTTAATGCAACCGCAAGCCCAGGTACAGGCTATACTTACCTATGGACACCTGCAACATACCTTGACAATACAAGTATTGGAAATCCAACTGCAACCATTACATCACCAGGAACATATACTTACTACGTGCAGGTTACCAGTTCACTGGGATGTGTTAAAACAGACACTGCAACGATTTTGATTACGGCGAGCTATCCACCGAATGCCGTTTCTTATGTATCAGACAGTGTGGTTTGTATTGGCGATACAGTTCAGTTGGGCGTAACATTCGGAAGCAGCGTGCCTTCTGTTTGTGGAACAAACCCGGTAGGGTGCGGAGCTTCTTTAACCGCTCAGGTGGGAACAGGAACTGCTGTTAATACTGCAACAACATGGCCGGCACCGTATGCAAACTGGTATACATCAGGAAAACATCAAATGCTTTACCGTGCATCAGAATTAAATGCCGCAGGTATTACCGGCGGAAAAATCGATCAGATCGATTGGAACGTAACAGCCATCAACGGTATTTCTCTTTATCATAACTATACTATAAACATGGGCTGTACGAGTCTGAACGCTCTTACTACCTGGGTTACCGGCTTGTCAAACGTTTATACTCCTAAAAATTATACAGTGGCTGTCGGTTGGAATTCACATCCTTTCGATATGGCGTATGAGTGGGATGGAATCTCAAATGTGGTAGTGGAAATCTGCTTCAACGAAGGCCCGCCTTTTCCGAATTATACCCAAAGTTGTTCTTCGCCATATACAACAACACCTTTTGTTTCATGTCTTTACAATTTAAGCGATGTAGCACCAATGTGTCCGGATCTTGGTTTTTCCACAGCAATCAGCAACCGACCGAACATTCGTTTTCATTATTGTGGTGCCGCACCTGATTCAAGTCTTTATAGCTATATCTGGGCTCCTTCTGTTTTTAATAATACAGCCCAAACAACAGGCGCAACTCCTACAGTCACCAACACTCAGTACTATGTAATTGTAACAGATACCACGAGCGGATGTATGGATACTTCATTTGTAAATGTACTAGCGAACGTTGTTGCTCTTTCGGTAGATGCAGGTCCCGATGTAACGATTTGCCCAGGCGCTTCTACTACGTTGAATGGAACGGGTGCTTCGCAATATGCCTGGAGTCCGGGAGCAACATTATCAAATCCGATGATCGCAAATCCTGTTGCTACCCCGGTTGTGACAACCACGTATACTGTTTCTGGTACCAGCCAGTGTGCAACCGGCGTGGCTGTTGACAGTGTCACCGTCATTATTCCGGTAGTTCCCGCTCTGAATGTTAACGCAGGTCCGAATCAGGAGGTTTGTGTTGGCAATCAATTTAATTTACAATCATCTGCGAGTGGCGGTTATGGAAGTAATGTATATTCCTGGAGTTTATTATCAGGGCCTGCAGTAGATTCTATATACGGCTCCAATGGGCCTTTGGCATATGTAACGCCAACAGCTCCAAGCACAAACATTTATCTGATCACGGTTGTGGATGCTTGCGGAATAGCAGAAACAGATACTATTATGGTTGACATTTTACTGGATTGTAATCTTACCATTCCGAATGTCTTCACTCCTAATGGCGATGGTCAAAATGATTACTTTACTATTTCTGCAAATGGAATAAAAACGTTTTCCATAGTAATCTACA
The DNA here is from genome assembly GCA_036399275.1 of Bacteroidia bacterium. Lineage (GTDB taxonomy): Bacteria > Bacteroidota > Bacteroidia > 2-12-FULL-35-15 > 2-12-FULL-35-15 > 2-12-FULL-35-15. Next base: position 4,497 of record DASWNK010000083.1, on the reverse strand, counting down.
ACAGATGGGGCAGTAAGGTGTATTCATCCGATGATATCACTATGAGTTGGGATGGGAAGGACGTCACTGATGGCACATATTTCTACCTAGTTAGGGCAGAAACAATTAATGGAAAACAATTCAACGAAAAAGGATACGTACAACGCCTTGCAAATTAAAAAAATCCCCGGAATTATTTCCGGGGATTTTTTTTATAATAATTCGTTCAAAAAGATCGGAAAGTACTATCATCAGAGTATCTTTGCATTGGATAGATTAACTATAGCAACATGAAAAAAAAGATACTCACCTTATTCGCAATAAGCTGTGCGGCCATTCAGGCACATTCACAAACTGTTGATGCTTCTCCGGAAACCCAGACAATTTGTGCAGGGGGCACAGCCAATCTTACTGCAACGGTGACACCAGGCGGCGCGGGGACAGGAAGTCTGCCAACAGATAGCTACGCGATAAGCACAATTCCCTATGCTCCCGATGCGTATGGAGCAGGAACACCGGTTTCTCTGGGCGATGATACGCAGTCAGGCCCCTTTCCGATAGGATTTGACTTCTGTTTTTTTGGAACTACTTATACCAGTTTTTATGTCGGCTCAAACGGCTGGGTAGCTTTTACATCTCAACCAACAACTTATACTTCTGCAACAATTCCTTCTACTGCTGCTGCGGTTCCTAAGAATTGTATCATGGGACCATGGCAGGATTGGTATCCGGGCTTAGCAGCAAACTGTGTAAGATATCAAATGCTGGGCGTTGCGCCTTTCAGACGCATGGTGGTTTCCTGGAACAATTGCCCGATGTACTCCTGCACTTCTACACTTGGAACCTTTCAGATCATTATTTATGAAACGACCAATGTTATTGAGAATTTTATTCAATCAAAACCAAACTGCATGGCATGGGCCGGTGGAACTGCTGTACAGGGCTTGCACAATGCTGCAGGAACAGTTGCATTTACCACTGCCGGGAGAAACAGTACAGCCTGGACAGCAACAAATGAGGGTTGGAGATATACTCCAAATGGAGTCGCAGCGTATCTGATCAACTGGTATATTTTACCTGCAAACACACTCATCGGTACAGGGCCTTCTATCACTGTCGCGCCACCAACAAGTCCTCAATATTATTATGTTTCAGTCAACTGTACAAACTGTTGTGGTGCAGGAGCTGGAGGATCGAATACAGATACTGTAGTAGTTTTCAGTAACACCGCTTCGGTTGATGCTGGTGCTTATACACCAATCTGTTCGGGACAATCAACAACGTTAAATGCAACATCTCCTTCAGCAACAAGTTATAGTTGGTCGCCCGCAGGAAGTTTAAGTAATTCTGCAATTTCCAACCCGGTTGCAACACCGGGTTCCACCACTACTTATACGGTCTCCATTGTAGATGCATTCGGTTGTCCGGGAGCTGATACAGTTACCATTGCTGTTGTGAATCCCGCATCAACAGCAGGGCCATCCGTTGCTATTTGCAACGGCTTGTCAACCACATTGAATGCAAATGGCGGAGGAACTTATTCCTGGAGCCCTGCAGCAGGATTGAGCGATCCCACAATAGCCAACCCGGTCGCGAGTCCGACGGCAACTACTTTATATACCGTTACTGTTAGTAGTGCTGCTCTTGGATGTACTTCCACATCTTCTGTAACGGTTACCGTTAATTCATTGCCGGTAGTAGATGCCGGTGCAGCATCAGCTATGTGTACAGGTTCAACAACTGTTTTGAATGCAACAGGAGCAGCCGGCTATGTCTGGTCGCCGGCAGGATCATTAAGCAGCTCTACTGTGGCTAATCCTACATCCAGTGCGACTGCTACAACCACCTATACTGTGGTTGGAACCGATGGCAATGGATGTACTGCAACTGACAACGTGGTTCTTACTGTTAATCCTTTGCCGATAGTGGATGCTGGAACGAACACCAGCATTTGCCCGGGTGCAAGTACGACCTTAAATGCAACGGGTTCGGTTAATTATGTTTGGTCTCCTGCGTCATCTCTTGATAATTCGGCTGTGTCCAATCCTGTCGCCACTCCGTCATCTACAACAACCTACACTGTTATCGGAACCGATGGCAATGGTTGTACAGCAAGTGACATGATCCTGGTAGACGTTTCAGGAATTGTAGTGACTGCCAGCAGTGCCAGTCCGGCAATCTGCATCGGTGGCAACACAACGCTTTCAGCAGCGGGAGGAACAACTTATTCCTGGACACCAGCCATTTCATTAAGCGATGATTCAATAGCAAACCCCATTGCTAGTCCGGTCAGTACTACAACCTATACTGTTGTAGGCACAGGGTCTGGTTGCACTAATACAGCATTAATTACTGTTACGGTTAATTCATTACCGCCTGTTGATGCAGGAAGCACTGCCTCCATTTGTAGCGGTACAACTACAACACTTGGCGCTTCGGGTGCCAGCAGTTATGTTTGGTCTCCTGCAGGAACACTGAGCAGCGCAACAATGGCAAATCCAACCTCCAGCACAACGGCCTCTACTGTTTATACGGTAACAGGAACGGACCTTAATGGCTGTTCATCCTCTGATACTGTTAGTGTTATTGTTTTATCGCTTCCATTAGCAAATGCCGGAACAGCTGCGGCAATTTGTAACGGAACAAGCACAACTTTGAATGCCAGTGGCGGAACAGGTTATAGCTGGACTCCTTCCGGCAGCTTGAGCAGCTCAACGATTTCAAATCCTGTTGCTACACCTTCGGTAAGCACTACTTATACCGTTACTGTTACTGATTCAAACGGATGTACTGCAACATCGTCTGTTGCGATAACAGTAAACGCAGTGCCTACAGCAACTGCTGGCAGCGATGTTGTTATCTGTAACGGAACATCCACCATCCTGAATTCCGGTGGAGGTGGAACGTATTTGTGGAGTCCGGCAACCGGCTTAAGCAGTGCAACAGTAGCTAATCCTACTGCAAGCCCGGCAAGTACGCAGTTTTATACTGTTACAGTTTCAAACGGATCTTGTAGTGATACCGCTGGAATTTTAGTAACGGTAAACAATGCATTAGCAATGGCAAGTCCAACCACTAGCACCGCTACTTGTGGAAATTCTGATGGAAGCATAACGGCAGGTACAATAACTGGGGGCAGCGCTCCTTTCATGTATTCCTTGAATAGTGGTGGACTGCAATCGTCCTCTACCTTTAGTGGAATACCGTCCGGTTCTTATACACTAACAGCCACGGATGCGGCAGGCTGTTCAACCACACAAACAGGAGTTGTAAATAGCGTGTTAGGCGTTAATGCAGCTTTTTCAGGAACCCCTACTTCCGGCAGCAGTCCTCTAACGGTTGATTTAACAAACAGCTCCAACGGAGCAAGCGGATACGTTTGGTCTTTCGGTGATGGGACTTCTTCAACCTTCACGAACCCGTCGGTAACATACACGCAGAATGGATCCTATACCATTTTGCTGATCGCCTACAATGGTTCGTTTGTTTGTTCGGATACAGCATTTATTAATATTGAGGTGTTTGACCAGGCAATTATTATTGCTCCCAATGTATTCACTCCAAACGGTGATGGAAATAATGATATGTTTATCTTGAATTCTATTGGCCTGCAAAGTGTAGAAGGCGTCATGTTTAACCGTTGGGGGAAAAAGATAGCCGAATGGAGCGGTTCTCCAAGCACAGGTTGGGATGGAAAAATAAATGGGAGCCTGGCAGAAGACGGCACTTATTACTATATTATTAAAGCGAAGGGCCTCGATAAAAAAGATTATGAGGAAAAAGGCTTTGTACAATTATTGGCAAACTAAAAAAAGGCCCGGCTAATCCGGGCTTTTTTTGCGACATATCAAAATAAAATTTCAGAAAGTTTTGAAAGTTTAAAAAGAGTTGTATATTTGTTCCGTTAATTAAAGGAAATGAAACTCATAGAAAGCAAGGAAAAATTCATCAATGCCTGGGGAACCTTAGGAACCAGCTGGGGAATCAACCGTACCATGGCACAGGTACATGCTTTATTATTGGTTTCGCCGGATGCCTTAAGTGCGGAAGAGATCATGGCTGAATTGAATATTTCAAGGGGAAATGCCAACATGAATGTGCGCACGCTGATCGATTGGGGCTTGGTATTTAAAGAAACCAGATCAGGAGAAAGGAAGGAGTTTTTTGTAGCGGAGAAAGACATTTGGAAAGTGTTCAAACAGATTGCAAAGGAGCGCCGCAAACGTGAATTAGAACCAATATTTAAGGTGCTGGATGACGTGAAGAAGGTAGAGGGAGATAAACGCGACAGAAACATAAAGGCTTTTGTTGACACGATTGAGGAGATTGAACGCTTTACCAGAAAAGCCGATAAAACATTAGAAACGATGATTAAAGCCGATGAAAATTGGTTGATGAGTTCTTTTATGAAATTGATGCGCTAATATTTTTTTGCAACTATGTTCCAATAATTATTGAAAGTTCTGAAATTATGAATTACTATATTCTTACTTATACGGCCTATTTCCTCATTCTGCT
>DASWNK010000082.1:0-12744 GCA_036399275.1 Bacteroidia bacterium | reverse complement strand
CAGGATCCTTTTTAGAATGTATTTAAGCATACGGTAGCCGCATCAAGCATTGTTAGTTTGGAGTGGCCGACAATTTAACCGAAGACCCTTCATTGGATAGTAAGCGAAGATTGCTCAACCAAACTCCGGGGCGTTCAAAATACATCTGCTGATTGCCAAAACGCTTGTGAATGATATTTCTCCGCAAACCTGCAAACATAAATATATAAGGCTGTTCGTCATATACGATCTCCTGAAATCTTTTCAGCAACAAAGCTGATTTGACTGGATCCAACGTGTATTTGATCGAGTCTATCAAGGCATCCGTTTCAGCATTTCCAAATCCGGTAAAATTTGACCCCTTAGATGCCCATGCGGATGTGTGCCAGATCTGAGTATAATCCTCAGGGAAAACATTTCCGGCCCAGGAGGCTATCAGCATATCAAAATCATGATTACTTGCCTGATCAAACAGGACAGAAGGATCCAGTGGATTCATGTTTGCAACAACACCGGCTTTGTACATTTGCTCAGAAGTCATTTTTGCTAATTCTTTCCATTCAACAGAGGTTGTAAAATAATTGAGGTTGAATTCCATCTTTACTTTTTCTCCATCAATCATTTTATCGCGAATATTATCACCATCTGTATCTTTCCAGCCCGCTTCATCGAGCAGCTTCTTAGCAGCCTCAATATCAAAAGGTATCAGTTTAAGGTCGGTATTGTATTCTGGTTTGAGCGGCGACACCGGTCCTACTGTTCTTCTGTTTCTTTCTTTGTTCGCGATCTTGTTAATGTTATCCATTGGCGTAAGCAATGCCATGGCGCGTCTAACCTTTTTATCAACGAATAATTTTTTGTGCTTTATTCCGTCGGGCTTCATGTTCATTGCAATAAAGCCATAATTGTAGGTATCTGTATAACGTGAATTGTAGTTGGCATTAAATGTTGCATCCTGCTGTAATTCGCCCAAGGTTTTATTAGACAAAGAAGTAGAAGCATCGATGGTTTGTGCTTTAAATTCCAACATTTGGGAATTCGGATCTTTATTCAATTTAAAAATAATTTTATGCGGATAAGAAGCATAATACATTTTTGTCAGCCCTTTTGTCCAATGCTGTTCCTTCTTAACCAACGTAATGCTTTGACCGGCATCCCATCTCTCCAGGCGATAAGGCCCTGCGCCAACAGTATATTTGGTATCCCTGCTGTATTTCGGACTATTAAACTCGTTCGCCCAGTCGTTCAAATCCTTTTGTTCAGCAGCTTTAAAATTTTTATCATTGAACTGAGCAAAGGTGTATTTCGAAAGTACATTTTTCGGGTCAAAAAAACTACGCTGCATGAGAGGATATTCAGCAAGAAAACTGATGTTCTGAATGTATTTTTCCTTCATGATTATGGTGAACACATGCGGATTTGTTTTGTCGGCAACAATGTCCAGCATGTTATCCAGATAAGCTTTTGAACTTGGATTATTAGTAAGGGGACATTTGTTTGCTTTAAATGTATAGATGATGTCTTCCACAGATAAAGCGCTGCCATCGTCAAACTTAATATCCGTGTTCACTTCATAGGTATACTCCTTTCCATTTTCAGAAACTGTGGGCATCGCTTTAACAGCAATGGGACGCAATGTCAATGTTTGAAAATCAGTACCAATCAGGTAAACCTGTGTATAGCCCATAATTTCGCCGCGATACACCAGCACGCCATTCGTTGGATGCAGTTCATCGGGCTCTCCCACCACATTGTAAACAAGAACGTTCTCTTTTGACCAGGATGGCAGAAAGCTATTGGCATCTTCTATCTGAATGTATTTGATCTGATCGGCAGCAATATTCTTATCATCGGAATTGATTTTCTTATCAGAAGGGGTATCCGTTCCACAAGCAGCGATAAAGACTAGCAAAAACAGTAAAGCGGCAGATTGGCTTATTGGTCTGGTGTTCACGAACATAGGTATCTTTGGGTGTTAAATTATAGGCATACAAATATAACATTCCACTCTGACAATAGCATGAAAGATCGACAAAAATAGAAAGTCATTAAATGCGGAATATTGAATTTTGTTTTTGCATTAGAGAATCTTTTTTTTACATTTGCAGTCCTTTGAAAAAAGGTACGGAGAGATGCCTGAGTGGCCGAAAGGAACAGTTTGCTAAACTGTCGTACTGGGAAACCGGTACCGAGGGTTCGAATCCCTCTCTCTCCGCAGATAAATCAAAAAAAGTTCCGCATTTTTGCGGGACTTTTTTTGTTTTCAGGAAAGTCCGAAGCCTACAATGGGAGAACAGGGATCATGTTAATAATCCCTCTCTCCGCCAGCAAAAATGCCCTTTCCCGGGACCATGAGCAAAGTGAATAATCCTGCATAAACTGTTAAGTACCCTCCGAGTTCAGATGAACGAGCCTTTTTTAATGAAAAGTTCGGAAATAAAAAAGCCAAGAAGGATTCTTGGCTTGAATGTGATCCCATTTGGATTCGAACCAAAGGCCTACGGTTTAGAAAACCGTTGCTCTATCCAGCTGAGCTATGGGATCATTTTAACAACTCCTCTATTCAACTTTATGCCTGAATTGAAAAGTCGACTTGGGTTAAACTAAAAACGATCTACAAATCTGAATTCGTAAATCGCTTTTAATGTATGTCGGGGCGGCAAGACTCGAACTTGCGACCTCCTGGTCCCAAACCAGGCGCGATAACCAACTACGCTACGCCCCGAACAATGTTTATAAAGAACCTCTATAAGCGGATGCAAATGTACTATTATTTTTAATTCAGCAAAGAAAAAATCACTTTTTATATAGAAAAAAATATCCGCTTCATAAATGACACCTTCTCTCTTTACTGGTTCGAAGGGATCCTCTTGCTAAACTCCCTGAAGACATCTTAATAAATAACCATTCTAACCATTTTTTAATTCATTCAATTTATTTATACATTTGCTTCATGCAAAAAATACGTCATTATGAAAACCTCCACATCCCTTTATGGTTGCTAAAAGATACCTGCTGGATGCTGCAATGGAAAATACTGGGAGTGAGCATGATCATCCCCACAATTACAGTAGCGCTCGTAATTGCTTATAAAACGTGGAAAGATGAGAATGATGAATGCTGGATCAATTTCGCAATATGCTTTTGGATAGGCGCTAATTCCTATTGGATGCTCTGCGAATTTCTTCATCATGAAGAATTAAAGGATTACGCCGCAATTCCGTTTATAACTGGAATGTTCTGCGTTGCCTATTTTTACTATAAACGATTGATCATCAATAAAGAAAAAGAGATTTTATAGCCCTTTTTTAAGAGCGACCATCTTTAAGGCGGTTACAGCCGCTTCATCCCCTTTATTTCCATGCTTTCCACCAGCCCTATCCTGGGCCTGTTGCAAAGTATTAGGAGTCAGCACTCCGAAAATGACCGGTTTATTGTATTTGAGGCTTACATTGGTGATACCATGCGCAACCGCATCGCAGATAAAATCGAAATGGCGGGTTTCACCCTGAATCACACAACCTAAGGCAATGACAGCATCAATGCTTTTATCTTCACACAAAAACTGAGATCCTAGTGTAAGCTCAAAGGTTCCAGGAACAGTGGTAATCAATATATCATCCTTTTTCACACCGTTATCAACCAGCGTTCTCACCGCTCCATCGAACAAGGCGCCAGTTATGGCTGCGTTCCACTCCGCAACTACAATACCAATGCGCATACCGGCACCGCTTGGAATATCGCTTCCTTCAAATTCAGATAGATTCTTGTGTGCTGATGACATGCTTGCTGATTTAACATTTATAAAAAAAGGTGACTCTTTTTTCAAGAAATCACCTTTAAAATCATTTAGATCTCAGTGCTACAGATTTCCTAACATTTTGGCGCGGGCAATATATTTATCCATATCTCGGCCTTCAGTTGTTTCGGTAAATTCATTTTTGATGCGCTCATAAATTTTGATTGCATCAGCATAATTTCCTTTTTCCTCATACGCCATTCCTGCTTTTTTCAAACAGATAGGAGAATCAAATTTATTGGTATTATGCTCTGCGGCTTTTAAATAATAAGTGATGGCTTCATCTGTATTTCCCAATTCCATGTTTGCATCGCCGATAGCTGCAATCGCCAAAGGAGCAACGATCTGGTCTTTCCCATCAAACTCTTCCAGATGGTCAATCGCTTCCTGAAATTGTCCTTTTTTAAGATAACTCATTCCTAAATAGTATTCAGCTAAGTTTCCGGATGGTGTTACACCGTAATCATCCACTATTTGCAAAAAGCCTACAGAACCTTTACCATCACCATTGATTGCGTAATCAATTGAATCCTTACCGAAATAATCTTCCGCAGCGAACATCTCTGCACGGGCTTTCGTTTCTTCGCCGGCTACATACCAGTATTTATAGGCAAAATAGCCACCGACCAACACCACGACCGCGCTTAAAATGATCAACAAACTCTGTTTGTTCTGCTCAATATACATCTCCGTTTTTGTAAACGCTTGTTCTACGTCTACAATAGGCTCGTCCTTAATAGTTTCTTTTGACATAATCTTTGAATAATCGTTAATTGGACTGCAAAAATAAGTTTTTTTTACAATATCTATAATTAATTCTGAACATTCTGAATTTTAATCATTTTTTGGCTAATTTTACAGGCGACGGCTTTGAAGTCCTTTTATTGGTAGTAAAGGGTTTAATGCATACAAAAGATCGAATAATACAACCTTTTTTGCCCAATGTTCCTGAAGAAATTATCTGTTATAAATTTTAAGAATTACCCTGAGGCCGAATTAACATTCAGCAACCACATCAATTGTCTTACAGGCAATAATGGTGAGGGAAAGACCAATATCCTGGATGCCATTCATTATTTGTCGTTCTGCAAAAGCTTTTTTAACCCTATCGACAGCCAAAATATTCTTCATGAAGCTCCTTTTTTTCTGATCCAGGGCGTATTTGCCATGGCTGATAAAGAAGAAGAGGTTTATTGCGGCTTAAAACGCAACCAGAAAAAACAATTCAAGCGCAATAAAAAAGAATATTCCCGTCTGGCAGACCATATTGGCCTATACCCTCTTGTGATGATCTCACCTGCCGATTCGGAGCTTATTACGGAAGGCAGCGAAAGCAGAAGACGATTTATTGATAGCGTTATTGCTCAATTTGACCGCGATTACCTCGAAAACCTGATCAGCTACAATAAAGTGCTGTCCCAGCGCAATGCTTTGCTAAAACAGTTTGGCAGCAGCAGGAAGTTTGATAAAGTCTCCCTCGAAATCTGGGACATGCAATTGATTGAATACGGGCAAAAAGTACATCAGAGCCGCAAAAGTTTTGTTCATTCCTTCGTTCCCATTTTTCAAAAATATTATGAATTGATTTCCGGTGGTCGTGAAAAGGTGGACATTGGTTATTCTTCTCATTTGAATGAGAACTCTTTTGCGGATGTGCTGGAAAAAGCGCTTGATCGCGACAGGGCAATCGAATATACAACGGTTGGCATACACAAGGATGATCTTGAATTTACTATTAACAGTTACTCTCTGAAAAAATATGCTTCACAAGGACAACAAAAATCCTTCCTGATTGCATTGAAACTGGCACAATTCGATTTTATTAAAAGCATCAAACAAGTAACACCGGTTTTGCTGCTGGATGATATTTATGACAAGCTGGACGATTTGCGGGTAAAACAATTGATGGAACTCGTGAGCAGCGATCATTTCGGACAATTGTTCATAACCGACACGCATCCTACGCGCCTGGCTGATCTCTTTCGTTCTACTGATACCGATTTTAAAGTATTTACCATTGTGCAGGGAAATGTCGAAAATATTGACCTGAAACGACACACACCTACGCCTGCAATTTAAGCACTAACAACAAACAAAAATTGAGCAGACACAACGAACACAGTTTAAAAGAAGCCATAGAAAGTTTATTAAAAACTTACAAGCTGGATGAAAAGCTGGCGGAAAGACGCCTGATTGCATCCTGGGAAAGCGTAATGGGTGTAATGATCGCGAAACATACTACCGATCTTTATATCAAACACAAGCAACTATTTGTAACCTTGGATTCTTCCGCTCTTAGAAATGAATTATCGCTGGCAAAAACAAAGATTGTCAAATTGCTGAATGAAGCTGTCGGTACGGAAGTAATCAATGACGTTATTTTGAGATAAAGCCATAGGCAAAATTGCACCTGAGCAAAAAGCATTTATTAAAATATTAAATTATATGAAATTAAAACTTACAAGCACCATTATTATTTTATCGGCAGCGGCAGCCTTTGCACAAACTGATTCGGCAATGATCAAAAAGATCTACAACGAAGCGCTTACAAATGGAAGAAGTTATTCTAACCTAAACTATTTATGTAAGAAGATTGGTGGCCGTTTAGCCGGATCTCCACAGGCACAGCAAGCGGTCGACTGGGCATTCAAAGCTATGAAAGAAGCTGGTGCCGACACGGTTTATCTGCAGGAGTGCATGGTTCCGCATTGGGTTCGCGGCGAAAAAGAAGTGGCAAAAATAATTTCCACAGGCGGTAAAGGAATAAAAGAAGTTCCTGTTTGTGCCTTGGGCGGATCTATCCCAACTCCTAAAGAAGGAATCACCGCGCAGGTAATTGAAGTAAATGGTATTGAAGAATTAGAAAAAATCGGAAAAGAGAAGATACAGGGGAAAATTGTTTTCTTTAATCAACCGATGGATCCTACCAATATTCATGGATTCGAATCTTATGGTGGTGCCGTGATGCAGCGCTATGCAGGCGCTTCGGAAGCTGTAAAATTTGGTGCTGTTGCTGTATTAGTCCGTTCACTTTCCTTAACACAGGATGATAATCCTCACACGGGATCAATGGGATATAAAGACAGTCTGGATAAAATCCCTGCCTGTGCGATCAGTACGAATGGTGCAAATTGGCTCAGCAGCTATTTAAAAACCGACAAGGAACTAAAGTTTTATTTAAAAATGAGTTGCGAAACATTGCCTGATGAAAAATCATACAATGTGATCGGTGAAATTTATGGTTCTGATAAAAAAGACGAAATTATTACTGTAGGCGGACATCTGGATGCATGGGATAATGGCGAAGGAGCGCATGATGACGGAGCCGGCGTTGTACAAAGCATTGAAGTGTTACGCATTTACAAAGCATTGGGACTAAAACCTAAACGTACTATCCGTGCAGTTGCATTCATGAATGAAGAGAATGGTTTACGTGGTGGAAAGAAATATGCAGAAATGGCTGTTTTGAAAAAAGAGAAACATACTGCAGCCATTGAATCAGATGCCGGTGGATTTTCTCCGCGCGGATTCAGCAGTGAAATGGAAGCGGCTCAAAAAGCAAAATTAAAAAGCTGGGCGCCTTTATTCTTACCTTATGGGGTATATGATTTCAGTGAAGATGGCGGTGGCGCCGATATTGCACCTTTGCATAAAGCCCTGGGTACTCCAATACTTGAGCTGATGCCTGATTCTCAACGATATTTCGATTATCATCATACGGCAATTGATACCTTTGAAGCAGTAAATAAACGGGAATTGGAGCTGGGTGGCGCTTCCATGGCAGCTTTGATCTGGATGATCAGTCAATACGGATTATAAAACAACCACTTATTTAGTTAAGCTGACGATTGCATAAACAGGTAATACGAGTGTTGTCAGCCCGCCTAAAGCACTAAAAACAGGAACGTTTCTTATGTTCAGTGGAATGCGGTAAGGACGCTTCAATCCTTTCTCGCGTATCCTTAAAACAATCACGGAAAGATTCACCACAATAAAAGTGATGAAAATAAAAATGGTGGCGATCCGCGCTATCGTTTCGATATTTCCAATCAGGGCAAATGCACACATAATTATAAAGATCAGTACCAGAGCGGCGACAGGCGTTTTCCGTTTAGGAGAAATGTAAGAAATAAGCTTCAGGGCTTTTATTTCTTCGGACATATTTAACAATACCCGCGAGCTTCCCAGCATGTTGGACAATATAGTATTCGAAGTAGCAAACAAGGCAATCACAGAAACAATAATCACTCCTGTTTTCCCCATGCTCTTCCCTATTATATCTGCCAGCGGGCTTTCTGATTCCCCTAGCTCCTGATACGGAATTACACTTACTGCGCATACAGCAACCAAACTATACATCACCATTACAATTGCACTTGCAATAAATAAAGCTCTTGGAATATTCTTTTCAGGATTCTTTGTTTCTTCTGCAAGCTTTACTATTTCTTCAAAACCTATGTATGCAAAAAATGCAAGCGCTGAAGCTGCCAGAACTCCATTGTTTCCTCCCGGCGGCAGTTCCATGTAGTTTACCTCGCCAATGGATGGAAAAGCGGAATATATTACTAAAAACAAGCCTCCGGCTTCTATCAAGGTAAAGATGACATTCACAACAGACGATTGTCTTATTCCTGAGCAGTTCACTGCAAAGATCAATGCAATTATTCCTAAGGATCCGATGAGTGCATGTACACCTAACAGCGTGGCCAGATAACCTGCAAACCCAACGGCAACAGTAGCACCACTTACAATGCCATTTAGTGAAATGGTAAGTCCTAAAAACACGCCGGTCTTTTTCCCGAATGCTTTCTTAGCATACATGTATTCTCCGCCTGCATTCGGAAATGCGGCGCTTAATTCGGCGTAAGAGAAGGCGGTAAATAATGCGGAGACAGAAGCTATTAAAAAGGAGAGCCAAATAAAATTTCCTGATAAACCGGCTACTTTGCCTATCAATGTATAAATACCGGCACCCAGTATGGAACCCACTCCGAAAAAGATGCATTCCGCAAGCCCTAATGTTCTTTTCAACTCAGCCATAACAGTTGCTGGCTCAAAAAAAATGCCTACCGAATTTTTGTAGTGTTATAAAGCAAAAAATCCCGCTGAATAACGGGATTCTTCTTTCAATAAAAAAATATTACTCCTGATAGTAAAATTGTATTCCAAAGTATATTGCGAACCCGAGCGCAACCCCGCCCAACGCAGCAAGCACAATCTTAACCGTGCTGTATGGTCTTTCACCCTGCACTTCGCCTGTTCGTCCATTGATCATAAAGCGGTAAACATTCTCGTTGTAACGAAAAGCGCTCAACCAGATGGGCAATAAAATATGCTTGAAAGAAATATCATTGTATATGGTATCTACGGATCCGATACGCTGATGGTCGCCACCAATGTCTCTACAGATGGAATCACGTATTCCTGCATCCATGATCACTTTCGATTTTTCGAAGCCGGTTTTTACATCTACCTGGTAGCTTTCTGTACGGAAACCGCTTAAGAACTTATCATTGTAGCCAGTCAGGCTTTCCATGTCCCAAGGCTCTAATGCAGTAGTAAAATTTTCAGGAAGAGAATTGCTGGCAAGGATCAATACATCATCAAAGCTATTATGAACATTGCCGCTTGCATAGCTCCACCGAATCTTTGTAACGGTACGCGTACGTGAAACACTTTTACCATTCTCAATGGTTGTATAGCTTTCGGTGGTTAAATAATTATCGCCACGCTGCCCGGTATAATCACTTGCTGTTTTGGAATCATAGGTCCAATAAGGAATATACATTCCGTTAAGCTTATCGGCATTATCCACATAATGTTTCAGATCATTCGGTGCAAACCATAAGCTGCTTACCCATTTGTGGAATTCCTGAAAGGCCGCTTTCTGCTCTATCTTGAATGGCAGTAAATATTTTGGTTTGATGATGCTACATGCAGTTCCACCTGTCACCACAATCGGAGATGCGCAGAAAGGACAACTATCCGAAGAAATGTTGGGCTTCAATGTGCTGGATGCCCCGCAATTTTCGCATTTAACGGTAACAACTTCCAGCTTCTCTACCCCGCTGCTATTCTCATTCAGGAATTTATCAAAATCGATCTCTTCCACGACTGTTGGTGCAGCAGCTTCGGTTATTTCATTAGCAGCTCCGCAATAGTCGCATTTTAAATCGGTAGTACCCGGTGCATATTTTAATAATGCGCCGCAATCTCTGCAGTCGAGCTGCTTACTTATTTCTTTTGTTTTTTCTTCGAATTCCATGGGAGTAGACTTCATTGGTTCATTGGTTTATTAGTTCACTGGTTCACTCGTTTACTGATTTACTGGTTTGCTTGTAGTTCGTCTCATACCGATTAATATACACAGAATGAGTTACAGATCCAATGAACCAGTGAACTAATAAACTAATGAACTATTACATCGGAGGCAATGGCGGGGGAACTGCTGTAAACAGTTTCGCAAGCTCAGCAACCTGATCGGCGGAAGCCCATGCAGCCATACCATTTTTCCAAACCATGGATTCTTTTTTTAAAGAGCCTTGTTGTACCATTTGCGCCATTACTTGTTCGTTAAACGGCCCGGTTTGAGCGCCATTTACCGCTACAAAGAATTGCGTTACAGGAGGCGGCGGCGGTGGCGTATTGTTATTCTGATTTCCGTTGGATTGATTCTGATTGAACATGTTTCCCATCTGATTGCCCATTCCTAAGCCCATTCCCATTCCCACACCGGCACCCATAATGCTGTTGCCATTCTCTGCAGCCTTCTCCATAGAATTTGCTGCCTGAAACTGCGTATACGCTCCCAGGTTTCCAATGATGCCCATGCTGCTTCGTTTATCCAAGGCTGCTTCCACTTCCGGTGGTAAGGAAATATTTTCGATCAGTAATTTTGTCACTTCAATACCTAATTCTTCAAACTCCGGATTGATCTTACTAGAAACGAACTTGGACAGCTCATCATAATTAGAAGCAAGGTCCAAAACCGGAATTTTGCTTTCAGCAACTGCATCCGTAAAGCGGGTAATCACCAGGTTACGCAATTGTTCCGTCACTTCTTCCGTAGTGAAATGTGCATCGGTTCCGGCAATCTCTTTCAGAAATTTCTTTGCATCTTTTACACGCAATGCATAATTTCCAAATGCACGAATACGGATCGGGCCGAATTCTGCGTCACGCAGCATGATCGGATTCTTCGTCCCCCATTTCTGGTTGGTGAATTGCTTGGTATTTACGAAATACACTTCAGCTTTGAACGGACTATTAAAGCCATATTTCCAGCCTTTCAGCGTAGTCATTATCGGCATGTTTTGCGTTTGAAGCTCATACATTCCCGGTTTGTAATCATCCGCCATTAACCCTTCATTCACAAAAACAGCTACTTGCGATTCACGCACGGTAAGCTTCGCCCCCATTTTTATTTCATTCTGGTAGCGGGGAAAACGCCATACCATTGTATCATTCGAGCTATCGGTCCACTCAATGATGTCTACAAATTCGCCTTTTAATTTATCAAATAATCCCATTTGTGTTGTGTTTATAGGTTAGTGTTATCTTTCTCAAACATAGTTAATTGTCGCATCATGTCAAATAAATTGACCTTAATTCTCTGCAAGTACGATCAACCGATCTTCTGCGGTATAGATCATCATCTTTGATTTGCCGGGATTTACCGTTACGCCATATGCTTTACCGCTATCGTACGCCAGGGATGCTACACGGTAACCGATTGCTGTTTCCCCTTTTCTGCGTGCACTTTCAATCACGGTGTAGAAGTTCACCTGCTCGCCGGCTTTTACATAATCACTCATCGGCTTCAGGTAAATTTCGCTTCCGTTCGCATCAAAAAGATCTTCGAAAACCCGCATCAGGTATTTGTTTTCAGAAACCTGCGACATCAGCAAACTGATCAGCTTATCACTCACAATAAAGTCATCTGCTTTGGTTACTTCAGCGAGATCGCGATTTCGAAGGTCCAGCATTTCACTCACCACTTTCAGATCCTTGCCTGTTTCCTCCATGATACGGCGCAAATGAAGCAAAGAAATTAATGTTTGTGCATCAGCATCCTGTAATTCCATTTCTTCTTTGTAACATAATAACTGAACACTGTCGTAGGAAATAACATTCAATCCATCAATCACTTTGCGGGAAGTGGTATCCGCCAGCTGAAATTCCAGCTTTATATTTTTTAATGTACTTGCGGCTTCTTTTACTTCATCTAGATGGTCAAAAGAAGAAACCACTTTCATGAACGATCCGGTACCAACGTAATTATCCATTTCGCGGATAATGGTAATGGCACGCTTATTCCAACCAAGAAGTAATATCTTTTCTGCAACCACTTTCGTTGAATCAAGGTTAACGATGGCTTTCTCATTGATCTTTAAATCTTTGTTCTTCGACACCACGAGCGTATCGTCATCTTCTGTAATGGCAATTATTTTATCGCCTTTCAATAATTTGTAATCCATTGCAGGATTTATTTTAACCGTTTCATCGGCATACTGCAAACCTATTACAGCTGAATCTTCATAAGCATTTACGGCCTCTGCATAGGTTTTCCCTGTCAGCTCTTTTTCTTCATTGAAATAGATCTCCGCGCCGTCAAAATCCATCAGCTCCGTATAAACGATACTCAGGCCGCTTTGGCGGGAAGTCTGCACCATAATGCGTGCAATCACATCATCAGTAAGTACCAGTTCTACTTCGTCTTTTCCTACCATTTTGGCCACTTCCAGGTTCTTCTCATCTTTTATTTCCGCAACAATGTGGTAAGGCGCCTTCCTTCTATCCGGATTATTGGTGATCGCTAATATGGTTTTAATCGTAAGCGGATCGGCATTTCCTTCCTCCGGAGCCAATACAATGATTGATTTTGTTTCCTGAGGATTTACAATGGCAAGGTCTTTCAGATCGTTCGGGCTGCCGCTTCTGCAGATCACTTTCGTGTTGCGCAGATT
>DASWNK010000081.1:0-4916 GCA_036399275.1 Bacteroidia bacterium | reverse complement strand
CTGTGATTGTAACATCCACATTTTTTAAAGCGCGTTCCAGTTCCTGTGCGCAAAACAAAGCCGGATCGGGAATAGAGCCTTCTACTTCGTAATTGTTTTTGTTGGAGGGAATAGTGCCCGAAGCCAATCGGTAGTTGGAGTAGGAGGAACCATAAATAAAAGCATTGTCGTCGTTGCCACCTGCTGTTACCGTATTGATGAGCTGCATGCCGGGAATTTGCGGAACAATCTTGTTGATGGAAGTGGCCGTTCCTGCAGCGCCGGATTTATACAAGATGGTATACTTGTTATCATGGTAGGTAAGGCCCGAAGCGCCTGCTCCAAAATAATTTCCCATGTCGGACCAGATCCATTGTGAAGGAACCATGTTGTCGTCAAAGATGCTGGCATCCCCGATGATCGCCCCTTCGATCTTTTTAATTCCTTTTGCTTTCAGGATCACTGCCCATTTCTCGATCACCGTTAAGCTGTCTTTTTTATCAATGAAATATTCAGAGCCCAGTGTCGGGTCTCCGCCACCCTTAATATATAAGTTCCCTTTCAGGATTCCTGAAACAGTATCCAGGCTTCCATCATACAAGAGTTGAGTTTCAAAAACGAAATCGCTTCCGAGAATTGCCAATGCTGCGCCGGTTGTTACGATCTTGAGTGTGCTTGCGGGAATCACACTGATGCCGCTGTTGTATTCCGCGATCGCTGTATCTTTTTTCGTGTTCATCACACATACACTCCAGGTCGCATGCTGCAATGCTTTGTCTTTCTTCAATGCTTCAATGGCCGTATTCAGCGCCGAACGCTGCGAATAGCCGATGCTGAATTGAAAGAGAAATAATAAAAAAATGAATCTTGCTTTATTCATGCTACGAAATTAGCCCTTAAATTTCGAACTTCCACCATCAAAGGCTTTATCGATTTTCTTAGCGAGCTTTCTGTCTTTATCGGTGACAGTATTTCCTTCATCATGTGTACTCAGGTAGATCTTTACCTTATTATACACATTGCTCCATTCAGGATGATGGTCCATCTTTTCGGCTTCCATCGCCACTTTCGTCATAAAAGCAAAAGCTTCAATGAAGTTCTTGAATTCAAATGTTCTGCTCAGGGTATTGTTTTCTTCGTTCCACATATGTTTTTAGATATTAGATGTTAGATATTAGATTTGAGATATTAGATATTAGACTCAAGTATCAAGTATCAGGATTTAAGATTTAATTTTATTAATTTATGAGCGCTCTTTAAAATTATCAAATAGTACACAGTTAACTAATGAACCAATGAACCAGTTAACCATTATAACCCAATTTCCACCACCGCCATTGTCAATCGGCTGATGCAAACCAGTTTTCCGTTTTCATCTTTGATCTCGATGCTCCAGACATGCGTTTTTCTGCCGATGTGAATCACCTTCGCTTCTCCATATACAAAACCGGTGCTGGCCGGGCGAATGTGATTAGCATTGATATCAAGTCCTACGCAGGCAAATTTGCTGTTATCCACAATCAGGTTGGAAGCTACGCTACCCAATGTCTCCGCTAAGGCAACCGAAGCGCCGCCATGAAGGATCTTCATTGGCTGCACGGTACGGTGATCGACCGGCATTTTGCCTTTGATGGAATCGGGTGTAAGCTCCGTAATCTCAATGCCGATGGCTTCACACATGTTGTCTTTCAACATCCATCCAATATCAGTAAGGGTATAAGGTTTGAACCAAATGCTCATTTTTTCATATTTTTATAAAGTTACTAAGAAATCCGTATGGAATCTCTAAATCTTTCGCATCTGAAATATGTACTATTTAAAAATATTCTCCGTTCTACCCCTAAAAAAATAACCATGAAAAAAATCGCCTACTCCTTCGCATTTTCCCTCATTTTTTTAAGCTCCTGCCAGAACAAATCCTCCGATTTTGATTCAACTAATGCCAAAGAAGGCGGATTTGAATTTGCCAGATCGGAACAAGAGCCGCCGCCTCCGCCGCCAGTGATGGAAACGGTGAAATTTAGTCCGCCTGTTGTAAGCGATGAGGAAACCCTATCAGGTCTGATAAACACTAATTCAACTGGCGGGTCAGCAATGCCGGCAGTTAAGATGGCCGAAAAGATCAAAAAAACCGCGGATATTAATTTGTCGGTGGATGATTATAAAGCCGCCCGTGCAGGGATCGAAAAGATCGTGAAAGCCGGAAATGCCTACATCGGCGGAGAAAATGAACAACATTCCACTTACAGTATTTCCAATTCCATGGTTATCCGTGTTTCCAATAAAGAGTTTGATGGAATGGTTTCCAATCTGACTGCTATTGCGAGCAATTTGAATTCCAAGAACATTTACCTGGAAGATGTAACCGCGCAGTTTATAGATATTACTACTCGTTTAAAAACAAAAAAAGAAGTGGAGAAGCGTTACCTGGAGCTGTTGCAGAAAGCCGTGAAAGTATCGGACATATTGGAAGTAGAAGGACAATTGAGAGTGATCCGTGAAGAGATCGAAGCAAAAGAAGGTGAATTGAAATACCTGAACGACCAGGTAAATTACAGTACGATCAATCTGGAATTTCACCAGGACTTTGAATACACACCGCAGAATGAGCCCGGCTTTTTTGGAAGAATGGGACATGCATTCGGCAACGGCTGGAAAGGCTTCCTTTCTTTCCTCATCGGTGTAGTATATGCCTGGCCGCTTTGGATCATTCTGGGATTGACCGCTTATTTTATTGTAAGATTCATCAAACGTAAGGTGAAAAAGAAATAAGCCTATCCTGCCATAAATATATGGAAAGCGCTGCAGAGATCTGTGGCGCTTTTTGATGATGTAAATCATGCGCCTTCGTGATTGGCATCAATTCCAATGTGCAGCCTTGCTGGTATTTTTGTGCTCTAATCCAACCCCATTCTTATGACAACTACATCGGCAAAAACAAAGCACATTGATGAATTACACTTTGAGCATCAATTATGGACTTCAGAAGCAAATTTTTACGCAGATGAATTAAGGATCTATCAGAAAAGATTGTCGGAGGTCGCAGCAAAGAATACAGGCATCGACGTAAGAAAACAAATAGAGCATTTTCAGAATCAGTTCATTATTCAGAAAGAACAGCTGGATATTTTGAACCATGAAGTAACCGTACACGAGCAATGGTTGGCAAAATATGCCGAGGAGCATCCCGTTGCCATCGATCACCAGCTTTTTGCAGATCACAAAGTAATGCAGGAGCAGGTAGTGATCTTCGGTAAAATCTTTACAGAGTTGAAAAAAGAATTCAGAGAATTCCTGGCAACCTGGAGGTAAATTAAAAATCAGTTTTTACCAGGGCGTATTCCTCTCTTGCTTTATCAAACTCGGCGATCAACTGTTCGCGCTCAGAAATGAGACCGGAAATGAGTACGCTCTTTTTGAAAAACAACATGGTCAACAGCCATTTCGCCCTGATCTCTTTGATCATTAAAGAATAAGCGAACGCAAATGTTCCACTGATGGGAAGTGAAACAGCATACGCAATGGTGAGCCATTGAATGTGGGTAAACTTCCAGACAAGGATGATTTGTGCAATGTAAAAGATCATGAAGCTGAACATTCCGCCTACCATGTATATCCCCCCGATATTTTCCAACCGCTCTTCTTTTTTACGCACGATCCATCCCGGTAATTTAAAAGGAATGTAATTGTTGAGCATTCCATAAATGAAAAAAGGAAAACCAAAGCAAATTTTTAAGAAAGCCTTCATGTTCGTTTTTAGGAAAGAATTATTTTTCTGGTTCTTTTCAATGTCAGAATCCTGCAAACCTAGATCGGAAAGGCTCTTCAGGTATTGTTTTATTCTTGTATCGATGTTTTCGGCGCGCTTAGGCTGAAGGATTTTAAAATAATTGACTGTTTCTATGATATTTTTGGTGATCACAAATTCAACCATCTTATCATCTTGTGAACCGCTTTCTTTTGTGAGCTTCGACTTGTAAAGCAATTCAATGTTCTCTACCAGCTTGTCGGTATTATCATCATCAATGGCAATCACGAGTTTCTCAAGGCGTGTTCTGATCTCTTCTGTTAGAATTCCCGAAGTTTTGAAACTGTCCTTCAGATACTGCTCTTTATAATCCGCAACGGTGATCGGCTCATCCACATTCAAAAAAAGATCCCTGTTAAAGGTGTGAGGATCCACATAGTTCAGGCCGATGTTTACGATCTTTACGCCCAGCTTAAAATCATTGCGGGCTTCTGCTCCCAAAGCAATCCGCGCAGCGCCTGATTTTATCGGTCGCAATTTACGTTCGGTAATGCTTAATCCTTCGGGGAACATCAGGATCACACCATTCTTTTCAAGGTGCTCGTAACATTTACGGAAGGTGTCTTCATTGTTCGACATCAGCGTGGGATCATCCACTTTACGATAAAGGGGAATAATATGGAATTTCGGCAGGATCCATTTGGCGAACGCTGTTTTGAAAATGGCTGCTTTTGCTAAAAAGTATACCGGTCGCTTTACGATCACCGCGATCACAATCGGATCCATAAATGTGCTCGGATGGTTGGCCAGGATCAACAAAGGGCCTTTTTCAGGAATGGATTTATGATTCCGATAGGTAATGGACCGGAAGAAGACACGAACCGTGATCTTGATAAAGGGCTTTAGGGCTGTATACAACATGTGCGCAATATAATTAAAATAAGGCAGAATGAAATTAATCGACCGACTCCTAATAATTGCGGTAGTTCTGGTACAAATTTTAGAAGCTTGAATTATTGTTTTTTGATTAAATTGTTATAGGTTTGGCATGTTCATCAAAAAACAACACATGAAACAGTACTATCTCCTTCTGTCAGTTATTTTCTTGTCCGTAAACAACCTGTTTGCTCAGCCCACAAGCTTTAGCTCCAGAGGTATCGGTGGTGGTGGCGCTTTGTTTTCCATATCC
>DASWNK010000080.1:0-17775 GCA_036399275.1 Bacteroidia bacterium | reverse complement strand
GAAATGTTGTTTCGTAGGTTTTTGCTCCTTCACGGAAACGATCGCCATGCAGAACCACCAGTTCATTTCTTGTAAAGGCATTGTGAAGTTCAATGATATGACCCATTTCGCCATCTTTAATCGCGATGATGTTTACATTCTTTTTTTTCTGAACGCCATCCATATACTGTTTTATGTTTTCATGTTCGTTTTCATACATGAGAATATTGAAGGTAGTATTCAGCCTGTTGAGCAATTGTCCGGCTATTTCCCAGTTACCAATGTGTGCGCTGATGAGGATCCCGCCCTTGCCTGTATCGGCTATCTTATCAAGGATTGCGCCGCCTTCATGGTCTACCGTAAAATTGGTTTTTACACCGGCCAGCAGTGCTACTTTATCCAATATGGTCTGCCCGAAGATGTAATAGTTTTTATAGATTTTTAACCAGGTGGTAAAGCGCTTATACTTAAGTACCTTGTGAAAAAAGTAGAAGTTGTGCTTATTGGATTTCCGTGCGAAAAAAAAATAATAAAGGGCTACAAACCTTAGTACAATGTACGCCAGCTTTAGCCCTAAATGATTTAAAATGAAAACGAATATCTTATGGCCTAATACAGTTCCTTTGGATTTCCCTTCCCACTTTTTAGCCATTTAATTTTAATTGAATTTAAAAATTATGCAGTCGCTTTTTCAGTCACCTTGCGGTTTACATAATCATAAAAATTCTGGAAAGTATGAATGTTGATGAAATCTTCTGCAACAACTTTGAAACCGAAGTTGCTTTCAATGATCACCACTAAATCAACATAATCAAGGCTGTCTAAACCTAAAGTTTCACGAAGATTTGCATCCGGATTGATTTTTTCTGCATCTACTTCAAATTCGTCAACTAAAAAGCCATTGATGCGTTCGATTATTTCTTCTTGTGTCATTAGGAGTGTTTTATGTGTTACTTAATTTTCTTAATAATCAGTGAGGAGTTTGTTCCGCCAAAACCGAATGAGTTGGACAAAAATACGTCAATATTTTTTTCTGTCGTCTTTGTAGCGATATTTAATTTTGCCGAAGCTTCATCCGGGTTCTCGAAATTAATGTTAGGAGCCACAAAATTGTTCTGCATCATTAATATTGAATAGACAATCTCACTCGCTCCGGCCATCCAGCATTCGTGACCGGTCATTGATTTGGTAGAGCTAACCAAAGGTCTGCTTTCACCAAAAACTGCATCAATAGCAGTTGCTTCTGCCAAATCCCCACCCGGAGTTGACGTGGCGTGTGCGTTGATATAATCAATTGCCGCAGCTTCTAATTTAGCATCATTTAAAGCCATTTTAAGGGAACGAACCTGTCCATCTACATTTGAATTCGAAATATGTTCACCGTTTGAAGAGAAGCCATAACCTACTACTTCAGCCAGGATCGGAGCTCCACGTTCAATCGCGCTTTCGTAGCTTTCCAGAATAAGTGTTGCAGCACCGCCGCTTGGAATCAAACCATCACGGTCTTTATCAAAAGGGCGGGAAGCTCTTGTAGGATCATTTTCACGTATGGAAAATGCGCTTAATCCATCAAAACTGCCGAAAGCAAAAGGATTAACTTCCTGTGCGCCGCCGCAGATAATATGTTTCTGCAAGCCCCATTTGATCATCAGATAACCCAGGCCAATAGAGTGGGAGCCACTTGCGCAAGCAGCACTGATGGTAAAATTGATGCCCTTTAATTTGAATATTGTGGAAAGGTTCATGGTTACCGTACAGTTCATCGACTGAAAGATGGAACCCGAACCTAACAATGTTGTGTCTTTTTTAATGCGGATAGTATCGATCGCTTCACTAACGGCTTTTGCGGAGCTGTCGTTTCCATAAAGGATCCCGACTTCATTCTTTTCCACCCAGCTCATATCCATCTTTGCATTTTTCATGGCTTCCAGGGTTGCCATATAAGCATATTCAGCCTCTTCAGACAGACCGATGCGCGCTCTTCTGTCTAAAATGCCTTTTAATTCAGGCTTCGGAACAATTCCCGTAAGGCCGGAGCGGTAGCCCCATTCTTTGCGTTCCATGTCCATCCCAATTCCAGATTTACCAGCATGCAGTGACTCTTTCACTTCGTCCAGGTTCTTACCCAGACAACTCCATATTCCTAAACCGGTTATAACAACTCTATTATTCATGTTTTAATGTAAAAAAGAAGTCAAAAATAGTCAAATTTTTGAATGTGCCAACATGTAATTTTGCAATAGCAATATATTAAGTATCAGTACCTGTCGCATTCTAAGTACTGGTACGCATCCATTTCTTAACTGTATAATCCGCCGTTAACAGAAAGCACCTGTCCTGTCACATACGATGCTTTTGCAGATGCAAGAAAGCAAACGGCATCCGCGACTTCATCGGCAGTACCAAAACGGTTTAGCGGAATCAATTGCTTGAAATCCTTTTCGTTGATGCCTTCGGTCATGTCGGTTTTGATGAAACCCGGAGCGACACAGTTGGCTGTAACGCCCCTGCGCCCTACTTCCTGTGAAAGCGCTTTGGTAGCACCTATTACAGCTGCTTTTGCAGCTGAGTAATTGGTTTGTCCGGGTAATCCTTTTAGTCCTGATAGGGAAACAATATTTACTACTCGTCCGTATTTCTTCACAAGCATTCCTTTAATGATGATGCGGGTTACGTTGTAAAATCCGCCTAAGCTGATTCCCAAAACAGAATTCCATTCTTCGTTGCTCATCCACATCAGCAGCTGATCTTTCCGGATGCCTGCGTTGTTTACTAATATTTCAATGGTCTTATCGGGGTTTTTCTCGATCCATCCGCCCAAAACGCTGTCTACTTGTGTCTGATCCGACACATCAAATTTCATGATTTCACCATCTGCACCTTTTTCGCGAACCATTTTTAATGTGTTCTCTGCTTCATCCTGCTTGGATGTATAGTTGATGATGATGTAATGCCCTTCTTCAGCCAGCTTTACACAAATTGCGCGGCCGATGCCTCTTGAACCTCCTGTTACTAACGCGTATTTCATATTTGAAATTGTTTGTTTGCAGATTTTTTTGAATGGTAATTTTAAGGATTGGCCTTAATTACATTATCAATTAACCAGATTAGTATTCGTTGCTTGTAAGTGATGCTTTACTTTTTCTAACTTTTTATACAAAATAGTATCATCCTCAAAACGTGGGACAATCGTGCGTATTTGCTTGTAGGTATTCTTGCTTTCTGACGACAATTTCTCATCAAATTTCAATGCATCAACCGCCTGCACAGCGCTTAACAGCTCAATTGCCAATACCTGATAAGCATTCTCAATCACTTTTGCCGTGATGGTTGCAGCATTTGTTCCCATGCTCACAATATCCTGGTTATCGTTGTTATTCGGGATGCTGTGTATATACATTGGGTTGGAAAGCATTTGGTTTTCGGCTGTAGTGGAAGTTGCGGTAAATTGTGCTGCCTGCATTCCGAGATTTAATCCCAGCTTACCCAAATTCACAAATGGCGGAAGTTTGCCATTCAGCTTATCATTCATAAGGAAATTCAATTGACGCTCCGCAAGCATGGTTAGCTTTGTAATAGCGATCTTCAGCTTGTCCATTTCCAGCGCTACATAATCGCCATGGAAATTGCCGCCATGAAATATATTGTTGTTTGCCTTGTCTATGATTGGATTATCGTTTACTGAATTTACTTCATTTTCCAATACTGTCTGTGTATAGGTAATGGTATCGTAAACAGGCCCTAAGATTTGCGGAACGCAGCGAATGGAGTAGTATTCCTGAACTTTATCTTTAAACACATCCACTTCTGCATGTTTGTTGTTATCGAATAAATGGTCTTCACGTTTCCGGATGAGCTTGCTGCTGCTCATGGCCTTATCCATTGCATTGGCAATGCCGCGTTGTCCGATATGTGGCTTTACGCTATGAAGCTCTTTTGAAAAATGATCGCTGTACGATTCTACCATTTCAATGATCAGCATGGAAGAAGAAATGCTCCAGTTCAATAACTGTTTGGCATGTAAAAGGTTGACCATTGCAATTCCCGTCATTACCGAAGTTCCGTTGATCAGGGCCAATCCTTCGCGTAAATGAATGGTTATAGGCTTGATTCCAGCTTCTTTGTAAACCTCTGCTGTTGGGCGCAACTCTCCTTTGTAGGTTACTTCGCCTTCTCCGATCAAATTCAGCGCCAGATGGGCCAATTGTACCAGATCTCCGCTTGCTCCGACACCACCGTGTTCAAAGATCTGAGGATAAACATTTTTATTGATAAGGTCCTTTAATAAAATAACCACTTCTGAATTGATACCGGAATAACCTTGCATCAAAGAGCTCAGGCGGCAGATCATTGCTGATTTTACATTGATATCCGAAAGTCGGTTTCCTGCGCCTGTACAATGGCTTCTGATCAGATTGTATTGCAGGTCCAGTTGATTTTCATCGCTTATCTTGTATTGTGCCATTGGCCCAAATCCGGTATTGATACCATAAATAAGTTTGTTCTTTGAAAACGATTTTAGGAATTCGTGACTTTCATTTACCTTGGTCAAAGCCGCAGCATCCAATTCTATCTGTTCACCTGAATAAACTATTTTATAAAAATCACTTGCTGTTAATGGCTGTTTTCCTACGTAAATCATTTTGTTTTCGGGCATTAAATAAATTCTTTTTCTTCTCAGCGTTAAACAGACTGATAGTTTTCTAAAAAGAGAGCAAAAATAGACCTTTCTGTCGTATGTGCAAAGCTTTTTTTAGATTGTTTATAATGAAGTCAACAGGCCTGCTTGCAGGGGAATGAAGTTTTTTTTGAGAATAATTCTTATTAGAAAGGATTTGATCGTGTTTAAGAATGAGTAAATCTGTTTTTTTAGCTGTTTAAAAGGGAATCTTGTTTTAAGCTAATATTGAAGGAAGCCTTGTGAATTATCAAGCATCAAGCGGAAAAAATCTTTATTTTTGAATTCGAGCCATGACCAAATTAAATCATAAAAGCTGTGCGGTAGTAGGTGCCGGAATTTCAGGGATAGCCGCTGCTATTCGCATGAGAAATAAAGGATATGACGTAAGCGTGTTTGAAGCCAATAACTTTCCAGGCGGCAAATTATCCTCAGAAAGCAATAAAGGCTATCGTTTTGACATGGGGCCTTCTGTTTTTACCATGCCCGAGTATGTGGATGAACTATTTATCATCTCCGGAAAAAATCCCAGGGATTATTTTAATTACATTACCCTTGATCCGGTTTACCGGTATTTTTTCGAGGACGGAACCAGGATGAACAGCTATCATGGAAAAGAAAGGTATGCCGAGGAAATGTCCGAAAAGACAGCTGATTCAAAAGAGAGCATTCTTCGTTACCTGAACAAAACAAAGCAGATGTATGAGCTGACGGCGGAAGTTTTTTTGCATAATTCCCTGCATAAGTTTAAAAATTTTCTAACCAAAAGAGTGGCTGTCGGTTTGCTGAATTTTGGAAAGATAGGCGCTTTTGATACCATGAATGGCGCAAATGAAAAGGCGTTTAAGGACGAAAAGCTGGTGCAGATCTTAAACCGCTATTCTACCTACAACGGATCAAGCCCCTATTTGGCGCCTGCTACACTCAATGTCATCTCGCATGTTGAAATTGAAAAAGGTGCATATTATCCTGAAGGAGGAATGTATAGCATTACCGAATCGCTCGTAAAGCTTGCAAAGGAAATAGGCGTGGTGTTCCACTTTTCAAATCCTGTGAGGGAAATTCTTGTTGAAAATAAAGCAGTGAAAGGAGTAAGAACTGATAATGGAAATCATTTCTGTGATGTCGTGATCAGCAATATGGATGTGTATAACAGCTATCTGAAATTGATACCCGATGTAAAAAGGCCTGTACAGACGCTTGAACAGCCGAAATCAAGCTCAGGGATTATTTTTTACTGGGGAGTGAAAAACAATTTTAAAGAGCTGGGACTTCATAATATTTTCTTCAGCAAAAACTACCGTGAAGAGTTTGATACGATTGTTTCAAAAAAAACGGTATATGATGATTCAACCATTTATGTTAATATTACCTCAAAGTATACGCCCACTGATGCTCCAGCAGGTTGTGAAAACTGGTTCACGTTCATTAATGTACCAAATAACAGCGGACAAGATTGGGATAAATTGGTGAATGAAGCGAGGGAATCGATGATCAATAAATTAAATCGTGTGCTTAAAATGGATCTTCGCCCGCTCATCGAATGCGAAATGGTTCTTGATCCCCGTATTGTAGAAGCACGTACTTCAAGCGCCTTTGGGGCGATATACGGGAATGCTTCGAATAATAAATTTTCAGCTTTTCTTCGTCACCCCAATTTTTCCAAAGAAATAAAAGGCTTATATTTCTGCGGAGGAAGTGTTCATCCCGGGCCAAGCATTCCCTTATGTTTGCTGAGCGCGAAAATTACAACTGATTTGATTTAAAGTTGACTTAGTTTAAAGTTCTCCGGGAGGCTTTGAATAAAGGTAATTAAATTACAAACTCATCGTTAGCCGGAGCCCTAATCCGGTGGTAGACACATTTACACGGTCCATCATTTTGTGTAATTTTTTTCCATTCTTCTTGTGGATGATATACATGCCTGTGTCAAATAAAAATAGAAAACTACCATTGTAGATCAAAGAGTTTCCCCATCCCTTGTACCGGTCGTGCTGCTCTGTTTTTGCCCTTTCTGTGAGATAAAGGCCTGCTGTGGCATAAACAAGATCAAGGGCAGCATTGGCTATGTAGGTTGCTTCCGTATTGCTTTGCCAATTAAGCGTTTTGGTGAGATTTAAATCGTTTTTCTCTTTCGGTAACAGGCTGGCGACAACAATCAATGTATTTACACCATTCCACATAACATTCATTTCGTGAAAAGATTTATCCACTCCCTTGGTATTAAAATACATATAGGCGCTTGTGCCCATATTGGCCAGCGCCCAGCCGCCCAGCACTTTTAATCCTTTTGATGTTTTTCTGTTCCTCGATTTATTAAAGTCGAACAATTCCGAATTGCCTGGCATCTGGGCAAAAAGACTGCCGAATAGGGAACATAAAATTAGCAATGAAACTAGTTTCTTCATGATTTTCTCAGTTTACAATATTCGTAAATAGTAATTACCAGGAGAATATTCAACATTCCGTAAAATACGTCTTCCAATGGAATAGTGTATATACGGATATTAAGGTTGTAGAGATTGTTGTAGATGAGAACGGGCATAGCAGTGAGTACTCCATTCACAATGGTGAAAGGAATAAGACAAACAGTCCAGGCCAGATAAAACCTGCCTAAATAAGGTGATTTTAAAATAAATTGGTGAATGAACAAAAATACACCTAGGCTGATGAAGGTAATGGAAGTGTATATTCTTTCAAAGTAGAGCGCGCCAATAGCGATCAGCGAAAGGATCAGCAAAGTGGAGATGAATTTGGAATAAGAAGCGAGAATGTCTTTTTTGACAAAATAATTCATCACTTCATAAATAAAAACACATGAAAAAGGGACAATCAAAAAGAAGAGCCATTCTTCTATAGGCAGGCCGGCAATAAAAACGCCTATAACATATTGTGCATTGAATTGCCATATTCCTATAGAAGTAAACCATACATCCCAAGCGATGAAAATGCTTGCGCTGAACACCAATGCGGGAAGAAGGTGTTTCCATTTGGAAACATAATTTACCTTTTTCTCAAAGCTTTTGAAGAGGGGATAGCTCAGTGTAAATGCAAGTAAAAGGATGTAGGTATAATGCATATAGTAAAGCGAAATAAATATTTAGAAAACACTAAGTAAAACAAAAAATACCAGTTGTATTATATACATTGTTTTGGCCAAACGATTGGTTTTATTGAATTTTAAATTATTAAAAAGCAACAATAACAAAAAGGCGGTGATGAACCAGGCAATGTAATTCTGTATGGGAACCTGGTTGTGTGTCCAGCTCCAGAAATCATATTTTATAGCAACCGGTTCAATAAAAAAATCCAGGATAACAAGTAATCCTGCGCCCATTAAGCTTTTGATATATTTATTGACTTTTACCTGATGGCAGATAATTCCCACGCTGTAAACAAGCATCAGCCAGTTCAGACCGATGATAACAGGAACATTTAATAGTTTATAGCCCAGCGTATTTCCATAGCTGTATTCTCCGAAGATTTGTCCCGTATAAACTCCTGCTACTTCTACGCTAAATCCTGTGAAAAAGCAGAGCAGCATAAAAAGATAAAAATGTTTGTTGAAATCCTTGTGATTCAGAAAAAGGAGAAAGCTGCTGATCATCAGGTTAAGCGGGGAGAGCAGAAGGAAAAGGTCATGATAAACTGAGCGTATTCCCAAAATGCCTGCTAAATGAATGACGACAAGTATGATGGTGGATACAAAAAGTAATTTATCTTTTTGCTCAGTGGACATTCTTTGATTATTGTTTTAGTTTTTGTTTTTCAGCATCTGTCAAATAAGTGCTTTGCGCTACAAATGCAAGCATCATATTCCGGATCGCAGTATTTGTTACAGCAGAAAAATTTGCAAGAATGAATTTTTTATCGGCACCTATTTGCTTGTTATACCCTAATGCTTTCGGGCAATTGGTTTGAATGGTAAAGCGCAAAAATCGCAATTCGATGTTAGAGCTGTCGGAGACAATGCTTTGTTCCAGAAGCTTTTTTCCGGAATTGAATAGTTTTAGCTTTTCCTGTTTTTCTTTTGCGTGATTGGCCATAGCAGCAGTTATGGCACCTTTGTATGCAAGGGAAGTGTTATCGGAATTTGCCGCTTTGCTGATCTTGTTGTATAGTTTAGCGCATGCAGCACTATCTGCATTCACTTTATAATATTCTCTTCTTAAGGCATCCACGCTGATGCTTTGGGCAAATTGAGCATGGGAGCCAAAAGCAAATAAAATAAGGAGAATGATTCTTTTCATTATCTGATCAGGTTGAAGCGATGTTTTAAATACGAGCCCATGAACAGCAGGTATTTTCTGGAATCTGAAACACGAATACGGGTGTTCATCACATTTTCCGGACTGGTGTTTCGTATTTTTTTGAATAGGGAAACGTAATAAATGTAGGCGAGATACACACCCAATTGCGCTTTCTTCGGTAGTTTTTTAATGCCCCTTAATCCGGCATCAAAATCATTTTTTATATCGGCTTCGATTTCCTTTTTTGTGATCTCATTAAATTGTTGCGCATCAAAGCCTGGAAAATAAGCTCTTCCAAGTGTATGGATGTCTGCTTTCAAATCCCGGAGGAAATTGATTTTTTGGAAAGCAGAGCCTAGTTTCATAGCATCATGCTTCAGTTCCATGTATTTTTTTTCATCTCCTTCCACAAAAATCTTTAAACACATCAATCCCACCACTTCAGCAGAACCAAGTATGTATTCTTCGTATCCGCTTTGGTTGTAGGCTTGTTTATCAAGGTCCATTTCCATGCTTCTCAAAAAAGTATCGATCAGCTCTTTATCAATATTGTATTTATTAACAGTGTCCTGAAAGCTGTGCAGAATTGGATTTAAGCTGATCTTATTTGATATAGCTTCATGTGTATCCTTTACAAAACGATCCAGTAGGTCTTTTTTATTATTGGTATGAAAGGTATCGACAATTTCATCAGCAAAACGCACAAAACCATATATAGCATGTACGGGTAGCACAAAATCGCGGTGTAAAAGACTTACACCTAAGGAAAAAGAAGTGCTGTAGCTTTTTGTAACCAGCTTGCTGCATTTATAGGAAACTTCTTTATACAGGTCTTTCATCTTAATTTGTATTCCAAAACTTTAATTTACGCACCAAATTTTTTAATGATCTCTCTTGCAGCCACTTGCCCTGAGATAATGCTTGGCGGAACCCCCGGACCCGGAACGGTTAGTTGACCTGCGTAATACAGATTACTAACTTTTTTGTTTTTCAGGGAAGGCTTTAAAATAGCGGTCTGTCTCAAGGTGTTGGCCAGGCCGTAGGCATTTCCTCCAAATGAGTTGTAGTCTTTTTTAAA
Source organism: Bacteroidia bacterium (assembly GCA_036399275.1). GTDB lineage: Bacteria > Bacteroidota > Bacteroidia > 2-12-FULL-35-15 > 2-12-FULL-35-15 > 2-12-FULL-35-15. Next base: position 7,790 of record DASWNK010000080.1, on the reverse strand, counting down.
ATCCTTGATCGCATAACTCTTTTTAACAATCACGTGTTGTTTGATGGATTGCCCGGTTAAATGTTCCAACCGGTCCATCATGATATTAAAGTATTTCTCCCGAATCTCTTCATTGTCTTCAATGTCAACTGCAATCGGTATTAAAAGTACTAAATTTTCCTTTCCCTCCGGCGCCACCGTTTTATCTGTTTTGGACGCGCAGGTAGAGTAGAAGAGAGGCTGTGAAGGCCACTGAGGGCGATCATAGATTTCTTCGGCGTGCAGATCGAATGGCGTGTCAAAAAATAAATTATGATGCTCCAGGCCTTCAATTTTTTTATCGAGTCCCAAATAATACATCAAGCAGGAAGGCGCCATTTTCCGTGATTTCCAATAGTTTTCGGAATAATTACGGTATTTTTCATCCAGAAGTTTTTGTTCTACATGATGATAATCGGCAGCAGCAATAATGACATCCGCTTCATGCGTTATTCCATTGGAGATCACACTTACAGCTTTCCCATCCACCACATTGATCTTCTCTACATTTTCGGCCTCTTTTATTTTCACGCCCTGCGCTTTTGCTACAGCAATCATACCTTCCACGATCTTATGCATGCCGCCCACGGGATACCAGGTGCCGAGAACAATGTCCGCATAATTCATCATGCTATATAGAGCAGGCGTTTCATTTGGCTTTGCGCCAAGAAACAATACAGGGAATTCCAGCAGCTGAATCAGCTTTGGCTCTTTAAAATGCCGGTGTATGTATTTGCTGATGGATTTAAAGAGATCCATTTTTAATGCTGCATTCAGGATGCGGAGATCCAGGAATTCGAATAAGGAAAGACTTGGCTTGTGAACAAAATCGCTCATGCTCACTTTGTATTTGTATTCTGCTTCCTTAAGGAACTTTTTTAGTTGAATGCTGCTTCCTTTTTCGTACTTTTCAAAAAGAGCATAAAACTCATTTAAGTTGGCAGGCACGCGCATAACCTCGTCTTTACTAAAAAAAACAGCGTAGGAAGGATCGAGGCGAAGGAGCTCGTAGTGTTCGGCGACAGTGGTGTTGAATTGATTGAAATAGTTTTCGAAAACATCCGGCATCCAATACCAGCTGGGACCCATATCAAAAGTGAAGCCTTCTACTTCGAGTTTACGGGCGCGACCGCCGGATTCTGAATTTTTTTCCAGCAAGGTAACATCAAAGCCTTCTTTCGCAAGCGTGGTTGCCGCTGATAAGCCTGCAAATCCAGCTCCGATAACAATTACTTTTTTTTTGCTCACTTTTTCAGATCGGCAATGGTTTGAACAGGATTTGAAGAAGAGAACACGGTATTACCAGCAACCAGTACATTCGCGCCTGCATTAATCAGTTTTTTGAAATTGAGAAGATCCACTCCGCCATCAATTTCGATCAGTGTCTTCGATTTGTTTGTGCGGATCATTTCGCTCAATGCATTTACTTTATAATAGGTATTTTCAATGAATTTCTGCCCGCCAAATCCGGGGTTAACACTCATAACACAAACTAAATCAATGTCAGCAATGATGTCGTTTAGAAGGTTCACCGACGTATGCGGATTGATAGCAACGCCGGCTTTCATTCCAAGAGCTTTGATTGCCTGTATAGTTCTGTGCAAATGCGTACAGGCTTCCAGGTGAACAGTGAGCACATCAGCGCCCGCGTCCTTAAAAGCTTGTAAATACCTGTCAGGATCATTGATCATCAAATGTACATCCAGGGGTTTCTTTGCATGTTTTTTAATGGCTTTGATTACCGGAAAGCCAAAAGATATATTCGGCACGAACATTCCATCCATCACGTCCACATGAAACCAATCAGCCTCGCTGCTATTGATCATCTCAACATCACGTTGAATATTCGCAAAATCGGCGGAAAGAATAGAAGGGGCAATAAGATGGCTCATGTGTTATAAAATTAATTAACACCGTAAAAATAAGAAAAAAAGCCTTTCTGGGAACGGATATATTGACTGGTTACTAACAGAACAGCAAGAGAGTAATCCGGGAATTATGTAACATATTATTGGAATTGTGTAAGTGTTCTTTATATCCATAAACGCACCTTTGTGGTCTAAAAAAACGAAACATGAAAAAAATTAAATTAATTAGCGCCTGGGTTGTGTGTACTGTATTTTTATTAAGTACAACTTCTTGCTTTGTAGCAGTACACGAAGGCGGAGGGAAAAGAGGGTGGCATAAAAATTCAAATAATCCACATCATCCTAATTCAACTAATCCCGGACACTCAAAAGGTAAAGGGAAAGGAAAAAAATAGTTGGTAGTTGATATTGTATATAATAAAAGAGGAAACAAACGTTTCCTCTTTTATTATTTTAACCTTTGGATTCCAATCAACAAATTATCCTAAATAGGTTTTTAAGATTTTACTTCTTGAAGTATGTTTTAATCTTCTGATGGCTTTTTCTTTGATCTGGCGAACGCGTTCACGGGTCAGATCAAATTTTTCACCGATTTCTTCCAGCGTCATGGCATGTTCTCCGCTCAAACCGAAATAAAGGCGTACAACATCCGCTTCACGGGAAGTTAACGTATGTAAAGCTCGTTCGATCTCTCTGCGCAATGATTCATTCAGCAAGCCATTTTCAGGGCTCGGGCTATCATCGGCCTGCATAACATCATACATGCTACCGGCATTATCGTCACCTGTTGTTAATGGCGCATCCATGGAAACATGGCGGCCGGTGTTTTTCATGGACTCTTTTACTTCAGTCTCTGTAATCTCAAGCATTACGGCAATTTCCGCAGCGCTAGGCTCACGCTCATATTCCTGCTCGAGCTTAGAAAAGGTTTTATTGATTTTATTTATTGAACCGATCTTGTTTAATGGTAAACGAACAATACGGGATTGTTCAGCCAAAGCCTGAAGAATGGATTGACGAATCCACCATACGGCATAAGAAATAAATTTAAAACCGCGTGTTTCATCAAAACGCTGTGCTGCTTTGATCAAACCTAAATTGCCTTCATTGATAAGATCGGGCAAGCTCAAACCTTGGTTCTGGTATTGCTTGGATACGGAGACAACGAAACGCAAATTGGCTTTCGTTAATTTCTCAAGAGCCGCCTGATCTCCTGCGCGTATCTTGCGGGCCAACTCAACCTCTTCATCTGCGGTGATAAGATCGACTTTTCCAATTTCCTGTAAATACTTGTCAAGGGATGCTGTTTCTCGGTTGGTAACCTGTTTCGATATCTTGAGTTGTCTCATAAAGGGAATATAATTTTAAAACAGTAACTATACGTTGAGGGTTTCTAAATGTTACAACTAAAGTACATTTTTTTTTAGATAAAAGAGGTCTTTTTGCCGATGGATTATAGTCCTTTTTAAGCCCGAATGAGCTTGCTTTCAAAAAAGAGCATAAAAAAAGCTCCTGTCTTTCAACAGGAGCTTCATATTTACTATTCTTCAATTAGTTCTGAGCAGGAGTTTGTTCCGGCTTAGGCATTAAAGCTTTGCGTGATAATTTAAATTTTCCTGTTTTAGGATCAACGCCGATCAGTTTCACCTGGATTTTTTCGCCTTCTTTCAGAACGCCCTCCATGTTTTCTAATCTGCGGTGCTCTACCTCAGAGATATGCAATAATCCGTCTTTACCTGGCATAAATTCAACGAATGCGCCGAATGCCATGATGGATTTTACTTTCCCTTCGTACACTTCACCTACTTCAGGTTGCGCAACAATGCCCTTGATCTTCGCTAATACTGCGTTGATTGCATCTGCATTGGTTGCAACGATGTCAATGTGTCCCATGTTGTCTTTTTCTTCAATAACAATGGTAGCACCTGTTTCACGCTGCATTTCCTGGATGATTTTCCCTCCGGGTCCGATGATCGCTCCGATGAATTCCTTAGGAATAGTCATCTTAACAATACGTGGTGCATGTGGTTTGTAATCTTCACGGGTTGTAGAAATGGTTTTAGTCATTTCAGCAAGGATGTGTAAACGGCCTTCTTTCGCTTGTTGCAAAGCTTCTGCCATTACTTCGTATGGTAAGCCATCCACTTTCAAGTCCATCTGACAAGCTGTGATGCCGTCTTTTGTTCCTGTTACTTTAAAGTCCATATCACCTAAATGATCTTCATCACCTAAGATATCCGAAAGGATCGCATATTTACCTTTATCATCTGTTATCAATCCCATTGCAATACCGGAAACAGGTTTTGTGATTTTTACACCTGCATCCATCAAAGCCAATGTACCGGCACAAACTGTCGCCATCGATGATGAACCATTTGATTCAAGGATATCGGAAACAACACGAACAGTATAAGGATTCTCAGAAGAGATAACTTGTCTTAAAGCGCGTTCAGCCAGGTTACCATGTCCTACTTCACGTCTTCCTGGTCCACGGTTTGGTTTTACTTCGCCTGTAGAAAATGCAGGGAAGTTATAATGCAACATGAAATTATTTTGTCCCTGGAACAATGCTCTGTCGATTGACTGAAGATCTAATTTAGTACCTAACGTAACAGAAGTCAATGATTGTGTTTCTCCACGTGTGAAGATCGCAGAACCGTGTGCAGATGGCAAATAACCAATCTCGCTCCAGATAGGGCGGATCTGATTTGTTTTACGTCCATCCAAACGAGCTCTTTCATCCAATACAAAACGGCGAACCGCATCGTATTCTACTTCATGATAATATTTTTTAACCAATGAAGTGCTGATGCTTGCTTTTTCTTCTTCAGTAAATGAATCAATGAATTCAGTTACCACAGCTTTGAAAGCAGCGCCACGCTCTTTTTTATTTGGATTTTGTGACTTTGCAACTGCGTATGCTTTATCGTAAAGCGCTTTGTGAACGCGTGTTCTCAAGTCAGCATCGTTTGTTTCGTGGTTGTATTCACGTTTAACGATTTTTCCTTTTGCAGCTTCTACTTTCGCAACCAATGCATTGATTGCAGTGATTTGTATTTTAATTGCTTCGTGCGCAAATTTAATAGCTTCCAGCATTTCTTCTTCAGAAACTTCTTTCATTTCACCTTCCACCATCATGATGTCTTTTGCGTTTGCAGCAACGATGATGTCCAATGTTGATTTTGAGTTTTCTTCAACAGTAGGATTAGCGATCAATTTTCCGTCAATTTTTGATACACGTACTTCAGATACGGGTCCGTTGAATGGAATATCTGAAACAGATATTGCCGCAGAAGCCGCTAAACAAGCTAATGCATCGGGCATTGTATTTTTATCTCCTGAAATTAAAGAGATCAGGACTTGTGTGTCAGAATGGTAATCATCAGGGAAAAGTGGGCGTAAAGCACGGTCAACCAAACGGCAAACCAATATTTCATAATCCGATAAACGAGCTTCGCGTTTAAAAAATCCTCCAGGGAAACGTCCTGCGGAAGCAAATTTTTCCTGATAGTCAACAGATAATGGAAGGAAATCTGTTCCTTCTTTTGCATCTTTGTTGGAGACAACTGTTGCAAGCAACATTGTATCTCCCATTTTAACTACAACTGAACCATCGGCTTGTTTGGCCAATTTTCCTGTTTCTAATGTGATTTCACGTCCAGCTAATGTAAACGTGTGTGAAATTCCAATTTGTGACATGTTTTTTATTTTTTTTAATTTATTGTTTTCTTTACCTCTTTATATACTATTTGATCAATTTTTTTGAAAGAATCACCGAAAATTATCGGTGAGATATATGCACAAAAAGCATTCTACTTTAGGTAGAATGCCTTTTGTTAAAGGTTTATTAAGACCTTCAATTATTTTCTTAGTTCAAGTTTTTTAACGATAGCACGGTATCTTTCAATATCGTTTGCTTTGATATAATCCAATAAACTACGTCTTTTAGCAACTAGAGCGATAAGGGATTTTTGAGTTCCGAAATCTTTTTTGTTTGATTTCAAATGCTCAGTAAGATGGCTGATTCTGTGAGAGAACAAAGCGATTTGTCCTTCAGAATTACCTGTATCTTTTTCTGATTTTCCGTACTTCTTGAAAATGTCTTTCTTAATTTCTGCTGTTAAATACATCGTATTTTGGTATTTTGTTTTTTTTATTTTAGGACTGCAAAGATAATTATCTTTTTTAAATCTGCAATAAAAAGAGTCAATTTTTGAACAGAAATCCGGTTCTGACCTCGCTCGACCGTTTTTATTGCTGAATTTCCCCTTTTTAATAGTGATACCATTCCGCGATATCCACCACTATGCCCAAAGATAAGAAGTTAATGGGATATCGGATGCTTGTTCCACCGATATTGAAAGTCATGCCGTATTGGCCCTGTAATTTTACCCATTTATATCCAATCCTGGCGGTGATGGCAGGTTCCAGGAAAGCGAATATAGTTTTGGTGATCCGTCCGTTCTCCAGGTAATCTGCCGCCAGCTCTTCTTCGGTATAATTGGTAGAGTGGAAGCTGTAATACCGGATAAAGGATGCACGCGGCGTAAAGGCTATATCAACTATTTTTCCCGTAAAACCGACCTCCGGCTGGACAAAGAACTTCAGGGCTCTTCCTTCGAAGTTTGCGGTATACTGCTGGTTTCCTTTTGCCATCAGCTGGCTTTTGCTCACGCTGCCAATGCCTGCACCGGCAAACAATTCCAGTACGACCGGATCTTCCTCCATGGGTTTGAAATAACCTAAGCCGATTTCAGCAAAACTACCCTGGTGTTTATAGCTGCTGTCCTTAAAGCTCTTAAAAAAGCCATTGGCCATAATGCCTATATGGTCGGAAACTGCAACGGCCGTTTGTAAGTTGTTTTGATCCAGATTTATTTTTATTTCGCCTTTCTCCTTGAGTAAAGCGGCATTTACCGTGTTGGGAGTGTAAAGGGTGGTGGTGCAAGAATTGAGAATGAAGATAAATGACAGAATCAGGATCAAATGTAAAATTCTCATTTCCGGTTGATTTAGTTCAACCGAAAATGAGAATAAAAATATGCCCTTGAAAAAAGCCGCGTTTTATAGCGTTACGGGAAAAGCTTTCCCCGGTTGTTAGTTTTTGAACATGCCTAATAACTGAGCGAGCTTCGTTTTTATTTCCTTACGGTTAATAATCTTGTCCAGGAAACCATGCTCCAATACAAATTCAGAGGTTTGAAAGCCTTTCGGTAAGTCTTTTCCAATGGTTTCCTTTACTACACGCGGACCTGCAAAACCTATCAGCGCGCCCGGCTCAGCAATATTCAGGTCGCCCAGCATGGCATAAGAAGCGGTTACGCCTCCGGTAGTCGGATCAGTAAGAAAAGAAATATAAGGTACTTTTGCTTCCGACATCAGCGAAAGCTTAGCAGCCGTTTTTGCCATTTGCATCAATGAAAATGCAGCTTCCATCATTCTGGCACCTCCGGATTTTGAAATGATCATTAATGGAATGCGATGCGCAATGCAATAATCACATGCCCTGGCGATTTTTTCACCTACTACTGAACCCATAGATCCACCAATAAAGCTAAAATCCATACAGGCGATTACCAGGTCTTCACCTTCCACTTTTCCATGTCCGACTCTTAATGCATCTTTTAATTTTGTCTTCTTTGCCGTATCAACGAGACGATCGGTGTATTTTTTAGTATCCACAAATTCCAAAGGATCACCTGCTGTCAGGTTTTCGTTCAGCTCAATGAATTCATTGTTATCAAAAAATATTTCAAAATACTCTGCAGAGCCGATCTTTTCGTGGTACTGGCATTCTTCATTCAAGCAAACATATTTATTCTGCGCATGCTCGTTTGAAGGAGATATCTTTTTACAAGAAGGGCATTTATACCATAATCCTTCAGGAGTTTCTTTTTTCTCCTT
>DASWNK010000079.1:0-4102 GCA_036399275.1 Bacteroidia bacterium | reverse complement strand
ATCGAATCGTCATTGAACTCAAGTACGCCATTGTTGATCACATTTTTATAAATGCCCAGTTGGTTATTTTTAGCCAGAAAACATTTCTGGATCTTTGTATTATGAAGTTGTTTCGATGCATAATCCACATGAGCATTCACGTAACGGGCATTTTCAAAAGTGAATTTTTCCAGCTCGTAATAAAAAATTCTTTTACCGCCCGACTGTAATTCAATAGAGAAAACACTGTTCTTATTGGTTGATTTCGTTTCGGTATCATAGCATTCTATGCCAAATCCGATAGCACCATTCACACTGATTGTATCTGTTTTTAAATAAGTATATTTTCCTTTTGAATAAACCGGTGCGATCTTTTTGGCGGCATGCTTGCCATTGATGCTCGCCTTTTCATCCATGGGATAAATCGCTAGTTGTGTGATTCTAGGCTTTACCGTATCATTCACTTTGAAGCCAAAGAAGTAGGGGTTTACCGGCGTTTCGGTTTTTGTATCCCGTACCTCAAAATGCAGGTGAGGTCCCTGTGAACCACCGGTATTCCCGGAAAAGCCAATAAAGTCACCCTTTTTTACCGGTAACTGAATGGAAGAAAGAGCTGTATCCACTTCAAAGGATTCCTTGCTGTATTGCACTTTCTCTGTGAAGTTTTGAATACCAGCATTGAAAATTTTCAAATGCCCGTAAACAGTAGTGTAACCATTGGTATGAGCGATGTATAGAGCTTTCCCATAGCCGTATGCACTGATCTTAATTCTGGATACATAGCCGTCTGCCACGGCATAAATAGGCATTCCTTCACGGTTATTGGTGCGGATATCAAAGCCAGCATGGAAATGATTCGGCCTGATTTCGCCGAAATTTCCTGCAAGCCCTAACGTTGAATCCACGGGCGAACGAAAATCATTCTGAGGGTAAGCATTTTGGGCAAAAATCGGGTAAAAAGACTGAAATAAAAGGGATATCAGAAAAAGCAGTTTTTGCATATACAAAGGTATAAAAAGCAATCCAAGAATTATTTTGTAGTTCAGATATTCGGTGTTATATTTGTGAAAACTTGAAATGAACAGATTTTAATACTTGATTATGAACGACTTAACTTTAAACATAGGCGATCTAAAAGGAAAGATCGAAAAGCTGGTAGAATTACATCAGGAACTTAAAAAAGAAAATGAGCAATTAGCCGGTGCAAATGAAAACTTTCAGAAAACAATCAGCGAGCAACAGATCACAATTGAAGCACTGCAAAAAGAGAACAAAGAACTAGAACAAATAAAAAGCGAAGAACAAGACAAAATAGTATCAGATACCAAAGTTAAAATTAATGAGCTGGTGCAGGAAATTGACAACTGTATTGCTCTTTTGAAGTAAAACGTAGTTTCAGATTTCATATTTCATTCGGCTTTCGAATTGAAAAGGAAACTAAAACCTGAAATAAATAAAATGACTGAGATATCATTAAAAGTTTTAATTGCAGGCCGCACTTACCCTCTTACGATCAAAAAAGAGGATGAGGAATCCGTTTTGAATGCAGCTAAAATGATCAATGATAAGGTGAAAGAATTTGAGCAGAATTATTCGGTGCGTGACAAGCAGGACTTGCTGGCCATGTGTGCATTGAACTTGTTAGCTACTCAACAGAATACGCCTAAAAAGTCTCCCGAGCTTGAAAAAGAGATCAATCAGCTCGACTTGTTTGTTTCCGACTACCTTCAAAAAGAGTCCAATCTGTAGCTGTTTACACGTTGTTAACAATCGCTTGTAAACAAAAAAATCCTGTCTGCCGAAAGAGTACCCCGCAAAAGCCTATTTTGGCCTTTGGAAGCAATAATGCCGGTGAGTGATTATTATCAACAATTTAAATTTTATTTATTTTATGAACATATTATTAATTTCAGTAATAGCCTTGGGTGGCTTAATTGTAGGAGCTTTGATCACCTTTTTTATCATCAAAAAGATGAATGAAGGCAAAGCTACGAGTATCATCAAAGAGGCAGAAACAAAAGGTGAGGTGATCATTAAAGAAAAGAACCTGCTTGCAAAAGAGAAGTTCCTGCAATTGAAAGCAGAGCACGAAAAATCAATCAACGAAAAGAATCAGGCGCTCTTACTTGCTGAGAACAAAATCAAGCAAAAGGAACAATCCCTTTCTCAAAAACAGGAACAAGTTCAGCGCAAAGATTCGGAGCTGGATGCCGTTCGTCAGAACCTGACGCATCAGCTGGAGCTTGTGAATTCGAAGCAACAAGAAGTGGAGAAGTTCCATCGCCGACAAGTGGAGCAGTTGGAAACGCTTAGCGGAATGAAAGCCGATGAAGCTAAGGCGCAGTTGGTGGAATCGTTGAAAGCGGAAGCCCGGACAGAAGCAATGTCACATATCAAGGACATTGTGGAAGAAGCAAAGATCTCAGCAAACAAAGAAGCGAAGAAAGTGGTTATTCAAACCATTCAACGTGTGGCTACTGAGCATGCGATTGAAAACTCGGTTTCCGTATTTAACATCGAAAATGATGAGATCAAAGGCCGCATTATCGGTCGTGAAGGAAGAAATATCCGTGCACTGGAAGCTGCAACCGGAATTGAGATCATTGTGGATGATACTCCTGAAGCGATCATCTTATCGGGGTTTGATCCTGTAAGAAGAGAGATCGCTCGTTTGTCTTTGCATCAATTGGTAACCGACGGACGTATTCACCCTGCCCGCATTGAAGAAGTGGTAGAGAAAGTGAAGAAACAAATTGAAGAAGAGATCATCGAGATTGGAAAGCGTACAGCTATCGATTTAGGCATCCACGGATTGCACCCGGAGCTGATCCGTATGGTAGGCCGTATGAAATATCGTTCATCTTACGGTCAGAATTTATTGCAGCACTCCCGTGAGGTAGCAAATCTTTGCGCAACCATGGCTGCTGAGTTAGGATTGAATGTAAAGATGGCGAAACGTGCAGGATTGCTGCATGATATAGGTAAAGTGCCGGATGATTCACCGGAAGTTCCTCACGCGATTCTAGGTATGCAGCTGGCTGAAAAATACAAGGAAAAGCCGGAAGTATGCAACGCTATAGGTGCTCACCACGATGAGATCGAAATGACAACTTTGCTTTCTCCGATTGTTCAAGTATGCGATGCGATCAGCGGTGCCCGTCCAGGTGCAAGGCGTGAAGTGGTAGAACAATACATCAAGCGTTTGAAAGACCTGGAAGCATTGGCGCTTTCTTATCCGGGTGTTGATAAAACGTATGCAATACAGGCAGGACGTGAATTGCGTGTATTAGTATCCAGCGACAAAGTAACAGATAAAGATGCAGAAACGCTTTCTTTTGATATTTCTCAGCGTATCCAAACGGAGATGACTTATCCGGGACAGGTAAAAGTAACTGTGATCAGAGAAACCAGAGCAGTGAATTACGCTAAATAGTCATTAGTTTTTAGTCGTTTATCCCGTAGGCTAAAGACTAAAGACTGAATACTAACGACTGAAAAATGAGTAAGCATCGAATTATAATTGAACCTGGTACTGAAAACAGTAACTATTGGAAAGACCTCTGGAACTACCGGGGGCTTTTCTACTTTTTGGCCTGGCGGGATATCCTCGTAAGGTATAAGCAAACGGTCATCGGGGTTGTTTGGAGTATTCTTCGTCCACTCATTACAATTGTTGTATTTACTGTGGTTTTTAATAAGCTCGGTAATTTTCAATCCGATGATGGTGTTCCTTATGCAATCATGGTTTGTGCGGCAATGCTGCCTTGGCAGTTTTTTTCAAGCGCATTTTCCGAATCGGCAAATTCCCTCATCGCCAATTCCAACCTGCTTACCAAAGTTTATTTTCCGCGACTGATCGTTCCAGCAAGCACTGTGATCGTTTGCCTTATCGACTTTCTAATCTCGTTCCTGATCCTAATCGCTTTGCTTTTCTGGTATCGTTTTGTGCCTGATGTGAGGATATTGATGCTCCCTTTGTTTCTTCTTCTTGCATTAGTAACCGCAATGGGAACCGGTCTTTTTATAGCCGCATTAAATGTAAAATACCGCGATTTCAGAATAATAATTCCATTTATTGTTCAGATCGGATTGTATGTTTCTCCGGTAGGATATAGTAGCAATG
>DASWNK010000078.1:0-10529 GCA_036399275.1 Bacteroidia bacterium | reverse complement strand
TACCAGCTCCTGCTCTTCTTCTTCGGAAATAAAATCAGGATAATAATGAAAACCCGGAGGCAATGCGGGCGGTATGCTGAACAAATTCTCCATGCTAGTCTTTGATCTCTATCCAAACCGGAGCATGATCACTTGTTTTTTCCCAGCCTCTTACATCGCGGTCCACTCCTCCTGCGAGCAAGCGATTCTTCATATCCGGACTTAGTAAAATATGATCCATACGAATCCCTGCATCGCGGCTGAATGCGTTGCGAAAATAATCCCAATAGGTAAAGATCTTTTGATCAGGATAGAGTTTCCGAATGGCATCGATCCATCCTTGTTTTAAGAGTTTTTGAAAAGCCGCTTTTGACTCGGGGAAAAATACTGCATCCTTCACCCAACGTTCCGGCTTGTACGCATCGAGATCAGTCGGAACTACATTATAATCACCGATCAGGATAACAGATGTTTTCTGATTGAGTAATTTCTTTCCCTTTGTAATAAGTCGTTCCAGCCAGGCAAGTTTGTAATCGAACTTAGGGCCAGGCGCAGGATTTCCATTCGGCAGGTATAAACAACAAATTAAAATACCATTCACCATTGCTTCAATGTAGCGACTTTGCACATCTTCCGGATCACCAGGCAAGCCACGACCGGCTTCTGATAATTCATACTTATTCTTTGCGAGAACTGCCACGCCGTTCCAACTTTTCTGTCCGTGCCAGATTGCTTTATACCCCAAGGCTTCAATTGCATCTTTTGGAAATTTATCGTCGGAGGTTTTTAATTCCTGCAAACAGGCTACATCCGGCGATGATTCTTTTAACCAGCGAAGTAAAACCGGCAGACGGCCGTTAACACCATTGACATTGTAAGTTGCAATTTTCATACTCATTGGAAGACAAGATGGATACCAAAGGAATGTAATTCTGCTGGCGTTTTATTTGTTCGTTTTCTATAAAACACCATAGTGCAATTTATAAAGGCCAACAGATTTTCATTTCTAATAAGCGCATCTATATGGTGAAACAAATTTCTCATGATAGCAGATAAAAAGACAATACTGAAACAAAAAGTGACACCGCAGAAAAAAGCTGCGCCGAAAGCCTCTAAAAAAGCGGTACAGAAAATAATCAGAAAAGCGCCGATAGAAAAAATAAAGCAAACGGATGTCGCCGCTCTTTTAAAAAAAGCGCCGAAAACAAAAATGCCAGCTAAGCTGAAACCAATGCTCGCCACCCTTGTCGACAAACCTTTCGATGAGCCGGGATGGATCTATGAAGTGAAATGGGATGGCTACAGAGCGTTGGCTTTTTGTGACAAAGGAAATGTAGAGGTAAAATCAAGAAACGATAAATCATTCAACGAAAAATTCTATCCAGTTACTAAAGCGCTAAAAAACTGGAAGATTAATGCTATCCTCGATGGTGAAATCGCTGTGATTGATGAGCAGGGAATTTCCAGTTTCGGAGCATTACAAACCTGGAGAAGCGAAGCCGACGGAGAATTATTTTTCTATCTTTTTGATATCCTTTGGTACGAAGGCCGCGACCTCACCGCTTTGCCTTTGCATGAACGAAAAGCCATTTTAGAAAGCATCATTCTCGAGGAGGGAATTATTAAACTCAGCAATCACTTCGAATCATCCGGCATCGAATTCTTTGACACGGCAAAACAGATCGGCCTGGAAGGCATTATCGCCAAGCGTTCCGACAGCGTTTACCACCCCGGAGATCGGACAAGGGACTGGCTAAAAATAAAAGCGAACAAGCGCCAGGAAATGGTGATCGGCGGTTTCACTGTGAACGATGACAGTAACAAGCTTTTTAGCGCTTTGCTGGTAGGTGTATTTGAGGGCAATGAATTAATTTACACAGGAAAAATAGGAACAGGCTTTAATCAGAAAACCCAACAGGAAATGATGAAGCTCTTTAAACCATTGATCACACAGAAGCCGCCATTTAGCCTATTGCCGGATATCAACAAGCCTTCCCGTTTCAGGCCCGACCCGCCGCATGCAACCGCCACCTGGCTAAAACCACAACTGGTCTGCGAAGTGAGCTTTGCCGAAATGACCAGTGATGGCATCATGCGCCATCCTTCTTTTGAAGGCATGCGTCTCGATAAAAATGCAAAAGAAGTGGTACGAGAAAACGCAATACCAACGACAAAGGCGGTTAAAGAAGCAAAAAAGGTATCCGGTAAAACCATTGTAGCGCCAAGAGCAAAGGCCGAACGAAAAACGCTTCTAAATCCCAAAGATGAAACGCAGGTTAGGGAAATAAACGGGCATCAATTGAAATTCACCAACCTTAGTAAATTGTACTGGCCAAAAGAAAAAATTACCAAGCGCGATTTACTGAATTACTATTATCAGGCAGCGCCTTATATCTTACCCTATCTAAAGGACAGGCCGCAGTCGATGCTCAGACATCCGGAAGGCATTACCGGATTCAGTTTTTATTATAAGAACGTAAAAGGCAAAGCGCCAAATTGGGTAGAGACCTATGCTTATCATAGCGAATCAGATGGGGAAGACAAAGAATACCTTGTTGCCAGAGATGAAGCGAGCTTATTGTATATGGCTTCTCTGGGCTGCATCGAAATGAACCCCTGGAGCAGCCGCGTGCAGAAAGAAGATTATCCCGATTGGTGCATCATTGATCTGGACCCCGGTAAAAACAGCACCTTCGAACAAGTGATTGAAGTGGCGAGAGCAACGAGAGAGATCCTGGAAAGCTTAAGCATTGATTCTTATCCGAAAACGAGCGGATCAACAGGCATGCATATCTATATACCACTCGGCGCAAAATACACGTACGAACAATCAAAAGAATTTGCAAGAGGAATAGCGCACATGGTACAGGAAGAGCTGCCTAGAATAACCAGTATTGAACGAGCAGTGAAAGACCGGAAGGGAAAACTATATGTTGATTTTTTACAGAACAGGCCGCATGCCACTGTTTCTGCGCCTTATTCTGTGAGACCAAAACCGGGCACGACTGTTTCCATGCCGCTGCACTGGGAGGAAGTAAAGAAAGGACTTAAGATGAAGGATTTTACGATCTACAATGCAATGGATAGGATCAGAACTGAAGGAGATTTGTTTAAACCTGTTCTGGGCAAAGGAATTGATCTTGAAAAGATTCTGAAGGAATTTCCGGTTGTTTTTTAGAGCGGTTTCGAAGTGATTTTTTATTTCAGTCTATTTCCCGCTCGCCTCTTTTATCTTCTGTATGTATTCTTCCGACTTGGCTTTGTTTCCCATTAGGTTATACGTAACGGAAATGTTTTCCATAATGCGGATATGATTGGGATGCGTGGCAAGGAAACCATTCGCAACAACCAGTGATTTCTCGTATTGTTTCAACATGCCATAACAATTGGCCAGGTTAACAATCGCATCTTCATTGTCTCTTTTTAAGCTGACCGATTTTTCAAAACTTTGTGCTGCTTTTACATAATCACCTTGCGAAGCAAAATAATTTCCTTCCTTAAAGTAATAGAGATGATCTTTGTTTGTTGAAGAAGTATCAACGGCAACGGCGCTCAGCGGATTCATCTGAACGTCCAGTCCTTCTTTCTTTAGACTCTCTTTTGCCAGCACAGCTTCTTCCAACTCGGGATTATATTTTACCGCCTGATTGTAATAAAAGGAAGCGACGTTCTTTTGCTGCAAATTGTATTGATAGATATTACCAAGGTATAAATAACTAGTCGCCAAACCGGGAGCATATTCTATTGCTTTATTATAATAGTAAATGGCGGAATCCGTATTGCCGAGCAATGTCTGGAAAGCAACGCCCATCTCGGACCAGGCATGTCCGAACTTCGGATAAATGCGAATCGCTTTGCGGAAAGCGAGGATGGCTTCATTTCCGTACTGAAGCTTCTTTGCAGGATCCTGCGTCATGTTGGCCATGTTGATCAGCTGCGCGCCATAATGTCGTTGGTTCTGAGCACTGTTTTTTCCGGTCTTCAGATCTGTTCCCATCAAGGTGAAATTATTCTCCCATACCGTATTCCTTTTGATCGTTTTGACCGAATACAATACAAACACAATGCATACCGGAAGCAGCACTTTGAATCCCGTTTTGAACCAGGCAGGCTTAAATGCAATATCATCGGGAATACGGGCAATGAGAAAGAAGATATAAACCAATGCAATACAAAAGCCGAGTGAAGGCATGAATAAAAAACGTTCGGCAAAGATCCCGCCTCGCAAATACGTAAAAGCTAAACCGGGAATGAGTGTTACAAAAAAGAGGCTGAGCGCCAATCCCCAGACCGATCTTTTCTGAAATTGTTTGAGGCCAAATGCGGCAATGGCTAAGAACAAGAACAATCCGAGCCATGCACCTCCATCGTTCCAATCGACTGCGGGCAGCTGATTATAAGAGTAGTCATATCGCAACGGATGAGGCAGGAACAGCAGGCGCAAAGAAAAAAGAAACAACATAAAAGAAGTGGGCAGCCGAAGCTCCTCGGTATAAGGATAATTTATCGGATCAACAGGCAGCTCAACCGAGAGCCCATCCAGGAAATACATTTTCTGTAAAAAAAATAAAAGAACAATCACAACAAATGGAATGCAAAACTTCAGGCATTCCATCATTTTCATTTGCTGATAATAATACAACACAATGCCCAGCATTAAAACGCCTACCAGTCCGGTTTCCTTAGAAAGCAAAGCCAGGTAGCAAAAAAAGAGACTCAAGACAAGAGTAAACATCTTTCTTGAATCCACGTACTTTAGCGCAAACCAGAGCATGAGTAAAATAGTAAAATAGCTCAGCAGCTCATCTCTACCTTTTATGTTATCGATGATCTCGGTATGGATGGGATGAGCAATAAAAAGAACAGAAATACAAGATACGAATACCGTTTTCCGATTTTGGAAGATCTTGTTGAGCAAAAGAAATAGCATCAAACCGGAGAAGGCAAAGATCAGCACATTGATAAAATGACTGATGTGGGAATTTCCATGGAAGAACTCCTGCTCCACTGCAAATGTTACAATCGATAGAGGTCGGTAATAGCCCAGCTTGATGTTGGTGATGTGCCAGAAATCTTCCGTAAATATTTTCGGGATTCCACTGATCCCCTGCAACACCGAATTATTGCCGGTTATGGCGCCCCAATCATCGAGTGCATAATCATGCGGGATGCTGTTTGCATAAATTAAAAAAGCAAGAATGAAAACGAAAGTGCCTAAAAAGAGATTTTGTTTTGAAACCGGAATAAACGCCGGCTCCATTTGTTGAACCAGAGGCATTTTACCTACTTTATGCATATCCTTGCTTCTACTCATAAGAAGAATAAATATAGGAATAATTCACATTACTATTTTTTGGGTGCAACCACATCCTCTTGTATTATCCTTAAAGGAACCGGAAGATAACCGGCTTTCAACACATTGGCAAAATCCTCTGCTTCTTCTCTTGTAAAGTCTCCGGTAATGGAAGACATCCCTCCTGAAATTTCGCTCATCACCCGTGGGTAAGAATACACCTGGTCGTCAACCGCGATGGCGATCGATTTTCCAATATTATCTCTGGTCATCTTTTCCCAGTCCCAGCCAGCCTCCTTCGTCATAGTCATGCTGATTTGCGGCGCTCCTCCACTTTGATCGTCAAATAACAAGCGTGCATCCTCTACCACATTTCCGGCAATCCGACTGACACCGCCATTTGATGTTCTGATCGCGATCAGCTCATACATATTTTTCTGGTTGATTGATTTAAATGTCCATAAGAACCTGGTATAAGGCCCGACAATTTTTTTACACATTGCCATCCCCAGTAGTTTATTCACTTGTGCCGTATCTTTTGCATAGGCCGTTCCCACTTTCGGCCCTTCCCCATATGCCGTCGGGTTGCCATCAGTATCAAATTTATAAGAAGGCATCAAAACAGAAAACAATGGATTTGCCTGTTTTAGTCTTTCCATCTTTTCTTCTTGATTTTCTGATACTCCTTCTTGTGTGCCCAATTGTTCATCTAAGGTTCCCCCTTTTTTAACAGCCGGTTCTGCTTCTTTGACTTTCTCTACTGTATCTGTTATTCCCAGATGAAGCTCTTCTGCAAGGACAGTGTTCAGCCTGTTCAGTTTGTCGGCTACTTCCGCATTTTCATAGGTCTCTAAAAACTCCAGCTTGGCGGAGGCTTGCAACAATTTTCTTATTCTTTGTTTATCATTCATACCAGTCAGCTCCACGATCAGGCGCTCTGCCCGCTCATCTTTACGAATCCCCGGCTCTCTGACACCAAAAGCATTCATCCGTTTTGCGATGATCATTGAAATGTTATCCATCGTTTCGGAAAGCTTCTTTTCAAAAAAACTTTTGCAATCCGACGAGGAAGCGCTTTCACTGAGGCCTTCTGCTTTGAAATGTTTGGTTGTGGAGGAAGGATCAGCCTTAGCCAGCTTAGCAAAATAAAGATCCAGGAAAGATCCCTCCTGCTGAGAATATTCCTTATATGTTTCGTGAATGGTTGCATAAGCAATGCTATCGCCCGGACGAATGTATTGTCTCAGCAGATCACCAACACTTGCTTCGAGTACGATGCGGGTACCGCCATCTTTGTTAAAATCGGGATGTGTGCAAGCGGATAAAATAATAAGGAAGGAAAGTAAGAGTAGTTTTTTCATGTATTCTATGACTGGCTATTGCAAATTGTATGATTTTTAATGCTATCACTAAGGTCGGTCATTGCTTATTTATTCACAAATTTGATCGGCAAGTTGTATTGTACTCTTACTACATTGCCATTTTGCTTTCCGGGAATCCAATTAGGCATAGCCGATACAACTCTTATGGCTTCCGCATCGCATGCCGGACAATCGATCACGCTTTTTAAGATTGTGATGTTACTTAATGAGCCATCCTTCTCCACCACAAACGTGACATAGCAATTGCCGGTAGTCGTTGGCTTTCTTTCAAAATCAGGAACAACGAGATTTGTATTAATGAAAGCAAACATTTTCTCCATGCCACCAACATAGGCAGGCATTTGTTCGGCAATTGTCAACGGCCTTTCTTTATCGGTCGCATCCTGGGCAAGGCCAACGCTACTTACCAAAGCAAAAAATAGTATCAAATGTATTTTCATAGTTTGCTTCTTATCTGTTTCTTCTGATTGATCAAAATACGCGAATGTTTTACCAAACAAGCGATTCATCCACGAATTTCAAATTGGTATCCATGATCAGATTGTATTTCCCTTTAAAGGAATCGTGTCCCTCAATGTATAATTCCAAGCAAACATCATAATGTGGGTCGGAGTTCCCGTCCAACACATGGCTGATTGATTTTCGCTTGAATTTTATTTTCTCAATTTTGGGTTTGTCGGGCATATCCCCGGCGTTATTGACTTCGGAAGATAACCATTTCAAGCATTGTTGCTCTGTGAGCTCGAACAACTGTTCTGTTTTCTTTTCCATGCTAATTCAATTTGAGTGAATAATTCAATTCGTCGCAGCACATTAAAAAGGACTGGATGAAACATCCGGAAATCTATTTATGTCTGAGAGAGGTATTTGCAATAAAGATACAAAATGTTTAATAATATAAAATGCAATTATGGCTTACTCGACATACGCTGGTTTCCTTTTTGTGTCATTATGCCATCATGGGTAAAATAATTTTGATAGGTGGGAATGTAGATAAGGGAACACCTCTTTCTCTGAAGGGAGAAAACAAATTAGGGAAATTGATGGCTCACATATCAGCTACAATAATATACGACAGATTAAAAAGAACCAGAATATTTGCCTGATTGATGTTAAGCTGCATGTGCTTCCAAAGGACATCGATTCAATATTATGAAGAAAGTAATTCTTAAGCCCCGTATCAAGAGTCAGTGGAAATAATTCCCCGCTGCACCTTCCTCTTTAAATCAACTTTGATATTGCAAAGGCATCAGATAGTCAACTCCTGACGTATTTATGCAACGATGATTTTTATCACGTTGGCATCTATTTTTATTGAAAAACAGGAGAATAGGTTTGTATTAACTAAAAATAAGAAATCATGAGAAAGTTCATAATTGTATTGCTTACCGTAATCGGAATAAGCACCAAGGTAAGCGCACAGCAACCTGCTATTATTATCAGTGATAAAACCGGCTGGCATAAGATCGCTGAAACAAAGGTTGATCACAAAGCTGATAAGGATGAAGTTCTGGTAATGCTTGCTGACCGATTCGCTACTCTAGTTGTTAAGGTTACGGAAGCTCCCGTTGATTTAAATTCGGTCGACATCTATTTTGAAGATGGAACTTCTAAAACGGCCAATATAAATAAATCTTTTAAAACACCCGGACAAAGTGATTACATCCAGCTGGGTGGAGAAAAGGAAATTAAAAGAATTGTATTTATGTATAAAACAATGGCCAATGCGGAAGATAAAAAAGGCCATGTCGAAATCTGGGGAATCAAAGAGAACCCGGACAAAAAAGACAGCAAATCAATGAAATAAAAATTGATTGAATTTCAAAATATAAAAAGGCTCTGGAAACAGGGCCTTTTTGTTTAACAGAACGAAGGCTTATTCTAAGCAATCGATTTAACCCTTCCCTTATACAGCTTATAAATCTTACCACCTATCCAGGCTAAAGGCGGACCTAATACCGCTTTGGTGATATTGACCCAGAAGGGAGCGTGGTTCCATAATAAAGCAACACCCACAAGCCAGAAGATCGCTTCTTTGGTCCCGAGTATGAATACGGCTTTATTTGCCTGCTCTCTGGCAATCATGGCGGTAATTATGGCACTTATTATCGCAAAAACACTGTGAAGAACAAGTGAGATGATCACCAACCTGGTTTCAAACATAGGCTCATGAAGAGGGGGAAATACCCCGGCAACTTGCAGTGCCCAATGCGCTAATACCGCAAGTGCTTTTGAAACGGCAATTCCTGCCATTACAGCAAGGATCAAACGGTAAGGGATTTTGGATTTAATCATGGGTTTAGGATTGTTGATGTGCAGATGTACGTGTACTGGTTGAATAACTGCAAAATTGCTAAATTGAAAGATTGGATTCGCGAGCGTCATCCCGAGGCTTCGGGACGAGCCCTTTTTGAAAAAAGGGCGCGGCAATCTCACACCAGTAGTGATAGAACTGATTTGCTTATCGCTTATTAAAAACATATGATTGAATGCGGATGTGTGATGTAGAATTGGAACATTGTAAAATTGCTAAATATCATCAAATTCAAATTATACTTCATCATTTGGCGCTCTAACTTATCATCTTCGACAATTACAATCGGGCCATTTTTTGACATTAGAGTACGGGAGAGAGAATTGTTCTTTTAACATTTATACATTATGCTAAAATACAACAATCAATAGCCTTCATTCCTGAATTTTGTTGAAAGCCTTTTATTTATGGCTGAAGTAAATGGTTTCGGCGGGGAAGGATGCCTGTTATTGGTTGTTAGTTGTTGGTTGTTGGTTGTTGGAGGAGTATGCCGAAATTCAATTTCCGTTCGACTAAAACGTAAACCCGCAACTGAGTCCCAACCAAACCCCAAACTCATTTTTATAATTATCCCCCAATCGTCCCTGTTTGAATTCATCCATTCCGAAATTTGGTTTGTTGGGCTTTGTAATGTAACCTGGTTTGTAATTAATATAAGCCAGCGCTGCAATCCTAAATAAAAAACCGCCTTTATACGGCATCTGAAGTCTGTACCCTAAACGCAGAATTTCTGCAAAATAAAAATGAAGCATTAGGGAAATATGCAACATTTATTTGTGGAAGAGTATCTATTTCAGATCCTGAAAATACTCCTCACCGAACTTCTTCAAGTGATCTTTTTCCGGCATTTTTTTCGCGGCAAGATTCACTTTTCCTTCCAATATATAGATAAACTCCTCAACACTTTTTTTATCGGGCTGCTTTTGGTACAGGCGGATGATTCCCTTGTCAGTGGTTGGAATGTATATTTTCATTCGTTTTGTAAAAAAACGAAGCATGAATAAAAACCAAACAGCTCCTGCGATGGCAGTATATGTCCAGTCGGGATGAGATTCCAGGGCAGCATGTGTTGCAAAGAAAACGAAGAAGGTGATGCAGATATAAATATAGGACAGAATTGCTTTATCGCGGTATTCCAATTCGTAACGGTCTTTAAGCTGGATATCCTCAAAGCGAGTTTCCCGGATCTCCTTTTTAAAGAGTTTCCGGACGGTTATTTTTAAGGAGACATCTGTTATCTCGAAAATGACCAGTTGGAGGTTATGAAATTGTTTTAGTTTCAAAGCAGTATAAAGATGAGATTTTTTTGCGATTCCGCAAGATTTCTCTGAGTTAATATCAGAGACCCCAATGCTGAATAGCTCAGTGGTCAGAGGCTATCACACGCTACTCCTTTTCAGGCAGTATGATCTACCAATATGTGCCTGTGGGACTTTCTTTAAAATAAAGGTATCGCTGGCACAAAAAGAAGAAGCAGGTGTTTTACAGTATTGTAGGTATCAACGAATAAACGAATACGACGCAGGACTTTTCATCCGGCAACACATCTGGCATCATATTA
>DASWNK010000077.1:0-2399 GCA_036399275.1 Bacteroidia bacterium | reverse complement strand
GTCATATAAAAGGTTCATTTTACTTTCGCTTACAGGAACTGTGATCTTAGTAAGCTTTTTGGCGATCACCCGAAGGGCGGAGTTGACAGGCGCTTCCACAATGGTGTTGGCATATCCGAAAACCGAATCCACTGCCACATTGCTGCTGTTCAGCAGATACACCTGGATTTTTGCATCAAAAGGGAAACCGTTATTGGCAAACAGCGTGATCGTTCCATCATGAATATTGTTGCTGCCTTCATTTTGCGAGATGTTCAGATCCATGGTATCACACAACGTGAGGTTATTGGCTACAAGCGATAATGGAATTTCCATGTTAAGACTTGCCTTTAATAACTTGTCGGAATAGATAAAATCATTGGAGCCCGAAATGTTTCCAAGAGGATTGGTGATCAATTGCATGCTATAGCCGAACTTATTGGGCAGGTTCTCAATCATCGGCTTGATGTTGGAGTTGGTGGTGTTTAAAGGATAATTTGCATACGTGGGATAAACAATCCCACCGCTTTCCGCTGCCCGGTTAATATTTACCGGCGAACCGATGAGTGAATTGGCAAGGCTGATCGTTGTGCCGGTTCGGGTATTGATCGAGCTGATATCATTGACATAGAGGCGTGCATCAATACCAATCGGGTTTTCAATATTAAAATTAAAATTAACATCCTCCAGTTGAATGGTTCCGTCAGTGATCCTGTCGAACAAGCTAAAATTGCTTTCGCTTGGACCAACGTTATACGTATTGTTGCCGAAATATCCTTTTGCATAATAGGGGATAATATCGAAAAAGGTATTGTCAATGCTCAGGCTGTCCGTAGGCGTTACTGTAACCGGACCAGCTGCTGCAGGGCTTATTTTTGCTGCCAGTGCCGTGTAAATTGTATTGACCTGAGATCCGGATGTCCCGGTTAAGTTGATTGTATAGCCTGATAAATCGTAGGTCTGGTTAAAAACTCCCGGAGTAGAACCTACCCGGGCTGGAACGGTAATGTTTTTAGTGAAAGGAGTCCCGGCCAACGTCGCACAGGGAATCGAATAAATATACTCGGTTACTTCGGGTATTTTGCTGGTGATTTTGAAAGTAACAAATCCCGATTTAACAATAACGGTTCTTAACTCAATCCCCGGAAGGGAATAGGTAGTAGAAGAGGAGGAGGGGAAAGGGATCGCTTGCCCCGGATTGAGCGGAGTAGAAAAAGGAACAGCATAAGCATTATGAATGGTCGTATCCCCGATGTTAAACAAGGTATCAATATCGATCTGGTACAAGTCGTTGTTATACACGATCTTCAGGGAGCTATCGGCATTTGTCTGCAGTATGGAATCAGGAAGCAGGTTATTGATGTCCAGCGAAGCATCAATCAATGGTGCCAGTATTTCTGTATCCCAGGATGGTTTTTCCATTTCCTTTCTGCAAGCAGAGAAAATGAAGGGCAGACAGATTAAAATTAAAAGTATTGTTTTTCTCATTTGATGGCCTTTAGCGCACGTATATACTTGCATAAAAATAGTAAAAAAAAGTTAATGCTTATATATTGGGGAACCTCTTTCGGAAAAATCCGTATAGGCTAGCGAATCGTACGAATATTGAGTACTTTTGCATTGTCTTTTTTATGATAAATATGTTAAGCAAGCGTTTTTATATTTCCTGGCTTTCTTCTTCAGTAGTGATGTTTCTGCTTTTTTATGCATGGCACGGCTTATTTTTAACCGATTTTTCCCGCCTGACTTATCCCAAAGAAATTTTCCTGTTTTTTACCTCTTTTGTATACCTTATTATTGGCTTTATTTCAGCCAAAGTAATTGATGTGAAATGGCTTGATAAATATTTTAAGCGCAAGCCATTAATTAAAGGACTTATTTCAGGAGCAGCCTTTGGCTTTACATTATTTTTGGTTTCTACGGTAGTTGGAGTTTCTTTCAGTACGGGCTCCAAGCTGGAGAATTTGTTGCTGGATGGTTGTTGGCAGGTGATAGAGCAGGCAGCAGGCGGACTAGCTGTAGGGATTGCTCATTACTTTGTGTTTGATTCCAGCGCGATCATCGAAGATTAATAATCATATTTCTTTCCCCAGCGTTTTTTCAGAAATTCTTTCATTTCATTTTCCCGTGCATTCATCCCCGGATCATAAAATTTTGTCCCGCTTAATTGCTCCGGAAGATATTCCTGTGCCGAAAAATTATCAGTGAAGCTATGCGAATATTCATAATTAGTTCCATAGCCGATATCTTTCATCAGCTTAGTTGGCGCATTTCGCAGATGCAGCGGTACAGGAAGGTCTCCTGTTCTTTTAACGGCTTCAGAAGCGGTGTTGATCGCCATATAGGCCGCATTGCTTTTGGCTGATGCCGCAAGATAAGTGACTGCCTGTGACAGAATGATCCTGGATTCAGGATACCCG
>DASWNK010000076.1:0-14751 GCA_036399275.1 Bacteroidia bacterium | reverse complement strand
TGAATACTCATCCATATCAAACTTCGGGTAACCGGCTTCCAGCAGTTCTACATCACTCCGGAGCGTGTTTGCGTAATCTTCTCCTATCAATTGATCCAATGTTCCATCTTTCAGGTCCTTGATCTCTATGGAGTTTTCCTGGGTTTGTTTTTCACCCGGATTAAAAACAGTCAGGCTTTTTTCGTATAGATTGTATACGCCTTTGAAGGTCTTACCAATACTGATCGGCCAGCTCAGCGGGCGAAGGTCGATTCTCAATTCCTTTTCAATTTCTTCCAGCAAGTCAAAAGGATCTTTTCCTTCGCGGTCCATTTTATTAATGAATACAATCACCGGAGTGCTGCGCATACGGCAAACTTCCAGCAATTTACGCGTTTGAGGTTCCACACCTTTAGCACAGTCGATGAGCATCACCACGCTATCCACAGCCGTTAAGGTGCGATACGTATCCTCAGCAAAATCTTCGTGGCCGGGTGTATCCAGCAAATTAATCTTAACGCCTTTGTATTCAAAGCCCATTACGGAGGTAGCAACGGAAATTCCACGCTGGCGTTCGATCTCCATAAAGTCGGAAGTCGTATGCTTTTTTATTTTATTGGATTTCACAGCGCCTGCCGTTTGAATGGCTCCTCCGAAAAGCAATAGCTTCTCTGTCAATGTCGTTTTACCGGCATCGGGATGGGCAATAATGCCGAAGGTCCTGCGTCTGTCTATTTCTTCTTTGATGGTCATGTTCTTCTGTTACCTCTCCCCAGCCCTCTCCTTGGAAAAGGAGAGGGGGAAATAAAAAACCCTATCCTGCCAAAAGCGGGAAAGGGTTTTTCTATGTATTGAAAATAATTATTGTTTCTTTTCAGCGATACGGGCAGCTTTACCAGTAAGTTCGCGTATGTAGAAGATACGAGCTCTACGAACAACACCCACTTTATTCACTTCGATGCTGTCGATGAATGGAGAATGTACCGGGAAGATACGCTCAACACCAATACTGTTGCTCATTTTACGAACAGTAAATGATTCAGTCGGACCAGCACCTTTGCGTTGGATTACAACACCCTGGTATTGCTGAACGCGTTCTTTTTCGCCTTCTTTAATTTTATAGTTAACAGTAACGGTATCACCTGCCTTGAATTTCGGGTGTTTTGCCAATACTGACAATTGCTCTTCTGCGTATTTTAATAGTATGCTCATGACTATGTTTTATAATAATTAAACGATTCTTCCTCCAAAAAGGACTGCAAATATAGAATATTTTTATAATCGAAAAGCAAATGATGGAAAATATTTCTGTTTTTTCTTGACAGATGCAACTAAAATAGCTGTCCTGGGCACTATAGAGCATATAAAAAGCCTGTTTTCCTTCCAAACGAGCGATTTTACTTCAGCAAATCCGGTCTGCGCTCTTTGGTTCGCTCAACACTTTGTTCATGTCTCCAGGCTTCAATGTTCGCCGCATGTCCGGATAACAATATCTCAGGAACTTTCCAGCCATTAAATTCTGCCGGACGTGTATAAACCGGGGGAGCAAGTAAATTGTCCTGAAAAGAATCAGTCAATGCGGAGGTTTCATCGGAAATCGCGCCTGGAATCAGACGGATAATGCTGTCGCTGATGACAGCTGCTGCCAGCTCTCCGCCCGAAAGTACATAGTCGCCAATGGAAATTTCTTTGGTAATAAAATGATCGCGTACCCGTTGATCAACCCCTTTATAATGTCCGCAAAGGATAATGATATTCTTTAAAGTAGATAAATGATTCGACATTTTTTGATTCAACACTTCACCATCTGGAGAAGTATAGATCACTTCATCATAACTGCGCTCGGCTTTCAAGGCATTGATGCAATTCGCGATTGGTTCGATGCTCATCACCATTCCTGCGCCGCCGCCAAAAGCATAATCATCCACGCTTTTTTGCTTCTGAGTAGAATAATCGCGGAGGTTAATTAAATTCACTTCCACCAATCCTTTATCGATAGCACGTTTTAAGATGCTGTGCTGGAAAGGACTTTCCAATAGTTGTGGTAAAACGGTAATGATATCGATGCGCATGGGGCAAAGATACAAACCTTTAAAGAATGTTATTCATTTTTTCTAAGGACTTGCAGGTGAGAGATCTTCAGGCTTTCCCTTTTTTACATACACCGGCTCTGTTGTGATAATCGCCTTGCCATTGTTTCCTAATTTATAAACGGCATTATTGCTGGTGTCTTTGTTTTTATAATATTCGAAGGCATAGATGTAATATTTTTTTTCAGGTTGTAAGTTGGTCACCGTACAATTATTACTGGTTCCATTGTAAACCACAAAGGCTTTTTCTCCCAATACTGCTCCGTTTCCTAAAGCCTTATTGGCAGTGTAATTCGTCCCATCAGTAGGGAATTCGGTAAGAAGTGAATCTTCACTCGCTAAAATGATTCTTCCATTTCCATTTCCATTTTTCCAACCAAGGTAAACAGAGCCGGGCGACAATGGACTGGATGATATGCGGGAAACGTTTTTTGTGGGTGGAAACAAGTTGACGTCCGGGATGCTTGACATCGCAGCCAGGCATTCCCAGGGCAAACGATCCAAAGCGTTCCAGAAAGCGCTGCTGTTATCGCTTCGTGAATTAAACAGGAACGCCCAGGTATAACCGTTGTTCGTTCGGCAGATAAAGGCAGAAGTACCATTCAGGCTGCCGGTATGCCACCAGTTATTGCCCGCATTCACCGACCAGCCTTTTGCATAACTCTTATTTACGCTGCATGGCTTGCTCATCTGCTGAATAGAAGCGTCGGTTAAAATATTCGGGGAGCTCGAAAAGCCATCTACCGCCAACATTAATTTTGTGAGGTCGGCTGCTGATGCGATCCAGCCGCCATGTGCATGCATCGCTTCAATATTAAATCCGCCATATTGCCAGGGAGCTTTTACATCGTCGCCATAGCAGGAACTGGTGATCGTTTTATTATTGTACTCGGCTTCTCTTTCTTGTTTGTCGGACGATAGGTTTTTAGCAAGATGAATATCCGTAATGGAAAGCGGTTTAAAGATGCTTTCTTTCACATATTTCTCATAGCTCATTCCTGTAATTTTCTCAATAACTTTCCCAAGGATCAGGTAACCAATATTAGAATAAGCGTAGGCCGTTCCCGGATTTTTGTCCAAGCCCTTCATCAGTGAAAATTTAATAAGCGCACAGTCGCTCACAGGGTTTGATTCCCCTACAACAGCAGCGACATGCAAAGGGAAAAAAGGCGGATCGGAATGCGAATAACCATCGCAGGGAACAGCCCGGTCCCAGCCGGAAGTATGCTCCAGCAACTGCTGAATAGTAATGGAATAAATACGATCATCAGAAATGGCGTGAAGGTAATACGATTGGTCGAGAAATGCTCCGGCGCCAAATACTCTATCTGTAAGGGATAATCGGCCTTCCTCTGCCAGCTTCATAATAGCAATTGAAGTGATGGATTTAGATACACTGGCAATTCGATATATGTTGTAAGGTTTTGCCGGTTCCGCATTGGCACGGTCGGAGAAGCCAAAGCCTTTGTTATAAATTAGTTTTCCGTTTTTGGTAATTGCGACTCCGGCTCCCGGAATTTCCCAGGTGCTTAAAAAGTTACTGATCAACTTATCGGCGCCATTAAAATCAGCAGTGCTGACGCCTGTTTGTCCTTTCATGTACGATGCAGATAATAACAAGGTAAAGAGTGTAATTCGAAATGTCATTTATGTTTTTTAATGTTGTGTACGGAGGAGGTGTGCTTACATGAAAAGGCGTTTGCTCTGCTATGCATTCAGCCACCAATAACGGCTGGCAATGATTGAAATTGTTTGCGCTAATGAAATTTCCGTTGATAGACTTCTTTTTTAGACGAAAAGGGTAAAAGTATCGATAGTCCGGCAGGCTTAGAGACTGAGATGTAGAACGCTCCCTGGAATTCCCAATAGTGTTTTCTGCTTTTTTGCTTGCAATTTTTTGCTTAAGTTTGTGCAACAAAAAACAGATAATAATTTATGACAGCAATACGACATAACTGGACCGTTGAAGAAATTTTGGATGTATACAACACTCCTTTATTAGACCTGATTTATAAAGCACAAACCATTCACCGTGAATTTAACGATGCAAGTGAAGTGCAGGTAAGTTCATTATTGTCGATCAAAACAGGCGGTTGTGCAGAAGATTGCAGTTATTGCCCGCAGGCAGCCCGTTACAATACAGGCATTGAAGTTCATAAGCTAATGACTGTTTCAGAAGTGAGTGAAGCGGCCGATAAAGCGAAAGAAGGCGGAGCATCCCGCTTGTGTATGGGAGCTGCATGGCGTGAAGTGCGTGATAACCGGGATTTTGACAGAGTGCTGGAAATGGTTAAGACCGTGAACGAAAAAGGAATGGAAGTATGCTGTACGTTGGGAATGCTTACCGAATCACAAGCACAGAAACTGGCGGATGCTGGTTTGTATGCCTACAATCATAATTTAGATACATCAGAAGAAAGCTATAAAAAGATCATTACCACACGAACATACGATGATCGCTTGGATACCATCAAGAATGTGCGCAAAGCCAAAGTTTCCGTTTGCTCCGGTGGAATCATCGGATTAGGGGAGACCGTAGAAGACAGGGTGAAAATGCTAAAGACATTATCTTCTATGGAAGTTCATCCGGAATCTGTGCCGATCAATGCATTGGTGCCTGTTGCCGGAACTCCTTTGGAAGATCAGCCATTGGTTCCAATCTGGGATATGGTGCGCATGATCGCTACTACAAGAATTATTATTCCTAAAACAGTTGTCCGCCTTTCAGCAGGAAGAACACAAATGAGCCTGGAAGGACAAGCTTTGTGTTTTATGGCAGGTGCTAATTCCATTTTCGCAGGCGACAAATTACTGACTACCCCCAATCCTGACTTTAATTCAGACATGGAGATGTTCAAAATATTTGGATTGAACCCTCGTAAAGCATTCAAAGGAACAACACAACCGGTATCAAAAATCAAAGAAAAGGTTGAGTCGCTTTAAATTTTCTGCGGATCAATTTTTATCGGGAGCTCTTCAAAAACGAAAAGAGCAGAATGCATTGCGTAAGCTCGCCGTTAACAACCAATTGGTCGACTTCTGCAGTAACGATTATCTCGGCTTTGCCCGTTCGGGCATATTACAAAACGCGATCAGTAAAGAAAGTGCACTGTACAAAGCAGCGAATGGCTCAGGAGGCTCTCGTCTACTCGCTGGAAATTCAACCTACGCCGAGAATCTGGAAACATTGATCGCGGATTTTCATCAGGCAGAAGCCGGCTTAATTTATAATTCCGGTTATGATGCCAACCTGGGCCTGATCGCATCGATAGGGCAAAAAGGCGATACAATTATATATGATGAGTTGATCCATGCTTCCGTTCACGACGGAATGAAGCTTTCTGCTGCCACTACGTTTGGATTTAGACACAACGACATCGGACATCTGGAAGATCGCTTAAAGATCGCACAAGGTTTGATTTATGTGGCTGTTGAGAGTGTTTATTCTATGGATGGCGATTATGCGCCGTTAAAGAAGATCGCAGCATTGTGCAAGAAATACAATGCCAACCTGATTGTTGATGAAGCGCATGCAACAGGCATTACAGCGAATGGAGGCAAAGGGAGGGTACAGGAACTAAAGCTGGAGAAGGCTGTTTTTGCACGTGTGCATACTTTCGGAAAAGCCTTAGGCTGTCATGGAGCCATTGTGCTAGGAAGTGATCTGTTGCGGAACTTCTTGATCAATTTCTCCCGCCCATTTATTTATACCACAGCATTGCCTTTGAAGAGCCTCGTCGCTATAAGTCAATCGTACAAACTGCTTCAAAAAAGCGATCGGCTGCTCAAAACTTTGCACGATTGCATTACATGCTTTAAAGAGGCTGTTTCTGAACAGACAAAATCATTTCTGATTGACAGCAAGAGTCCCATTCAATGTATTGTAGTCAGCGGAAATGATGAGGTGAAAACGCTTGCAGTAGCGCTTCAGGAAAAAGGATTTGATATTCGCCCGATTCTTAGTCCGACGGTTACAAGAGGGAAAGAGCGCTTAAGAATCTGTATTCATGCTTATAATACAGAAAAGGAGATTAAAAAAGCAGCAGCAATTATAAATGAACATTTTGCAAGAAAATACTGATTAAGTAACCAAATTGTTATAATTTCGTTCAATTACCATACTCGAAAATATTTATGCGAAAGATATTTGTTACCGGAATAGGAACTGATGTTGGAAAAACAGTCGTTTCATCCGTACTTGCCGAAGCTCTGAAAGCGGATTATTGGAAGCCTGTTCAAACAGGAAGTTTCTTCTCTACCGATACCGCAAAAGTCCAGAAATGGGTGAGTAATTCGGAAAGTAAATTTCATACCGAAGGTTATTTGCTGAAACAATACATGTCGCCTCACGCGGCCGCGGAGCTGGAAGGAATTGATATCGGTTTGACCGATCTTACTCTTCCAACTACTGATAATAAGATTCTGATCATGGAAGGCGCCGGAGGACTGATGGTTCCTTTGAACAGGAAAGAGTTCATGGTTGACATGATCAAAAAATTTGATGCGGAAGTGGTATTGGTGATTCAAAATTATTTGGGAAGTATCAATCATTCACTGTTATCCATTGATGTGCTGAAAAGCAGAGGTGTAAAAATCTTAGGTCTTGTATTTAACGGTCCTCCTCATCAATTGTCGGAAGATATTATTATTGATTATAGCGGTTTAAAGATCCTGGGAAGGATCAATAAAGAGAAAGACCTTAACAGCGAAGTGATTTCACGTTACGCAAAAGAATTTGAATATCTGAAAGACCCTGCTTAGTTCGTTTTTAACAAAAAAGGTTTCATAATAATCCCATCAAAAATGTATATTTTTGATGGGATTATTGATTTATGACATTACAGGAAAGAGATAAAAATGTGGTGTGGCATCCCTTCACACAATTGAAAACCGCTCCATTGCCAATTGGAATTGTCAGGGGGGAAGGTGCGTGTTTTTTTGATGAGAACGGAAAGCGTTACATCGATGGAATCGCTTCCTGGTGGGTGAATGTGCACGGACATGCGCATCCTTACCTGGCGAAAAAAATTTCGGAGCAATTGCAAACACTGGAACACGCTATCTTTTCCGGTTTTACACATGAGCCGGCAGTTCAGCTGGCAGAGCGTTTATTGAAGCGTTTGCCGGATAATCAGTCCAAGATATTTTATTCGGATAATGGTTCGACTGCTGTAGAAGTTGCTTTGAAAATGGCTTTTCAATACTGGAGCAATCAAAGCATCAGCAAAACGAAGATGATTGCTTTTGAAAATGCATACCATGGCGATACATTCGGAGGAATGAGTGTAGGAGCGCGTAACGCATTCAATCTGCCTTTTTCAAAACTATTGTTTGATGTGATTCATATTCCTGTTCCAGTGAAAGGGAAAGAAGAGCTTAGTATGATTGCGTTGGAATCAGCCTTAAAGCAGGATGATATTGCTGCGTTTATTTTTGAGCCATTGGTACAGGGAGCAGGAGGAATGGTGATGTACCCTGCGGAAGTATTAAATGAAATGATTGCGCAATGCAAAGCTAAAAAGGTGATTACGATTGCCGATGAGGTGATGACAGGTTTCGGCCGAACAGGAAAATTTTTCGCAAACGATCACTTAGAACAGAAGTCAGATATTATTTGCCTGAGCAAAGGGCTTACTGGCGGCGTAATGCCATTGGGCGTAACCAGTTGCGCACAATTTATTTACGACGCATTTCTGAGTGATGACAAAATGAAAACGTTTTTTCACGGGCATTCCTATACCGCCAACCCAACAGCTTGTTCGGCGGCCCTGGCAAGCATGGACCTGTTTGATTTGCCGGAAGCTTTTAAAAATATCAAACGGATAGAAGAGAAACATAATGCTTTTTTACAAAAGATAAAAACGCACAAAGCATTAATAGACGTAAGGCAGTTGGGAACAATCATCGCCTTCGAAGTAAAAAGCAATGAATCGACTCATTACCTGAATTCATTGGCAGAGTATATTTCAGCGTTCTTTATTGCCAGAGGTATTATTCTTCGTCCGCTTGGAAACATTGTTTACATATTGCCTCCGTATTGCATCAGCAATGACGACCTGGAGTATATTTATAATGCAATGGAGGAGTTTTTGGATGAGATCTGAGATATGAGATTGGCGATGTGAGAGTGGAATAAGCATGTAATCGTCTAGGACGTTGGAATGTCTTGATACTAAACTCCTGATACCTGATACTTAAAAAAATGTTTAGAACAAAAAAGGAATTGGTATTCATCATTTTAGCGGGCATCTTTATCACCAATGCTATAGTTGCGGAGTTGATAGGAGGTAAGCTGATCTTTATGGGGCCTTTCGTCATGAGCGTAGGTATTCTTCCATGGCCGGTTGTATTTCTTGCCACCGATCTTATTAATGAATATTATGGTAAGTCAGGCGTTAAAAAATTATCACTGATCACTGCTTCCCTGATCGCCTATGCTTTTATTATTTTGTTTTTTGCGATGAAGGTTCCTGCGGCCCAAGGCATCTCTAAAACAGAAGTAACGGATGAGCAGTTCAATGCGGTTTTCGGGCAAAGCATGTGGATCATCGTTGGAAGCATTGTCGCTTTCTTAGTTTCCCAGTTCATTGATGTAAGCATTTTCTGGTTATTAAGAGATAAAACAGGAGGAAAGATGATTTGGCTAAGAAGCACGGGTTCTACCATCATTTCTCAGTTAATAGATACGTTCATTGTTGCCGGAATCGGCTTTTGGCTTCCCGGAAAGGTAGACACCGCAACTTTCCTTAACATGGCTCTGACCGGCTATATAGCCAAATTGATTATAGCTGTCGCCTTAACGCCTATGATCTATGTGGGACATAGCGCTGTTAAAAAATATATTGGTGAGGAGGAAGCGGAAAGGATTATCAGGCATACGGCCGAAGAAACACTGCATCATAAAGTGGAGAGTTAGCTTCATGGAACTAATTGTTAATTGAATGAATTAGTTTTTCAATGCTTTCGATCTGTTCGTTGATCTGTTTGTCTTGCTTTGCAATTGTTTTTTTTCTGGTGTAAAACCAGTTGAAAGCAATCCAGGCGAGCGTGATCGAATAAGCAATAATTCCGAATCCAAGATCACGAATAGCAAATTCATACATATACAACAGGATGCCGAACGTAAGTAAAATGAAGTAAGCCGTAATTCCCTTACTTTGAATAAAACGCTGCCTTGTTCTTATTTCTTTCAGCTGTTCCAGGTATTCCGTATTCGAAAGTGTACCATCGCTTTTCTTCATCAGTAGTTTTGCAAGGCTCGTATTGAACATAACTCCCAGGCATATTGCAATGAGTGTAAGAATGATACCGGTATGGGTGGTCCAAAGCTTAAATTCATAATGGAGAGCAATGAATACAATGAAGATAAATGTAAATGTCAATACAATAATTGCCAGCAGATTTTTCCGCATCATTTTTTTTCTTGCTTTTTCCACGGACAAAAGCACTTCCTGAACAGAAGGCAAGTCGCTGCTGGTTTTCTGCCAGATGTTTTTTAGTTCATCAAAGTTTTGCATGCTCATTGAATCGTTGTGTTAATGTTTGTTTAATACGATGGATCTTCACCCGTACATTTCCTTCAGAGATCCCTGTGATGCTTGCTATTTCCTTCTGAGGCAGATCTTCCAGAACAAGTGAAATAATCAAGCGATCACTTTCTTCCAGTGTGCTGATGCACTTATAAAGCATCTCTAGCTGTTCGTTTAGCGGTTCCTCCTTTTTATCTTCGATCTGAAAAGGGATTTCTGCTTTCGGCATTTTGGAAGAGCGTTCCATTTGTCTGAGGCAGATATTGGAAGCGATCCTGAAGATCCAGGTGCCAATGCCTGATTCGTTTCTGAATTTATCAAGATTCTGCCACACCTGGATGAATGTTTCCTGGGTAAGGTCTTTCGCCAGGTCCAGGTCATTTACATAACCCTTACACAAACGAAAGATCTTCGGACTGTAGCTGCTGTATATTTCTTCGAATTCCATTCTACTTCAAAAATGCATCAATTTGTTTGAAGTACCACTGTGTATCATCATACATTATGAAATGAAGTGCTTTATCAGAATAGTGGAGACTACCGGTTTTTAGATTTTTAAACTGTTCTTCGATGGCAGGTTTAATGGCAGTAAATGGTGCTTCCAGTAAAACAAGCGCCGGACATTTGATTGTTTTGATCGTTTCTCTCTGATCGGTATTCAGAAACTGGCAGTAGATTTCTGCCATCGCTTTTCTGTCAGATTTTACAGACCACTGTATCGCTTCTTCCAGGTGTGCAGAGTCCGCCATCATGGAAGGCATGGTTTGTTTCTGCATGGCATAAAATTGCGCTTCGCTCATGGATTGAAACTGTTTTACATACATCGAACAATCAGGATTCTGAAGTGCTGTGAAATTAGGATTGGACAGAGCGCCCAGGCAAGGCAGTGCATCAACCACAATAATTTTTGAAAAAAGATTTGGATGATCGGAAGCCAGGAGCAATGCCATTCCTCCGCCGATGCTATGGCCCATGAAAACAGGCTTGTCTATTTTATGATCAGTAATGTAGTTAACAATCCCTTGTTCCCAGTTTTTGTAGCTGGTAAGGCTGTCGGCTTTGGCGCCGGCAAAACCGTGCATGGTAAGCACATGGCATTTGTAATCTTTTTTATAATGCTCAACCGTTTCGTTCCATACATCTCCGGAGGAAGACAGGCCAGGCATTAAAACAATGTTGTTTTTTCCTTCGCCGACAACTTTAACATCAAAGGGGTAGTTTCTGCCTGATGCGTTCAGGGAAAGGATAAGAGCAATCAATAGACTTACTAGACTTGGAATACTAACTAAAAGGGTGGTTTTCGTAGATCTTTTCATAATTTCTGTTTTGTTTATCCTTTTGATACCAGGAAGAACAAAATGTTACAGATAAATCAAAAAAAAGTTTTTAGCTCAGCACTCAACTTCTCAATATTCACTTTTTCAATTGGATGCGCTGTATCCGGAAAAATGATCAATTTTGCATCGGACAAATAATTGCAAACTTCTTCGGTCTCTTCCAGGCTTACCATGGTATCGTTATCGCCAATGCTGAGCTTTACGGGGATTTGTATACTCTTAAAATCGGATGATATAAGTGTGCTGTCATTTCCAAGCGCGACCATCATGTCCACTGTTTTCTGTAACACTATTTTCCAGTCGTTCGGCTGATGCTTTTTTTCAAGTATCGCTGCAAAGGCTGGGACTTTCTCTGCGATCTTTTCTGCGTCCAGCATCTTAATTTCTTTCTGAGAAATTTCCGGGCTCCAGGCAAATTTGGTAGCAAGCGTAAATACTTTTTTGATTTTTTTAGGATGGTGTTTTGCCAGGTAAAGCGCAACATAACCGCCCATGCTGTATCCAAAAATGTTTATCGATTCAAGGTTATTGTTTTTCAAATAGCGTAAAACATCCTCGGCAAATAATTCGATGCTGAAAATTTCCGGCATGGGTTCACCGCCATGCCCGCTGAAATTTATTGTATGTATAATGAAATTGTTTTTTAATTCTTCTGATAAAGGTGCTAATTGGTCCTTCGCTCCGATGGCTCCGTGAAGTAATAAAAGATGCTGCATAATTTATCTTAGAAAATAAAGCGAATGAGTTTTTGTTTTGTTTGTCGTCCAATACCTCAATAGTAAAAGGATGTTTCTGATAAAAGAACGCTATCCGCACTTGATCCCCACCACTAAAATATCATCCGTTTGTTCGTAATCCGCTTTCCAATTTACAATGGTCTCATCCAACCGTCTTTTTTGTTGGTCCATATCAAGTGTGCTGATAGAAAGTAAGAGATCCTTAAACGTCTGGTAATAGAGTTTCTTTCGGTAAGGGCCACCAATCTGATCAGCATATCCGTCGGAAAACAAATAGATTACATCATCTTTTTGTAAATCGAAGGAATTATTGGTAAAATGAACGGCTTCCGTTTTTTTTAAAGAGCCAATGGAAAATTTATCGGCCTTAACCTCTGTCAGCTCACCCCCTCGTATCAGGTACATGGAATTCTTCGCTCCGGCATATTCCAGTTTCTTGGCCGCAGGATCTACGGCAATCAGCGCGATATCCATTCCGTCTTTCACAGATGATCGCTCCTTTCCTTTCGCCATTACCCGGATAACTTCTTCGTTTAAGGTATCCAGGATCACAGAAGGCGGTGAATATGCTTCTTTTTTGATCACGTTGTCAAGGATATTATTTCCCAGCATGGACATGAAAGCGCCGGGAACACCGTGTCCCGTGCAATCGGCAACGGCACAGATTATTTTATTGCCGCTTTCAGCAACCCAGTAAAAGTCGCCGCTCACAATCGCTTTCGGTTTAAAAAGGATAAACGATTCCGGAAACAAAGCTTGCACTGTACTTACGGACGGAAGAATAGCTTCCTGAATTGTTTTCGCATAATCAATGCTGTCGGTGATCTGTGTGTTTTTTTCTTCGATCAGCTGATTTTGTTTTTCCAGCAAGGCATTGGCCTTTTTCTTGAACCGAAAGCGCCCGTACAGCACCAGCGAAAGAATACATAATAAGATCACACCACCCGTCAGTGAAAGACGGACTGTTCGCTGTTCTTTAAACAGTTTATCTTTCAGTTCCTTATCTTTGGTAAGTACCTGAATTTCCTTTTCCTTTTTGTCGGTTTCGTATTTAGTCTCCAGTTCGGCAATGGAAGCGGTTTTTTCCTTACTGAATATGGAATCTTTTAGAGCGGTGTATAATTGGTAATTTTCGAGCGCGTTCTTATAATCCTTCTCCGCCACATATATCTCGAATAGTTGTTCATAGCCGGGCAATATATGGCCATTCAACCCATATTCCTTTGCCAGCGCCACGCCATTTTTCGAATATTCCCGAGCTTTTATTAAATCCCCTTGCTTTTGATACAT
Source organism: Bacteroidia bacterium (assembly GCA_036399275.1). Lineage (GTDB taxonomy): Bacteria > Bacteroidota > Bacteroidia > 2-12-FULL-35-15 > 2-12-FULL-35-15 > 2-12-FULL-35-15. The sequence continues at coordinate 1,789 of DASWNK010000076.1, read as the reverse complement.
CTCCGCAATACTAAAATTACAGTTACAAATAAGACTTCTTTTCTTCAACTCTTCCGCTAATTTTAGTGCTTTAAAATTATACTCCCGCGCTTTATTAAATTTCTTCAGTTTGGTATAGGTGTAGCCAAGGTTCATTGAAGTTGAAGCAGTACCACTCTTATAGCCGATTTGGTCATAGAGCGTTAAGGCTCTTAGAAAATTCTCCTCCGCCCTCGGATACATTTCCTTTTTCAAGTATACTGAACCAACATTATTATAGGCGTTGGCCTCTGAGATTTTATTAGGGTTCTTCAATCCCTGTAAATAGAATTCCAATGCCTTAGTATATTCTTCCATATGGAAATAAACCGCGCCAATATTAGTTTGCATCCTGAAAGTCCTTTCGGAAGATCCCGAATTTTCGAAAAATTTTACCGCTTTCAGAAAATAAGCCAATGCCTCCTCATAGTTTCCAAAATGCAAATACAGACTTCCAATCCCATTGTATGAATCACCTATCCGGATAGTATCCTTAATTTCATTTCGCAATGCCAGGCTCTTTTGCAGATAATCCAATGCTTTTTTAAAGTCGCCCTCGGCACGGGCCATATCTCCTTTTTTATACAGGCAATCTGAAATTCCTGCTTTATCCTTCAGTTGTTCCCGAATTTCCAGGGAACGATCAAATTGCGATAATGCCAATGCATAATTTCCTTTATCGTTTGCAAGGCATGCCAGGGTAAATAGATTATCTGCAATTCCTTTCCTGTAATCAAGTCTCTTGGCAAGTGTATGACTTTTATTTGTGAACTCAGCTGCCTTTCCGGGGTCGGAAGAGTAATATGCAAGAGCTAGTTCATGCAGTGTGTTTACTTCCGTGGTATCTCCCTTTGAATTTTCCAGCAAGGTATTCAATGAATCGATGGCTTGAGTTTGAGCAAATGTGGAAGCACAGAGAACGAGTCCGATTCCGGCAAGCATCAACTTAAGCTTAAAAGTCCTTATGTTTTTTAACATACTGCTATTAGTTTTTGGTTTAAAAAAATGGTTGAATCCACTGTTTTTAGCATCTGATCCCTACCACCAAAATATCATCCGTCTGCTCGTAATCCGCTTTCCAATCCGCCAGGGTTTTATCCAGCTGTCTTTGTTGTTCCTGCATGTTGAACTGGCTAATGGAAAGTAACAGCTCTTTAAAATCCCGACAGTAAAATTTCTTACGGTCCCTATTAGTCAGAAACTTAAAACGCACTAAAAAAGGTAACCGCAATTTGAAATGCAATGAAATAGTTCTTTTTCAATGCTAAATTAACATTTTTTAAATAGTAATGTATTAAAATTAATACAACTTTCCAGCCTTAAAACAACTCCACATACTCGTTAAACACCCTGCTTTTTTTAGCTTCTACAGAGGCACGAATATGAGACGAGTAATAGTAAGGGATTAAATTGCCAGCGAAAGAAGAAATACAAACGTTAAAAATGAAATGGGGCGCCATGAAGTAATAGAAGATGCGGCATAATTTATCTTAGAAAAATAAAAGTGAATGAGCTCTTGTTTTGTTTGTCGTCCAATACCTCGATTGTAAAAGTATGTTTGCCTTTTTCAACCTTGTCGTCAAAGGTGTAAAACAATAAATTCTGTTTGAATTCGTATTCGCATAAAACCCATTTGCCGTCGATAATTGCGCGGTATTTTTTTATGCCGGAGAGGTTGTCAGTAACAATGATACCGATGGTTTTTGCTTTGCTCAGATCTGTTGTTGTCTTGGAATTGTATTTAAAAGCAGGTTTTATTTTTGGAGCAATA
>DASWNK010000075.1:0-32102 GCA_036399275.1 Bacteroidia bacterium | reverse complement strand
CTAAGTTGTTTTTTTTCAAAACAGTTGATTTCTCATCCGCCACTGCAGAAAAATACAAAGTGTTGTCGTACATCACATCTCCACAATGATATACTTTCGGATTATCCGCAGTATATGGCGGAGTGTTGCTGTTTTTAAAGCCTTCTTTTATGAGATTATCATAACCTGTTTTTGTGGGTGAAAACAGCAAGGTAGAAACATGATCACACATGACCCGATTGATTTCTTCCGGCATGGATTTATTGAAAGAACGCAATCCTGCTTCTATGTGGATAATCGGAACCTGAAGCTTGGAGGCCGCAATTGCGCCGGCCAGCGTAGAATTAGTATCGCCATATAAAACAATCGCATTCGGTTTTTCTTTCAGCAGGATCTCTTCAATCCCGTCAATCATCGCGGCCGTTTGCCGCCCATGAGAGCCAGACCCCGCATTTAAATTATAATTGGGATGAGGGATTTTGAGTTCATCAAAAAACACCTGCGACATATTCGTATCATAATGCTGACCGGTATGCACGATCACCTCCCGGATTTTTTCGGAATAGGAGTTCTTTATCGCTCTGCTCAAAGCAGCAGCTTTAATAATTTGCGGGCGAGCACCAATAATGGTAAGTAGCTTGATCATTATTTAATTAAGTTTAGTCCCAGCCCGAAGCGAGCACATCACACAAGTGCATCATCTTAATATTCTTTCCCGCTTTCTTTGCATATCCATCCACATGCATTAAGCAGGAAACGTCAGTAGAGATCATATATTCTGCACCGGTTTCCAGTGCGTTTTCCAATTTCTGCTCGCCAAGCCCGACCGCTATCGGTTCAAACTTCACGGAGAAACTGCCGCCAAAACCACAGCATGTTTCAGTATCTTTCATCTCACGCATTTCAAGCCCTCTCACCTTTTCCAATAACACACGCGGCTCCCGTTTCACTCCATATTCACGCAAAGCAGCACAAGAATCATGATAAGTGGCCACTCCGTTCAGCGTTGCGCCGATGTCGGTAATTTTTAAAACATTCACCATAAAATCAGAAAATTCGAAAATGTTTTTCTGAATCTGCTTATACTCATTGTGCAAAACAGAATTATGAAACATCTCAGGATAATAATTCTTGATCATGCCAACACAGGATGCAGAGGGGCAAACAATATAGCGATCGTTTTGAAATTCGCGAATGAACTTTTCGCCCACTTCTTTGCAATCATCCCAATAACCGGCATTAAAAGCTGGTTGGCCGCAACAAGTCTGTTCCGGATTGTAATTAACACCACAACCAACTTTTTCGAGAATCTTCACCATATTAAAGCCTGTATCCGGGTAGATCTGATCAATAAAACAAGGAATAAAAATATCTACTATCATATGTTAAACTACATTTACAAACATTACTAATTTACAAATCTGTGTGTGAGGCCACGTATCAACAAGATTTAATCTATTGGATTTTTTTCATTCTAAACAGCAGTAAAAAACCAAGAATAAAAAATGAAACCAATGCTACAATAGGCGTCCGCATTGTTGCACTGCATTCATTGATTATCCCAAAAGTTGCCATACCGCAAACAATGCTTAATTTTTCACATACATCATAAAAACTAAAATAGGAAGCGTTGTCTTCTGATTCCGGCAACATTTTAGAATAGGTTGAGCGTGAAAGTGATTGAATCCCGCCCATCACTAAACCGACCAACGCTGCAATTATATAAAAGTGAGCAGGTGTATGAACAAATAAGAAAGTACAAAGACAAATTGACGCCCAAATGAGAGTAGCCAATTTAAGTGTAAACAGGTTCCCTTTTTTTCTGGAGATGAAAGAAAATAAGAATGAACCTGCCATTGCCACAAACTGAATAATTAATATCGTTGTAATTAATTGCCCTGACTCCATTTTAATTTCTTCGGAACCAAAATGGTTCGCCACCAGCATAACCGTTTGCACACCCATGCTATAGACAAAAAACGCTGGTAAAAAGCGAACTAATTGCTTGTTATGTTTTAATTCAACCCATACCTTTTTCAATTCTTTAAATCCCTGTGTTAAATGATGCCCCTCCGGCCTTTCTTTTTTAACCATATTGGGATTAACTTTAGGCAGAAAATAAAAAGTGATCTGCGAAAAGCCTAGCCACCACAAGCCCACCATAACGAATGACACACGAGTAGCAAAGCCCTTATCCGGTGTAATGCCATCTTCTTTAAACCAGCCAAACCATTCAGGATGCAACACCATGATTAAATTTATAATAAGGAGGAAAGAACTTCCGAAGTAGCCCATTGCAAAACCTTTCGCACTTACTTTATCCTGCATTTCAGGAGGTGCAATTTCAGGAAGATAGGAATTGTAAAACACCAGACTACCTGCATATCCTACGCAAGCCAGAATCGCTAATAAAATCCCCAAGTATAGATTGCTGCTATCAAAAAAGTACATCATCGAACAAGAGATTGCGCCCAGATAGCAGAAGAACTGCATGAAGCGCTTTTTATTTCCGCCATAATCGGCAACACCGGATAAAATCGGAGAAAGAAATGCAACGACTAAAAAGGCAAAAGCAATTGCAAAATCGTATAAGGTTGTATTCTTAATTTTGGCTCCGAAAAAAGAAACCATGTTTGAAATGATGTTTCCATCAAGATCCTTGGTAACAGTTTGCGCCTTGTAATAAATAGGGAAAATGGTTGCGGTAATAACAAGATTATAAACAGAGTTTGCTAAATCGTAAGTGACCCATGCGTTAATAATTTTCTTGTTGCCTTTTATAATTTCGGCCATAGTTTGAGTTTTTAGTGTTTCATTTTAAATTATTCTTTAATAATTACAACTTCCACTCTCCTGTTCTTTGCTTTGTATTCTTCTGAATTATTGGGAGCGATCGGCTGCGATGCGCCATAACCTTTAAATATCATCGGGTTGGTAACGCTCTTTTTTTTAAAATAATCGTAAACCGCTTTTGCTCTTTCCTTCGACAACTTCTTTTCTTCCTCTTCTGTTCCAAATTTATCCATGTGCCCGCTAATTTGAATGCTCATCAGCGGGCGACTAATTAACATTTTTACCACATCATCAAGAGCTTCATAAGATGAGCTTAGAATCAACGCTGTTCCTTTCTCAAATTCCAGATCCTTTATTTCAAATTTTTGTCCGCCCTTAAAAGCATATGGCAGCCAGGAAACAATACCACCTTCTTTGCTGATTGCTACTGAATCTATTTCAGGAAGCTTCTCACGCAATGAAATATCATCAATGTAGTAATAAGCCTCCTTAAACTCAAAGAGACTCCATTTATTTTTTTTGACAAAATCATCTTTCATTTTTGTTCTGAAATTCCCAATGATGATGTATTTCTCTCCGCCATGTGCGGTGTAATCACCTTGAATAAGCATCCAGTTCAGTGTTCCTGAAATACCTTTGTTGTAAGTAGTATCCACTAATCCGGCTTCTTCGAAAATCATTCCGATCCTAAACTCCTCGTCTGAAAAGTAGGCTCCTAATTGCTTGATCGTTACGGTTACGTTATTGGCTTCCAGCAATCGGATATACATTTTGAACTGATACACTTTTCCCTTTTCTAAGGGTTCCGCTAATTTCACATGCATATATTCCTTGTAATCGGACTGAAAGCGTAATCCTGCATAACCGATCCCTGTTCTGGCGCCTTTATACCGCGAAGTATCTCTTTTATCAGGTTTCGAATAATAATCAACAGTACCAACACCTTTCCATGGGATGGCTGATTTTATATCCGTGCCTTTATTTTTTTTTGTTTCAAAGCTTGGATTGGGAACAAGGTTTTTTCCTTTTTTATCCTGAGAAAAAGAATTATAAGAAAACAAAGAAACCGCTAAAAGCAAAAATGCCTTCAGAAAGATGGTTTCAATATTTCTAATTCTTATCATTTCTTAGTCAAATTTGTATTCTTTGATTGTATCCACAAAGCATTTCACTTTATCCTTATCCAGGTCGGGATACAAACCATGACCCAGATTTGCGATATGGCGATGCGGACCAAAGGTTTTTAACATTTTTTGTGCTTCCGATTTGATAGTTGCATAATCGGCATAAAGCATACAGGGATCCATATTTCCCTGCAAGGTTTTATTGTTTCCTATCAAGGCACGGGATTCCGCTATATCCATCGTCCAATCAAGACCAATGGTATCACAGCTGAGCATTCCCATTTGTTTTCGTGCGAAATGCGCATCTTTCGCAAAAACAGTGAATGGTACGTCTTTCACAGCATCGCAGATCTGAGCAATGTATTTCAATGCAAATTGATTGTATTGTTCGGGGGATAATACTCCGGCCCAGCTATCAAACAATTGCAACATATCTGCTCCCGCAGCAACCTGGCCCTTGAGATAATTGATCGTGCTATCCGTTATTTTCTGCAATAAAAGATGGGAAAGTTCAGGTTCCGTGTACAAGAACTTTTTTGCTTTTGAAAATGTTTTGCTGCCGCTTCCCTCGATCATGTATGCGAAGATGGTCCAGGGCGCGCCGGCAAAACCAATCAGCGGAACTCTTCCGTTCAATTCTTTTTTTGTGAGCTTGATAGCATCTATCACATAATGCAGATCTTCCGCTTTGGCGACGCGAATTTGTGCGATATCTGCGGCAGTTTTAATTGTCTTTTCAAACCACGGCCCTTTTGCTTCTATCATCTGATAAGGCAAGCCCATGGCTTCTGGAATCACGAGTATGTCGGAAAAAATAATTGCTGCGTCTACGCCGAGAATATCGACGGGCTGGATGGTAACTTCGCAAGCAAATTCAGGTGTTTCCACTAGTTCTTTGAACCCTCCCATTTTTGCGCGAACTTCACGATATTCCGGCAATATCCTTCCTGCCTGTCGCATTAACCAAACAGGAGTTCGTTCCACTTTTTCTCCTCTTGCTGCTCTTAAGATCAAATCGTTTTTAATAGCTGTCATATATTTTTTAATTATTGCGGATGATAAATGCGGGCGGCAGTTCTTAATACTTCTGCCTTATCCAATGTCACCGGTTTCGTTTGTTGTTTACTGTATAATTCCATCTGATCCGTTAAATGCGGGCTACCCTTTCTTCGTGATTCACCGTATGGAACAACTGTTTCAAAGCTATTACCATTTTTGGAAAATTTGGCAAACATGATAAATGAATCGCCATTATGGGCTCTCAGGAAACCATCCTTCGTTACTTCACTCGACATCGATTTCAGGCATTCCGGCAATCCATATACAGGATAGCTTTTATTTTCCCGCATTAAACGCTGCACTTCCCCGAAAGGAACATCTATCGTTTTATGAAAAGTGATTAATTTTTTTTTTGCATACCGTATCGCTTCCAGCAATAGTTCGGTACTGTACTCCAAACCAATTTCCAATTCATTATACCCTGCCTCCTTTTTCCGAAAGAGGTAATCAAAGGTCAAAGCAACCAATGCAGCTTCCCTGTTATCAGCATATCCCGAAAAATCCCATTTTTTCAATTTAGCAATCGCATCGGAAATATCCGGATGATCCGATTCTTGCAGATTGTAAATCGGCTTAAACGTTTTATAAATCCCTCCCTGCTTATCCGGATAAGAACAATCGTATTTTATCTTTTTAAAATCCTCAAATGAAACCGAGGTCCTGTCTTTCATCAATTCGTTGAAACGCAGCTCACGGTTATTGATTCTGTTCCAGCTGAAGCCTGACTGTTTATTAAAAGTCGCTTCACTGGGATTCTCTGCAGAAGCAGTACAATGAAATGGAGTATTGTTGGTGTTATAGACATATCCGCATGTTGGGTTGTGTTTCTGGGGCAGCTGATTGAGCGCATAAACGTTGTTCCAGAATGTTTTAGAAGTATTCCCCGGAACTGTTTTTTGCCAGTTATACTGGGTATTTCGAACAGGCAAAGCTGCATTGAAAAGATAAAAAATATTATTCTGATCATCTGCCATTACGAAATTGAACAATGGAATACCCTGCATTTGCATGATCATATAAAAGTCAGTGTAATTGTGCGCTTTCCCGATATTGAACCATTGCTCTGCGGCTTTCACGTTGAACATGGTATTGTATCGCAACGCATAAACGCCTTTCTCGGTTCTGTATGCCGGACCGTAAATACACCAAAGCGCCTCTTTTTTAACTTTGAACTTGTTTGCTTTCAGAGGAATTTTCCTGACTTCAAAATCGTACCAATCGCCATCAAACTTGTATTGATTTCTATTCGCAGGATTTATCTCCATCTGATAGATATCCACATAGTCGGGCCAATTGAATGTGATTGCCCAGCCCAGGTGATTGTTACAGCCCATTGCCGGACTGATCATTCCGGGTATAAGTGCTCCATAAATGTTAAGATCTTCCTCGCTACACAAATGGGCTTCATACCAGGAAGCACTTCCTTCGAGGGGCACATGCGGATTGATCAACAAATAAGTAGCGCTGTCGCTGGTAATCTTCGAATTCATTGCAATTCCGTTAGAGCCTGCGCTCGCGTTGAAAATATATTCATCGGGCTTTCCTTTGACGATAGACTCCAACGCCCTCGGCACGCCAACCATGCTGGTAAGTATAACGACATATCCTGTGATAATATTCTCGGGGCTTACCGGAAAAACATTCTTTAGCTTTACTTCTCCGGGATGCTTGTCAGCATAGCTATTTAATCCGTCTGCGTATCCTTGAAGCACCCTTTTGTAATCGTAGGTCAGATCAGAAACGTATTTCTCTTCAGCAATTTCTTTTGCTTTGATAAAACGAACAAAGTAGTCAGAGATCGCGCCATTCTTCCCGTTCAGCTCGCCCAAACGAGCCTGAGCCGTAATCATCATCATCTGAATATGCTCAAAATCGTCTTCACAATGAGCCCAGGCCAAGCCATAAGCCACTTCGGCATCGGTAGAAGCAAAAATATGAGGGATGCCAAAAGTATCGCGGGCGATGGTGACTTTCGCCGGGTCAATTTGAGCCAGACTGGTCCGGATCAAAATGAGCAATAAAAGTGTAAAAAAATATCCCGGTTTCATGATCAATGCTTAAGTTGTTAAAAATAGCAAATACTATTGATTTTATTAAGGGTTTAAAAACAATTTTTCAGGCCATTTTCACACAGAATAGCGTAAATTTACCCGTCTAAAACGCTCTTTTATGAATCCGGAAGAAATCACCCAAATTGCACTAAAATGGTTCGAAGCATTCAACACACACGACCTGGAAAAATTACTTGCATTATATCACGAGGAGGCAAGACATTTCAGCCCTAAATTAAAGATAAGAAAACCTGAAACGAATGGCTTTGTAAGCGGAAAAAATGCATTGCGGGAATGGTGGCAGGACGCTTTTGAGCGTTTACCGACGCTTCATTACGAGGTTACTTCCTTAACGGCAAATGAGGACAGGATTTTCATGGAATACATACGAAAAGTGGAAACGGAAGAAGACATGCTGGTAGCAGAAGTTCTGGAAGTAAAAAAGGGAAAGATTGTCGCTTCGCGGGTTTATCACGGTTAGCATTTCAGCACATTGCCGAGCCGTGTCTTAAAAGAGACATTTCTGAGTTCTGAAGGATATTCAAATTTAAAAAAATTGCGCATCATCCTTAACTCTAATTGTTTGGTAATAGGCATTCCGCATCGTTTTCCACTAATCAGTTTATAATACTCCAGCTTTCCGCTGGCATTAACTTTCAGTTCCACTTCAATGTAAAACGATTCACAACTCTTGCAATTCAATTTGATTTTATTTTCTGATTCGATGAGTTCGTAATCACTCGCCATCCAATTATTTTTTATGGATTTCCAGGCGGAATATTGCTTATCTGTCAATTCATAATCATTAGGGACTTTAGATACAGCGATGTGTTCCGGCGGAATTTCCTGAGCAGAAAGCTTAGAACAAAATACGACAAGCAGAGTCAAGAGAAAAAACAGATGCTTCATTATTCGATTATTACGTGTTTATCACTGAATTCAATTTTGCTTCCCGGAATCAATTTATTGCGTTTGCGATGCTCTGCTACTCCGTTCACTTTCACCAAACCGGCATCGATGAGACTGTTTGCCTCGGCCCCATTCTCACACCAGCCCATGGCTTTAATCAGCTGATTGAGCTGAATGTACTCCCCTTTTATTTTAAATGTTTCCACCGATATTATTTTACAACAAAAGTAACAAAAAGCAATAAAGCTTTATCTTTGTATTATGAATAAAGATGAACAATTTGAAAAGCTACGTGGGCAGTTAAACAAAGAGAAGGGCTGGCCGATCATTTACATGTTTAAATTCATAGTTCCATCAGATAATCGTAAGATCGCTTTGGTTGAAGCCAAATTTTCTGATGAAGCGGTGATTACTCAAAAACAATCCAGTAATGGAAAATACATCAGTATAACGATCAAAGAAGTGATGCTGAATGCCGACTCCATTATTGATAAATACAAGGAGATGGACGGAATTGACGGCTTGATGGCTTTTTAATTACCTTACAATTTCCAGTAGATTTTTTTTGATGGTGTTTGAAATTTCGTCGATCGGCAAATCATTGTCTTCATGCCCGAACGGATCCTCGATTTCCTCTGCAAGAAGCTCCAGTCCGGCAAAAGCATAAAACACAAAAAGCACCATAGGGATTGTTATCCATCTATATTCTTCCACTAACCCAATCGGCAACGTGATGATGTAAAGAAGGATCACTCGTTTAATGAACGTGCTGTATGAATACGGAATGGGTGTTTTTTTTATTCGTTCACAAGCTCCGGCTACATTTGTAAATGAGCGCAATTCCTCATTCAGCAGCAGCATTGTTTCTTCGCTTACAATGTTCTGTTTACGAAGGCTTTCTGTTTCGGCATACAGCTGTTGCGCTATTCTGTTTGGAACGTGATTGTATGTTTTTAATTCCTTAATTCTTAACCGGGAATGATCTTCAAGCTGCCCTTCTATAAAGCCTCCTCTCAGATGATCTTTCAAGGCAAAAGCATAATTAGTGATCAATATTCTGAATTCATTTTTCAGCTCTTTCTTTTCATCCGGAATAAATGCATTTAGTTTTAACATCAAATTCCTGCTGTTATTCACCAGGTCTCCCCAGAGCTTACGCCCTTCCCACCAACGATCATAAGCCGTATTTGTTCTGAACACCAACAACAGTGATAATACAAAACCTAAAAGCGAATGGATAACCGTAGTGCTTTTCAAATGAATCACTTTCATTTCTATATCCAGGTAACACAATATGGCAGAATACATGGCCAAAGCAGCCATAGCCGGCAATACCATTCGAAACGATTGTGATCTGTGAAAATCGAAGATGAGTTTCGTCCAGTCCTTTGGGTTGTATGCTTTCATTATTTTTTTATAATTTTTCTGGTTAAGGCTACGCTAATACTGATCAATACAGCACCGCAAAAAGCCATGAACATATCTTTTTGCGCATCCCAAATATCTCCTTGTGATCCTAAATAATCGGCTCCTTGTGCGGTAAAGAAAATATCAGCAACGGCCCATTCGATCAGTTCATAAAGACAACTGAAAGAAAGCGTGATTTCCGTTGGAAGCACCCATGCCACCCAATTCGGAAATTGCATTTTATTCAAAAAGAAATCACGCATGGGATATACCAGCATAAAACCAAAGCTAAAATGCACAATCCTGTCGTATGGATTTCGGATCAAACCAAAATAATCCTGAAGCCAGAATCCAAAAGGGTTTAAAGCATAAGTATGCTTTGCACCATATATATGCAGACACAAATAAACAAGAATAAAAGTATAACTGAGCGCGCTGAATTTAAATTTAGTATAGGTAAAAGCAAGGATGCTGATAAAAACAATTACCAGTGCATTTTCCATAAACCAGTTGGTAAGATTAGTGGTACCGACAAGAGTTGAAAACCAGAACCCTAAAAAAAGCAGACAAAAAACTTTTAAAAGCTTATCATTTCTAAAATCGATTCTGACAGGAGAAGTTGCGGTTGTATACATGCGATCAGTTTAAATTAAAATGCTCCGCAAATCGCGGAGCATTTTACATTCATTCATATAATTATTTTATGCTTTCACATTTGCACGGATAATATTTAAAGCACCGCCAGCTTTGAACCACTCGATCTGCTGTTCATTGTATGTATGATTAACCTTGATCTCTTCTTTCGTTCCGTCAGCATGATTTAACGCCAATGTTAGAGGCGTATTCGGAGCAAAGTTTGTTAATCCGATAATATCAATTACATCATCTTCTTTGATTTTATCGTAATCAGCTTTATCAACAAAAGTCAATCCTAACATCCCTTGTTTTTTAAGGTTTGTTTCATGGATACGTGCAAAGGATTTCACCAATACCGCACGAACACCTAAGTGACGAGGCTCCATTGCAGCATGCTCACGGGAAGAACCTTCGCCGTAATTTTCATCGCCTACCACGATTGAACCAATGTTCTGCGCCTTGTAAGCACGTTGTACTTTAGGTACTGAATCATAAGTGCCAGTCAGCTGATTTTTCACATTGTCGGTTTTCTCATTAAAGAAATTGACAGCACCAATCAACATGTTATTAGAGATATTGTCCAGGTGTCCACGGTATTTCAACCACGGTCCGGCCATAGAAATGTGGTCAGTTGTACATTTACCTTTCGCTTTGATCAACAGCTTCAATCCTTTCAGGTCAACACCTTCCCAGGCAGCAAAAGGATCCAACAATTGCAAACGATCAGAGGCTGGAGAAACGTTTACCGTTACTTTGCTACCATCAGCAGCCGGAGCCTGGTAGCCTGCATCTTCTACAGCAAAGCCTTTTGGAGGCAATTCATTTCCTGAAGGAGGATCTAATTTCACCATTTCCCCTTTTTCATTCATCAATGAATCAGTCAGTGGATTAAACGTAAGATCCCCTGCAATAGCCATCGCTGTTACTATTTCCGGTGAAGCAACAAACGCGTAGGTATTCGGATTTCCATCGGCGCGTTTTGCAAAATTTCTGTTAAACGAGTGAATGATGGTGTTTTTCTCCTGCTTCTCAGCTCCCATACGATCCCACATTCCGATACAAGGTCCGCAGGCATTGGTAAACACTTTAGCACCAATCTGATCGAACACATCCAGGAAACCGTCACGTTTAATAGTGAAGCGAATTTGTTCAGATCCCGGATTGATCAGGTATTCGGATTTTGCTTTTAAATTTTTAGATGAAACTTGTTTTGCAAGGCTCACAGCGCGTGAGATATCTTCGTAAGAGGAGTTGGTACAAGAGCCTAACAGACCTACAGAAATTTTAAGTGGCCAACCGTTTTTAATGGCTTCTTCTTTTAATTTGGAGATGGGTGTGGCAAGATCCGGAGTAAAAGGCCCATTGACATGCGGCTCCAACTCAGAAAGATTGATCTCAATCACCTGGTCAAAATACTTTTCAGGGTTTGCATATACTTCAGCATCTGCCGTTAAATGTTCTTTCACTTTATTCGCATAGGCCGCAACATCCGCTCTTCCAGTTGCATTCAGGTAGCGTTCCATGCTTTCATCGTAACCGAATGTAGAAGTGGTAGCACCAATTTCAGCGCCCATGTTACAAATCGTCCCTTTTCCTGTACAGCTCATGGATGTAGCGCCTTCACCGAAATATTCCACAACGGCACCTGTTCCACCTTTTACGGTAAGAATTCCTGCCACTTTCAGGATCACATCCTTTGGAGCTGTCCAGCCGCTTAATTTACCTGTTAGTTTCACACCAATCAGCTTTGGCATTTTTAATTCCCAAGGCAAACCAGCCATTACATCACAAGCGTCTGCTCCACCTACACCTATCGCGATCATTCCCAAACCACCTGCATTCACTGTATGAGAGTCGGTTCCAATCATCATTCCGCCGGGGAAAGCATAATTTTCAAGCACTACCTGGTGAATAATTCCTGCACCTGGTTTCCAGAAGCCAATACCGTATTTATTAGAAACTGATCCAAGGAAATCAAATACTTCCTTGCTTTCTTTTGTTGCAAAGGCAAGATCTTCGTTAGCACCGTTTTTAGCTGTAATCAAGTGATCACAGTGAACGGTAGAAGGAACGGCAACCTGTGGACGGCCAGCCTGCATGAATTGCAGCAAAGCCATCTGAGCAGTTGCATCCTGCATCGCTACTCTGTCAGGAGCAAAATCCACATAGGAACCACCGCGTTTAAAATTGTCCGCTTTTTGATCCGCATGTAAATGAGAATAAAGTATTTTTTCTGTTAATGTAAGCGGGCGGCCGATCAATTTTCTAGCTGCTTCCACTTTAGAAGGCATCTTTTCGTAAAGCGCCTTGATCATTTCAATATCAAAAGCCATAATGTAGTGTTGGTTTAATTTATTGTTTTATTCTGTTTGGTTTTATTCTGATTTTTTTTCTTCTTCCTCTTCTGATTTGGCTTCCGGTTTTTTCTCCGGAATTGCACCATTCGCAGCAAGGAAACTAATGATGGAGATCAATCCTTTTTCTTCTGCAATTTTCATTGGTGTATCGTCAAAATCATTTTTTGCATTTACATCAGCGCCTAATTTCACTAACATGGTCACCAGGTCCATTTTGCCTGCTCTTACTGCACAATGCAAAGGCGTATTTCCGCCATCATCCTTATCGGTTATCTTGCAGCCTTTGCTTAAGAAAAGCTCAGCGAGCGCTTTATCGGGAGCCGGTTTATCTTTAGCCGGCTTTGTAGAAGAAGCGTATTTAACAGCCAAATGGAGAGGGTAAATATTTTCCGGTTTTGTGAAGCTGGCACCTTTATTCAATAGGAAGGTCACCATTTCCGGCTGGGAATTTTCAATTGCTACCTGCAAAGGAGATGTCACCAAAGCGCCATCAAGATTGGTAGCCAAACCCGGATTTTTTTTAATGGCTGTTTCCGCCATATTCACATTTCCGGTTTTTATATAATCAAGAAATTTACTGTCATCAAAAAAAGATATTTCCACAATTATACTTTCTCCGGCCTTACCGACTACAGTGTTCCTGAAGTTTGATTTTTTATCTACAGAAGTTGCTTCAATACTATTGTCTCCTACTTTTAGAACTACATCCAAAGGCGTGTAAGCCTTTAGCGAAAGAAGCTTTGCACCTCCGTTTAACTTCACCGTGCAATCCATGTCGGCAGCTAGTTTACCTTTGGCAGCAGCTGCGGGCGTTTTTCCAGCGGTGGCTCCCGCTTTTTTTGGTGTTTGAGCAAATACAGGCAAGGTTGTGATCAGCATCGCCATCAGCAGAACTGCAGAACTCAAAAACAAGAATTTTTTTGACATAATCAAACGATTTTTAAAGAACGATCTAAAGATACATTATTGTTGGAATTCAGAGCCCATTTTAGACAAGAAAATTATTAACTGTCACAAACCCCTGTCAATAACCGGTCCATTCCAATTTGTT
The DNA here is from genome assembly GCA_036399275.1 of Bacteroidia bacterium. Lineage (GTDB taxonomy): Bacteria > Bacteroidota > Bacteroidia > 2-12-FULL-35-15 > 2-12-FULL-35-15 > 2-12-FULL-35-15. The sequence continues at coordinate 18,736 of DASWNK010000075.1, read as the reverse complement.
TATTAATTTTGCTACCCTACATAAGGAACAATGGCCTCAGTTTTAAAGGAAAATATCAAAATATCATTACGGGCTATCCGAAGCCAGTTATTGCGTACCATCCTTACCGTTTTTATTATCACGATCGGCATCACCTCGTTGGTAGGAACACTCACTTCCATTGATGCTTTAAAGTCTTCCATCAACAGCAATTTCACCAGCATGGGTGCCAATACATTTACCATCAGGAACCGTGAAATGACCGTCAGGATTGGCAGAAACGGCAAAAAGCCCAGGCGATTCAGAAGCATCAGTTACGATGAAGCAGTACAATTCAGTAAAGCATATAATTTTCCGGCCAAGCCTTCTGTTTCCACCATGGCTTCCGGTGCAGCCACGCTGAAATTCGAATCAAAGAAAACCAACCCCAACGTAAGGGTATTCGGCGGCGATGAAAATTACATGAGCACCTCGGGGTATGACCTGGAACGCGGCCGAAATTTCTCCGCGCAGGAAATTCAGTATGGAAATCATGTCGTGATTCTCGGAAAGGATGTTATTGATGCATTGTTCGACAAAAAAAACGACCCGATTGACAAAATCATTACCATCGGAAGCGGAAAATACAGAGTGATTGGAATATTGAAATCAAAAGGAAACAGCTCGGGATTCGGAGGCGATAAGGTGGCTATTTTACCACTGAGCAATGTGCGCCAGTACTTTTCAATTCCGAACATGACCTTCACGATCAATGTGATGTGCAACAATTCGCAACTCATGGATGCAGCCATTGGTGAAGCGACAGGAACCTTTCGTGTGATCAGAAGATTGAGCGCAGGTGAAGAGGATAATTTTGAGATCACAAAAAGTGATAACCTTGCCAACATCCTTATCGAAAACATGCAGAAAGTGACCATGGGCGCTACCATTATAGGAATCATCACGCTGTTAGGGGCTGCCATCGGCTTAATGAACATCATGCTGGTTTCGGTGTCTGAACGTACCCGGGAAATCGGCATCAGAAAAGCAGTTGGAGCCACAAGAAAAACAATCCGCAGTCAGTTCCTGGTAGAAGCACTTGTTATCTGCCAGCTGGGAGGCTTTTGCGGAACATTGCTGGGAATGATCCTCGGGAATGTGATCGCCTATATGTTTGACATCAGCTTTATTATTCCCTGGTTCTGGATCATGATGAGTATCATTCTTTGCCTGATCGTCGGAACACTTTCAGGAATCTATCCTGCCATTAAAGCATCCCGCTTAGATCCGATTGAAGCGTTGAGGTTTGAATAATATTGCAAAATAGGATTATATTCGCTTAGTCATTTGACCTCCACCTGATGAGAAATTATACACGAACTCTTTTTATACTTTTCATTTTCAGCAACAGTATTTGCATCGCTTCCGGCGTCTCCAGAGCTGACTCGTTGAGAAATGCTCTAAAGAACGCCAAGCATGATACTTCCAGAGTAGCTTCCATGATATTTCTGGGAGAAGAAATTTACATGAGCTCTCCCGATTCGGCATTGTTGCTTTGGCAGGATGCCCAAAAAATCCTTTCAGCCAATATTAAAAAAGAATCAGCTGGGATTGTAAAGAAGACCTACCTCGGTTATTCTGCATTGGCATTAAATAACATCGGGTTTATATACACCCGTTCCGATGTTCAAAAATCATTGGACTATTTCCTTCAGAGTCTGAAGATCCAGGAAGAAGTTGGCGATGACAAAGGCTTAGCCAGCTCACTAAACAATATCGGAGCAGTGTATTACCAACAAGGCAATATTACAAAAGCGCTGGAATACTACCAAAAGAGCCTTGCGATAAAAGAGAAAATAGGCGATCAAAATTCAATTGCCATTTCATTAAGTAACATTGGTAATTTATATACTGATCTGGGTGACATTGCCAAAGGCCTGGATTATTTCGACAAAGCCCGCAAGATACACGAAAAGACCGGCGATAAAGAGGGTATCGCTTCTGCCTTTCACAACATGGCAACGATCTACGATACACAGGGAGATATCCCAAAGGCCTTGGAGTATTATCAGAAAAGCCTAAAAATTCGCGAGGAGCTGAAAGATCAATACGGCATTGCATTGTCGCTCGGCAACATCGGAACGATCTATCAGGCCCAAGGAAATATTGAAAAAGCAAGAGAATACCATATGAAGAGTATGGCCATCAAAGAAAAGATCGGCGATACACGGGGATATGCTTCTTCACTCGTGAACCTCGGTAATATCTATGACAAAACGGGTGATCGAGCTACAGCGCTTGACTATTATGAAAAAGCCTTAGCGTTGTGGGAAACCCTCAAAGACAAAAAAGGCATTGCGCATACATTGAATAATATTGCTGGAATTTATTTTGACAATGGTGATTTAACGAAGGCAACGCTATACGCGAACAAGGGATATGCTGCTGCGAAAGAACTGGGCTACCCGGTGGACATAGCACATTCCACGAAATTGCTTTATGAAATTTACAAAAAACAAAACAATGGAATGAAGGCCCTTGAAATGCATGAGATCTACATGCAAATGAAAGACAGCATCAATAATGAAAGCACCAGAAAAACGGCTTTAAAAAAACAACTGCAATACGAATATGAAAAGAAAACTGCCGCCGACAGTGTTTTAAATATGGAGAAAGCAAAGCTGGAAGATGTTAAATATCAGCAGGAAATTTCAAAGCAAAAAATGTATACGTATAGCGGAATTATAGGCTTTGCGCTGATGTTGCTGGTGGCCGGAATTTCTTTTAATGCTTATCGCCAAAAACAAAAAGCGAATACCATTATTGCACTGCAAAAAAGCATCGTAGAGGAAAAGCAAAAGGAAATCCTTGATTCCATCACGTATGCTCAACGGATTCAAAGTGCCATACTTGCAAAAGAAACAGACATCAAAAAACATTTGCCAGAGAGTTTTCTCTTATACAAGCCAAAGGACATTGTTGCGGGAGATTTTTATTTTTTCGAAACCACTTCCACACACCTTTTTTATGCCGCCGCCGATTGCACAGGCCATGGAGTGCCGGGCGCTTTAGTGAGTGTAGTTTGTTCCAACGCTCTATCTCGTTGTGTAAAAGAATTCAATTTGACGGAGCCCGGAAAGATCCTCGATAAAGCCAGAGAGCTTGTACTGGAAACCTTCAATAAAAGCGGGAAGGATCTGAAAGACGGAATGGACATTTCTTTCCTTGCAAGAGAAATTAAAAGCGGAAAACACACCTGGGCGGGGGCAAACAACTCACTCTGGATCATCCGGGATAAAAATATTATTGAATTCAAATCGAATAAGCAAGCAATCGGCTTCAACGAAAATGCTCTGCCTTTTACTACTCAGGAGATTGAAGTATTGAAAGGCGATCTCCTATTTCTTTACACCGATGGATATGCCGATCAATTTGGGGGCGACAAAGGAAAGAAATTCAAATACAAGCAGCTTCAGCAAAGTCTCGTGGCAATTAGTCACCTGCCCCTTGATGAGCAGCAAATCATCATTGAAAAAAGCTTTAATGAATGGAAAGGAAATCTGGAACAAGTGGATGATGTTTGTATAATCGGGATTCGGATATAATCAGCAAAAACAATTTTTTATTCCCTATTCTTACTGTCAATAATAATGGTTACAGGGCCATCATTCAGCAAGGCTACTTTCATGTCGGCTCCAAATACGCCGGTTTGTATGCTTCTGCCGAGATCTTTTTCCAGCTGGCTTATCATTTTTTCATACAAAGGAACCGCAATTTCCGGTTTGGCTGCTTTGATATAGGAGGGACGGTTTCCTTTTTTTGTGGAGGCATGCAAGGTGAATTGCGAAACGAGCAGAATATCGCCATTAATTTCTTTCAGCGATAAATTCATCACCTGCTGTTCATCATTAAATATCCGAAGGTTTACAATCTTACCGCTAAGCCATTCGATGTCTTCATTCGTATCCGCCTCTTCTATACCGATCAGGATCAACATTCCTGCACCAATGGCACTTTTTATTGCTCCATCAATGGTAACAGATGCCTGTGAAACACGTTGAATAACAGCTTTCATTTCAGAAGATTATTCATAATTATTAATGTCCAATTCTTCACCACTGATAATCCCCAGGTAACTATTGTAACGCGATAAAGCGATCTCTCCTTTTTCAACCGCTGCAATCACAGCACATTTAGGCTCATTCACATGTATGCAGTTATTGAATTTGCACTCATTGCGCAAAGCCCTCATCTCAGGAAAGTAATCCGAGATTTCCTCTTTCTGCATATCCACCAGGCCCAGTTCTTTAATGCCAGGCGTATCAATAATATAGCCGCCGTATTCCAGCGGATGCATTTCTGCAAAAGTCGTAGTATGTTTCCCTTTGGAATGTGCATCCGAAATCTCGCCGACGCGGAGATCAAGATTCGCATCCATCGCGTTTACTAAGGTCGATTTACCGACTCCGGAATGTCCCGCAATAAGCGTGATCTTATCTTTTGATAATTCTTTCAGCAGCGCTATTTCTATCTTTTCAGTTGCTGAAACTTTATAACATTTATAACCTATGCGCTCATAAACTGCTATGAAATCATTTAGCTCCTTCAATAATTTCGGATCATTTTCGAAAAGATCACACTTATTAAATAGCAGTATTACGGGAATGTGATACGCTTCTGCGGTTAACAAAAAACGATCGATAAAGCCAGCGGAAGTCCGGGGAAAGGCCAGTGTAGCGATCAAAAATGCCTGATCTACATTTGCAGCTAAAATATGCGCCTGCTTGGATAAATTAATTGATTTACGGATAATGTAATTCTTTCTTTCCGCAATAGCATGAATCACGCCTCTTCCATCGGCTTCCATCTCAAATTCCACATTGTCGCCCACTGCCACGGGATTAGTGGTTTTGATGCCCTTGATGCGAAAAAGTCCTTTTATTCTGCAATCCAGGATTTCACCTTTTTCAGATAAAACAGTATACCAGCTACCAGTCGATTTTAAGACTACCCCTTTCATTTTTCTATGTGTTCTCCTATTTTACCGATTAACATTTTTTTGAGCATCAAATTTATCAAAAAGAATTAGCTTTGTAGTATTCGTTCAGTAGTTTATTCGTTCGTCAGGTATTGCCAAATTGCTATAGAAATAGTAATCCATGCAGTTGAATCAATAAACTATAAACAGTGGACAAATAAACCAGATTAAGAATGTCAATAAAAGTAAGCAATATAACGAAGACTTATGGTGAGCAAAACGCATTGAATGATATTTCATTTGAAGTGAATGCTGCTGAAGTGGTTGGATTTCTTGGTCCAAATGGCGCCGGAAAATCCACCATGATGAAAATCCTCACCTGCTTTATCCCACAAACTTCCGGCTCGGCCTCTGTTTGCGGATTTGATGTGAGCGAGGAAAGCCTGGAAGTAAGGAGGAATGTCGGGTATCTTCCCGAACACAATCCTCTTTACCTGGATATGTACGTAAAAGAATACCTGGAATTTATTGCCGGACTTCATAGCCTGAAGAAAGTGAATGCGCGTATTGCGGAAATGATTGAAATGACCGGGCTACAGGCAGAGCAGAAAAAAAAGATCGGAGCATTGTCAAAAGGCTATCGTCAGCGCGTTGGATTAGCCCAGGCAATGATACACGACCCTAAAGTTCTAATCCTGGATGAGCCTACCACTGGTTTGGATCCAAATCAGCTGGAAGAGATCCGCAATCTTATTAAAGAAGTTGGCAAGCAGAAAACCGTTATGCTCTCCACGCACATTATGCAGGAAGTGGAAGCAGTATGCGACAGAGTAATCATCATTAATAATGGCATCATCGTAGCGAATGACACAACTGCTGTTCTGCAAAAAACACAAACTCAAAACAAACAATTTATTACGGTAGAATTTGACAAGGAGACATCCCGCAATTCTCTGAAAAACATAGCCGGAGTGTTTGATGCAAAAAACATGACTGCAAACAAATGGTTGATTGAAGCCCATACCGATAAGGACATCCGTACAGATATTTTCCAATATGCTGTTCAGAACGGATTGGCCGTTCTTACATTACATAAAGAAGAACAAAAATTAGAAGACGTATTTAAACATCTAACCAAATAACAACAACCTGCTTCCCTCTCCGGCAAAAAGGTAAAAACCAAGCAATGAAAAAAACATTATTCTTCTCCTCTGCAGCTGCACTAATGCTGTATGCATGCAACAATGCTGAAACAAAGACCGCCGAAGTATTTATTGATCCTATCACTGCACATATCGATTCCTCTATTTCCCCTGGAGAGAACTTCTTTATGTATGCCAATAACTCCTGGTTCAAACAACACCCGATTCCTTCATCTGAAAAAAGCAACGGAATCTTTCAAACAATCCAGGACACCATCAATCAAGCAGTAAAGAAGATTTGTGAATCATCTGCCGCAGATACAAAAGCTGCAAAAGGAAGCAACAAGCAGAAGATCGGCGATCTTTATTTTAGTGGTATGGATACCGCAAATATTGAAAAAGCGGGACTTTCTGCGCTTAATGAGGAAATAGCAAAAGTGGATGCCGTAAAGAATATGCCCGAATTGCTTGATGTTGTCAGCCACCTATACACTATGAATGTGCGAAGCATGTTCGGATTCGCCGTGATCCGCGACGACAAGAACAGCTCACAATATGTTGCTTACCTGGGGCAAGCCCGCCTCGGACTGCCGGAGCGCGATTATTATTTCAATACAGATTCCCGCACCATCAATATCCGAAATGAATATGTGAAACACATTCAAAAAATGTTCGAGTTGACAGGAACTGAAAAACTTGCTGCCGAAAAAAATAGTAAAGTTGTTATGTCAATTGAATCGATGCTGGCGAAAGCTTCCCGAAAAATGGAAGACCTGAGAGATCCTTATAAGAATTACAATAAGATGTCGGTAGCTGCCTTTAGTAGAACCAACCCTACTATCAACTGGCAACAAACGCTGGGCAAGCTGGGACTAAAAAACATCGACTCTGTAGTTGTAGGTCAACCCGAATTTTTCACTCAATTAGAAACCGCCATAAAAAATGCATCCATCAATGACTGGAAATCCTATTTAAAATGGACACTGATCAACAATTATGCAAACTGTCTTAATAAAAAGATAGAACAACAAAATTTCTATTTTTATTCCACAGTGCTGGACGGTATTAAAGAGCAAAAACCACGTTGGAAAACTATCGTAGAATCAACCAACAATGCCTTAGGTGAGCTGATCGGACAGGTGTATGTAGAAGAATATTTACCGAAAGGAACCAAAGAAAAATTGCTGGAGATCGGAAATAATATTCGCGATATTTATGCAGAGCATATTAAAAAGCTCGACTGGATGAGTGATGTTACCAAGCAGAAAGCATTGAGCAAGCTGAATAAGATCGTAATGAAAGTGGGATACCCTGATAAGTGGAAAGACATGTCGACACTGGAAATTTCCCGCAACAGCTATCTTCAGAATGCCATCAACATTGATAAATGGGAATACAATTTCATGATCAGCAAATATGGGAAGCCAGTTGATCTGAGCGAATGGGATATGTATCCCCAAACATATAATGCGTATTATAACCCTGCAAGCAATGAGATCGTAGTACCGGCCTGCAACATCATTGTCCCCGGATTCGAAGGCCGCATGCCTGATGATGCTGTATTATACGGAATCATAGGCGGCTCAACTTTCGGTCATGAAATCACTCATGGCTTTGATGACCAGGGAAGCTTGTATGATGAAAACGGAAATTTAGCGGATTGGTGGACCAAAGAGGATCGTGAGAAATTTTTAAGTAAAACCAAGCTTATTGTAGAACAGTTCAACAATTATGTGGTACTGGACAGCATGCATGTAAGAGGGGAAAACACACAAGGAGAAAACATTGCTGACCTGGGCGGTGTAATCATGGGCTTTGAAGCTTACAAGAAAACAAAGCAAGGCCAATCAACAGAGCTAATCAATGGTTATACCGGAGATCAGCGTTATTTCCTTGCTTATGCCTATGCCTGGATGGTTAACCGAACGGATGCTTCTCTAGCCAAACAGATCATGAGTGATGTACATTCGCCTGCCGAATTCCGCATCAATGGACCGCTTTCGGATGTGGATGAATTTTACAAAGCATTCAATATTAAGAAAGGCGATAAAATGTACCGTGAGGAGAATGTAAGGGTTAAAATCTGGTAAATTAAGGGAGATAAATTGTTTCCCCAATTACTTAATTAATTGTATTTTAGCGCTCGCTAATAATTAAACTAAACTTAAACAACAACACAATAGATGGGATATTTATTTACCTCTGAATCAGTGTCGGAAGGACACCCGGACAAAATAGCAGATCAGATTTCTGATGCATTAATTGACAACTTTTTAGCATTTGACCCTCAGTCGAAAGTAGCTTGTGAAACACTGGTTACAACCGGACAGGTGATTCTTGCAGGAGAAGTGAAATCAAAAGCCTACCTGGATGTGCAAACCATTGCGCGTGATGTGATCAAGAAAATCGGTTACACCAAAAGTGAATACATGTTCGAAGCAAATTCCTGCGGTGTGCTTTCTGCTATTCACGAACAATCAGGGGATATCAACCAGGGTGTCGATAAGAAGAAAAAAGAAGAACAAGGTGCTGGTGACCAGGGAATGATGTTTGGTTATGCAAGCAATGAAACGGAAGATTACATGCCATTGGCACTGGATCTTGCTCACAAAGTACTTATCGAGCTAGCTGCTTTGCGCAGAGAGAACAAAGAAATAAAATACCTTCGCCCGGATGCAAAATCACAGGTGACATTGGAATACAACGATCACAATGTACCTGTTCGCATTGATGCGATCGTGCTTTCAACGCAGCATGATGATTTTGATTCAGAAGCAAAAATGCTTGCGAAAATCAAATCGGATATCGTTTCTATTTTAATTCCACGTGTAAAAAAGAAATATAAAAAATTCGCTCATCTTTTCAATGATAAGATCAAATACCATATCAATCCAACCGGAAAATTCGTTATCGGTGGACCGCATGGTGATACAGGATTAACAGGACGTAAGATCATCGTAGACACATACGGTGGAAAAGGAGCTCATGGCGGTGGTGCATTTTCAGGAAAAGACCCTTCCAAAGTGGATCGTTCAGCTGCTTATGCAACCCGTCACATTGCAAAAAATTTAGTTGCTGCAGGTGTTTGTTCCGAAGTATTGGTTCAGGTTTCTTACGCAATTGGTGTTGCTCAGCCAATGGGTATTTACATCAATACCTATGGTACTTCAAAATTGAAAATGACGGATGGACAAATTGCAAAAATCGTAGAAGGTGTGTTTGACATGCGTCCTTACTTTATTGAACAACGTTTAAAACTGCGTACTCCAATGTACAGTGAAACTGCTGCATACGGACATATGGGCCGTAAGAACGAAATCGTGACTAAAACATTTACTTCTCCTGATGGAAAAACAAAAACCTTAAAGGTGGAATTGTTTACCTGGGAAAAATTAGATTATGTAGCTAAAGTAAAAGCGGCTTTCAAAATAAAATAAAACAGGCTCTTCCTACAATAAACGCCTCATTCTATTTGTTTAGAATGGGGCGTTTTGCATTAAAATAATTACCTTAGAGCTGCTAATTTCTTTATCAATGAAATCCTTTTTCATTCTCGTTCTTCTTTGCTTTTTTCTTCTTCCCTGTAAAGGGCAGACTACCATAGCGCAGAGCGGCGAAAACACCGGGATTTCTTTTACTTTCCCGTGGCTGAACTACTACCGATATGTTGATTATCATAAACATGCTTCCAACCGGAAATTCGGCTTTTTCGGGATCGGCTTTTCAGCTTATTATAAAAAGAATGAGCACAAGTTCGCTTTCAGCTGCAGCACCACCGAAGACCTTACCTCTCCCATTGCAGTGATCAATTATTCAAAAACAGATATTAAAACAAGCATTGGCTCTTCCTTTTTTGAATTAACCTACCACAGATCTCTCTACAATGATTTCTACTTCATTGGAGGATTTAATTTTACCAATTATAATTTTCGGGTATCCAGCACCATGGATAGCATCAAGAGCTATAAAAAAGTGGATCAGACACTAGGGGTGTCCGTTGGAATGGAATATCGGTTTAATAACTATTATTCAGTTGCCGCTGTGTACCGACCGGCATTGGCTTCCTTTGAGACTGATGCAAAATACAGGCATTTGATCAACGTGGAATTAAGGATCGACCTGGATTTCAAAAAGAAAAAATAAGTTATTTCAATTATTTCTTCCGCATAAATACCTGAATAGGAACACCTGTAAAATCAAAATTCTCGCGCAACCTGTTTTCCAAAAAGCGAATATATGATTCTGTTACATATTGCGGCAAATTGCAGTAAAACGCAAATGAAGGCGCATGTGTCGGCAGTTGGGTAATAAATTTGATCTTTACGTGCTTGCCTTTAATTGCAGCTGGTGGAGAATGTTGAACGATCGGAAGCATCACATCATTCAGTTCGCGGGTCTTAATGTTTTTAACACGGTTCTCATTTACTTTCTCTGCAACTTCTATCGCTTTTAACACACGTTGTTTTGTCAATGCGGAAGTAAATACAATTGGAACATCTTTGAACGGCATCAGTTTCTCACGGATCCGTTCTTCGTATTCTTTCGTTGAGTTCGTATTTTTTTCAATCAAATCCCATTTATTCACAACGATTACAATTCCTTTTCGGTTGGTTTCTGCCAAGTGAAAAATATTCAGATCCTGCGCTTCCAGTCCAAGTGTTGCATCGAGCAGCAATAAAACAACATCACAATCTTCAATGGCACGGATAGAACGCATCACTGAATAAAATTCCAGATCTTCTTCTACTTTTGATTTTTTACGAATTCCGGCAGTATCGATCAGCAAGAAATCATGATTAAAAGCTGTATACCGCGTATTGATGGAGTCGCGGGTTGTTCCCGCAATTGCAGTAACAATGTTTCGCTCTTTGCCTAACAAGGCATTTATCATGGATGATTTACCGACATTCGGACGACCAACGATCGCGAACTTAGGAATTTCCAGATCTTCCATCACAGCATCTTTATCAAACACTTTCACCACTTCATCCAGCAGGTCGCCGGTTCCGCTGCCGCTTATCGCAGATACGTTATACGGTTCGCCACAGCCCAAAGCATAAAATTCACCCGACATTCCCTGACGCACAAAATTGTCCACCTTGTTGGAAATAAGAAACACTTTCTTTTTGCATTTTCTTAAAATATTCGCCACCACTTTATCATCATCAGTTACTCCATCTGCCACATCCACCACAAAAAGAATCACATTCGCTTCATCAATGGCCAATTGCACCTGTTTACGAATCTCTGCTTCAAAAATATCTTCCGAACCTTTTACATAGCCACCGGTATCAATCACCGAAAACTCAACGCCATTCCATTCCGATTTACCATAATGCCTGTCGCGGGTTACGCCTGATTCAGAATCAACAATAGCTTTACGGCTATCTGTTAAACGGTTAAAAAGTGTTGATTTCCCTACATTCGGGCGACCTACTATTGCTACAATATTTGCCATTTTAATTTTTGATTATTAATTCTGAATTTTTAAATTGAATGATGCAAACAGCTTTTAACACTGCCTGTTAAAAATTCAATAATTAATTGATATATCCGAAACGCTTAAGTTGATTATCACTGTCGCGCCAGTCTTTGTTTACTTTTACAAACAGCTCGAGGAACACTTGCTTCTGAAAAAACTCCTCAATGTCCTTGCGGGCATCTGTACCTACTTTTTTTAATGCCTTTCCCTGATGCCCGATAATGATCCCTTTTTGTGAATCCCTTACAACAAGGATCTCCGCACGTATTTTAATGATTTTCTCTTCATCTTTAAATGATTCGATCACTACCTCTACAGAATAAGGAACTTCCTTTTTATAATTCATCAGGATCTTTTCACGAATAATCTCTGACACAAAGAATTTTTCCGGACGATTGGTCAGCTGATCCTTTTCATAATATCCCGGGCTTTCCGGTAAATTCGCCAGGATCCTGTCGAACACATAATTCACGTTGAACTTTTCCAATGCAGAAACTGGAATCACTTCCGCTTTCGGCACTTCTGTTTTCCAGTATTGAACCTTATCTTCCAGCTGTTCCTGTTTAGCAAGATCAATCTTGTTCACCAGTAATAATACTTTGGCGCTGGTATTCTTGATCTTATGCAATACCTTCTCTTCGATTTTTATATCTTCAAAAATGTCTGTTACAAACAGAATGATGTCAGCGTCAGTCAATGCTGTGTTTACAAATTCCATCATCGACTCCTGCAACTTGTAATTCGGCTTTAAAACACCCGGAGTATCAGAATAAACGATCTGAAAATCTTCCCCATTCACAATTCCCATGATCCGATGGCGTGTTGTTTGCGCTTTTGAGGTAATAATGGACAAGCGTTCGCCAACCAAAACGTTCATCAGGGTTGATTTCCCTACGTTTGGACTACCGATAATATTCACAAAACCAGCTTTATGAGCCATTTTTCAAAAATTGTTAATAAGATATTTGGAGTACAAAGAAACAAAATATATCTTTGCACCGCAATTTAAAAGGACAGACAGCCTTTTTTATCCTCTGAGATAATCAAAAACCAAGATATATTGCGGGGTGGAGCAGTTGGTAGCTCGTTGGGCTCATAACCCAAAGGTCATCGGTTCGAGTCCGGTCCCCGCTACTACAAGCCGATACAGAGATGTGTCGGCTTTTTTTATGGTTAATCTGGAGCTCATCCCCGCTTGGACGAATAGCTGTTCGAGCCCGGTTCCCTTTAAACAAGCCAGTATTGTCGTTATACACGGAGATCCCCTGCCATACGCCTCTTTATCCTATCATTTTTTTTCTTATGTTTGAATAATCATCCATTAACGCCTGTATTAGTGAAACGTTTACTCCCTTTTGTCTTTCTTCTCATTGCTTTACAAGGGAACGCGCAAAATACTACCGACAGCTTATGGACAAACTGGAAAACCACTTCCCTGGCTGATACGGTACGCCTTTATTCCTTAAATGACCTTATTCTCGATTATTACCTTGGATACAAGAACGACAGCGCTATTATCCTTGCTCAATTGCAATTCGACCTGGCTTCAAGGGTCGGAAATAAAAAACAAAAAGCACGGGCATTGCTCAACCAGGGAAAAGCATATTATAATAAAGGAGAGAATCTTAAGGCTGTTGAGCTGGAAACGCGAAGCCTCATTATCAGTGAAGGTATTAAGGATAAAAGATCGATGGGAAACACCTTGTGCAACCTTGGAAACGTTTTTCTGGAAATGGGAAATTATTCCGATGCTGTCGACAAGTACACTAAGAGCATGCGGATCGCTGAAGAGATTGGAAATAAAAACTTAGTGGCTGCAAACCTTGCAAACATTGGCATTATATGCTTCAGCCAGGGCGATTACAAAAAAGCCATGGAGTACAATACAAAAAATTTAAAGATTGTTGAGCAGCTTGGAGACATATACGCTTTGGGGTATTCTTACCGAAATATCGGTAAAGTGCATCAGGCAAACAAAGAATATCAAAAAGCACTTTTTGCCTATACCAAATCTTATAATTATAGTGAAAAAGCAGATGATCCAAGCGGAATGTCTTATAGCCTTAATTATCTGGGAACCACTTATCATTCGATGAAGGACTACGACAAAGCCCAGGAATACTATTCCAGGAGTCTTGCCATGGCCCAAAAGCTAAATGACACCTATGGAATTGCGGAAAATTTTGATCATATCGGAACTTGTTACCTGGCAAGAAAAGAATACGCGAAAGCAATTGAGTACTGCAAAAAATCATTGGCGATTTCCGAGAAAACCCAGTTGGTTCTTTTACAAAGAAACGCAACCAAGTCGCTTCATGCCATTTATAAAGCCACGGGAGATTACAAGCAGGCGCTTGAAATGCATGAGGCTTTCAGCAATATAAAAGATACGATCCTCAGTGAAGAAAACCGCAAAGGTGTTTTAAAGAAAGAGATCCAGTACAAATATGAAAAGCAATCGCTGGCCGACAGTCTTTCCTACATACAAAAACAGCAATTAAATGAGCTGGAGCATACGGCACAACTAGACAAAGAAAAAAACCAACGTTATTTTTTATATGGAGGCTTAATCTTCGCCGTAATTATTGGCAGTATTGCTCTCCGGGGCTATCAGCGCAAAAAGCGGGATAACGCTATTATTACTTCTCAAAAAAAGGAAGTAGAGCTCCAAAAAGATATTGTCGAAGAAAAGCAAAAAGAAATCATTGATTCGATCTCGTACGCCAAACGAATACAAGATGCAATCTTGCCGCCGGAACGATTGGTAAAGCAATGGCTGCCCGATTCATTTGTTTTTTACAAACCGAAAGATATTGTCGCGGGTGATTTCTATTGGATGGAAATTCTTGATGGCCGGATATTATTAACTGCGGCAGATTGCACAGGACATGGAGTTCCGGGTGCCCTTGTTTCCGTTGTATGCAGCAATGCATTGAACCGTTCTGTAAAAGAGTTTGGCTTCAGAAAACCGGGAGAGATTCTGGATAAAACAAGAGAGCTTGTTATGGAAGCGTTTGATAAGAGCGAGGAGGAAGTGAAAGACGGTATGGATATTTCATTGCTCAGCATCAGCTATAAAAGCAATAGTATTGAAGCGGAGTGGGCTGGCGCCAATAATCCTTTGTGGATTACACGCAATGAAGAATTAATTGAATATAAGCCCGATAAGCAGCCCATAGGGCAATACATCGGTGCACATTCTTTCAGAACACAGGTTGTTGAATTACAAAAAGGCGATTGCGTTTACCTCTTCACAGACGGTTTCCAGGATCAGTTTGGTGAAGCCAGCGGAAAGAAATTCAAATCCGCCCAAATGCGAAAGATGCTTTTATCTATTCAGGATAAAACAATGGATGAGCAAAAAATATTCATTGAAAGCAGGTTTACAGAATGGAAGGGCACTTTTGAGCAAGTGGACGATGTGTGTATTATCGGTATAAGAGTATAAATAATATCACTTTTTCTTTTTCTTCAGATTTTCTAATTTCTCTTCTTGTAATCGGCTTAATTTCTTGAGGGTCTCATATTTTTCTTCCATTTCAGCCACTCTCTTTTTAAACGCTTTCAATTCTTCTCCCAACGAAGCGATCAGATCGGTCTTCTTCGTGTATCCGACTTTTCCAGGTTCTTTTACTACCGGCAGTTCCTGACTATAATACCCGAAAAAATCATGTTCCAGTACCGCGCTGATTCTCTGCAGTAAACCTGTATCTAAGTTTTCCCTGCTGAATATCTTATATGCTACATCCCTGCTTCTGTTAATCTTTTTTGCGAAATCAGCAGCAGATAACTCCGAACTCTCAACAACAGCTTTGATCTTATGGCCAATATGGACTTTACTCATATTGCAAAATTCAAAGTTTTAATCCGAGGGATTTTATAATTTTGTATCGTTAAATAATACATTTGAATTATTTTTTAATACATTTGAATAAATTATAAATATCTCACATGCCCACGCTTCATTGGATAGGTAAAGAAAAGATTATCAGCCATCATCTGGAAGTGCCCTATCGTGTTTTAGATCATCAATACGGATTTACAGAAAAAGGAAAGCAGAATACTCCTGATCAGAGCGGTAATATGATCATTCATGGTGATAACCTGGAAGCATTAAAATCGTTGTTACCGAAATATGAAGGGAAAATAAAATGCATCTACATCGATCCTCCCTATAATACTGGCAACGAAGGCTGGGTTTATAATGATAATGTGAACCATCCTAAAATTAAAAAATGGCTGGATAAAACATTGTCAGCAAGAGCGGAAGGGAAAGAAGCGGCAATAGGTACTGATGACCTTAGCAGACATGATAAATGGCTCTGCATGATGTATCCGCGTTTGAAATTGCTACATAAACTACTGGCAAATGATGGGGCAATATTTATTTCTATTGATGATAATGAGGTGGCCAATTTGAAATTGGTCATGGACGAAATAATTGGTGCGAATAATTTTATTGAAATTTTTTCATGGTACAAAACTTATTCGCCATCTAATTTATCCTATAAAAGTAAAAAATGTCTTGAATATGTGTTATGCTATGAAAAATCGCGGAACAATAACCGGTACAAAGGATTATACAAAATTAATGATGCAGATAACCCCTTGATTAAAAGTAATAATCAAATCAAAGCACTTTTGTTTCCAAAAGACGCAATTATCTCAACAATCAAAGAAGATCGCTTTTTTAAAGCGGGGAAGTACGGAACAAAGACCAATGAAGTCATTTTAAAAAATGATGTTTGGCATAGAAATGGCGCATTTGAAGATGATTTAATATTGGAATCCAAATTTATCTGGACTCAAGAGAATTTAGAACAGGAGATAAATAAAAAAACAAAAATAATATTCAAGCGAAACTCGTTGGCGCCCCGTTACGATAAAGCCTCTTATGAACCTGAAGTACCACGAAATTTAATTGATGCCAACGATAATGTTGGTACAACCGAAGAAGGAGGCGTCATCTTAAAAAACATCTTCGGCGAGAAAATATTCGACTATCCTAAAAGTCCCAATCTGATAGAATACTTATTAAATTTTATCGCTGATAAAGATTCTATCATTCTCGATTCTTTTGCAGGCAGCGGAACTACCGCTCATGCTGTCTTAAATCTTAACAAAAAAGATGGCGGCAACCGCAAATTTATTTTAATTGAAATGGAAGACTATGCAGAAACCATCACCGCAGAAAGAATAAAACGTGTTATAAATGGTTACCCGGATAAAGAAGGCACAGGAGGCCATTTCGATTATTATGAATTAGGAAAGCTCTTGTTTAATGAGGACGGAAACCTGAATAATGCAGTGGGACAGGAAAAAATACGGGAATATATCTGGTTTACAGAAACCCGGACTTCATACAACAATACTAATTCTACCTGCTTAGGAATCTATAACGATACGGGTTACTATTTCATTTATGAAAAAGATAAGCTCACCACTCTTGATTACAACACTTTAGCAGAACATGTAAAGAATAAGGCAGAACGCTATATCATCTATGCAGATAATTGTCTGCTACCTGAAGCCTTTATGCAATTGAATAATATTGAATTCAAGAAAATACCACGGGATATTACCCGCTTTTAAATGGAGCTAAAATCATATCAGAAGAAAGTTATAAAGGATCTCGCCGATTATTTCGGCTATCTGCAGGAGCATAAAGAAGCTGACAAAGCTTTTAACAGCTACTGGAGAGACAAAGTAGGGGCTTATAACGCTCTTTCAGGAGAAGGAATGCGGCCTTACCAGGTAAATATTCCGGATGCTGTTCATTTATGTATTAAGGTTCCTACAGCCGGTGGTAAAACATTTATTGCCTGCAATGCACTAAAAACGATTTTTGATGCAATGCCCGAAAACAGAACCAAAGCAGTTGTATGGCTCGTACCCTGGAGTAACCTATTGGATCAGACTGTTAAAAACCTTTCTGATCCGGACCATCCTTATTGCCGGAAATTAAATGCTTTATTCAATAACAGGATCGCTGTGTTTGAGAAAAAAGAACTGTTGCAGGGCGCAAACTTTAATCCATCTGTAGTTCAGGAGCAATTAAGCATTATGGTTCTTAATTTCGCTTCCATCCGGGCTAAGAACAAAGAAGACCGGAAGATATTTGAACAGAACGGCGCATTGTCGGCTTTCGCCCTGAATAGCAAGGATCAGGCACACGTACTGGAGGAAACAGATGAAACATCTCTTATTAATATTATCCGGAAGCTCAATCCTGTTTTAGTTGTTGATGAAAGTCACAATGCTGAAAGTGAGCTCAGCGTAGAGATGCTTCGTAATCTCAATCCAAGCTTTATACTTGACTTAACTGCAACGCCCAAAGACAATGCTAATATCATAAGCCTGGTTCCTGCAATTGAACTGAAGAAGGAACACATGGTGAAGCTGCCGGTAATTGTATATAACCAGCAGGATAAAGAAGGTGTGATCGAAAGCGCATTACACCTTCAACAGCGATTAGAGGCCCTGGCAATAAAACAGGAAGCAGAAGGAGGGAAATACATCCGGCCGATTGTTCTATTTCAGGCACAATCAAAAACAAAAGAAGATAATACCACTTTTGACAGATTGAAAGAACAGCTCATAAAAGTAGGCGTACCCGAAGAACAGATAAAAGTAAAAACTGCAAATAAAGATGAATTAAAAGGTGTTAATTTATTAGATAAAGCTTGCCCCGTCAGATATGTCATTACCATTAATGCACTGAAAGAAGGCTGGGATTGTCCATTTGCTTATATACTAGCTTCACTTGCTGATAAATCATCCGAAGTGGATGTTACACAGATCCTCGGCCGCGTGCTTCGTCAGCCTTATGTAATGAAGCATTCTGATCCTATGCTTAACTTATCTTATGTAATCACCGCATCTGCAAAATTCAATGAAACACTTCAGAATATCATTAAAGGATTAAAGGAATCCGGATTCAGTGAAAAAGATTACCGTGAACACAATGCAATGCCGGAATCTGAAAAAACAAAAGAACTTCCTGCGCAATCGGAAATCACCTTTAATACTGACCGGGTGTCTTTTGGCAGCAAGGAAGTATCTGTATCTCCTGCTATTCAAGAGATAGAAAAAATAGCCCTGATTCAGCATGCAGAAATGGAAAGACAAATCGCAGACTTTGATAATAACCCTTCGTCTGCCCAATTATTTTCAGAA
>DASWNK010000074.1:0-30063 GCA_036399275.1 Bacteroidia bacterium | reverse complement strand
AGAGTATTGCTGATCGCTTTAAAGAAAAAAGATCTTTCTCAGATGATTCAACTTTCATCATTGGCGAATCTCAGGTTCGGAATTTTGATCAGTCGTTCCATACAGCCGGAACGTTATCTCCGATGATTGATACGGCGATGTTCAAAGCGGAAGTTGGAACTGTTGTTGGTCCATATGAAGAGAACGGCGCTTTGAAAGTATCTAAATTATTAGCTACTAAAATGTCTGCAGATTCAGCAAAAGTTCGTCACATCTTAGTTGGATACCAGGGATCTGGCGCAGGTGAAAACATCACTCGTACCAAAGAGCAAGCGAAAGCAAAAGCAGATAGTCTTCAGGCTGCGCTTAAAAAAGGTGCTAAGTTTGATGATTTCGTTGAGAAATTTTCCGATGATAGTGGTAAAAAAATGCCTCCTAACAAAAAAGAAGGAGAAGAGTATATGGGGAAAGGTGGTAACTACGGATGGCTGAACGCAAAAAGCGGTTTTGTTGATCCTTTTAAAAATGCCGGATTGGATGGTAAAAAGGGCGACCTGGTGGTTATCGAATCAAACTATGGTTACCATATCATTGAAGTGCTGGACACGAAAGGTTCACAAAAGAAAGTACAGGTTGGTACTATTGAAAACAGAACAGAAGCCAGCAGCAAAACAAAACAGATGATTTTCTCAGAAGCAAGTGAATTTGCAGGGAAAAATACTACGAATGAATTGTTTCAAAAAGCTGTTGCCGAGAAGAAATTGAACAAGCGTGTGGTGGACAAATTAAAAGAGAATGATAAATCCATCCCGGGAATTGAATCATCAAAAGCATTGATTCGTTGGGCATATGAAAGTGAAAAAGGAACAGTTTCGGAACCTCAGGAATATGGCGATAAATATGTTGTTGCTGTAGTTACTGAAGTGAGAGAAAAAGGTATTGCTCCACTTGATCAGGTGAAAGAAGAAGTAACTGCAAAAGTTATCCAACAGAAAAAAGCAGAGATCTTTACAAAAGAGTTTACAGATGCAATGGCCGGAAATGCAACAATTGATGCGCTTGCTTCAAAAATGAGCTTGCCAGTTGAACAAGCGCCAAATGTAAACTTTATGAGTAACCAGATCCCGGGATCTTCAAGTGAGCCTGCTGTAATTGGTATTGTTTCTGTTCAGAAAGAAAAAACAATGAGTAAGCCAATTACCGGAAAAGAAGGTGTGTTTGTAGTATATGTGGAAAAAAGGGAAGAAGCGCCGGCAATGAAAGATTACAGCGGACCACAGAAATCGCAGATGCAGAATCTGCAACCACGCGTTGATTATGAAGTATATGATGCATTGAAAGAAAATGCGAACATTGTTGAACATTTAACGAAGTTCGGTTACTAAGAAGAACCAGCATTGATTAAAAAGGAAAGGCGCTCTTGTTGAGCGCCTTTTTTATTTTAGCAATTGGAGATTAATAACTCCATTTGATATACATTCCGCCCCAGGTGAATCCTGCTCCGAATGTTGTAAGGATAAGATTGTCACCTTTCTTTAACTGGCTTTCCCATTCGGTTAAACACAGAGGAATGGTTGCTGAGGTAGTATTGCCATATTTGTGAATGTTGAGCATTACTTTATCCATGCTGATGCCCATACGATTGGCAGTTGCTTCAATAATACGTTTGTTGGCCTGATGAGGTGTTAAAAAGGCAATATCTGATGCGCTCAATTTATTCCGCTCCATCATTTCTGCTGCCACATCCGCCATTTTGGTTACCGCTATTTTGAACACCGATTTACCATCCATGCTCATGTAATGTTGTCTGTTGATCACCGTATCGAGGGAAGCCGGGATAAGACTCCCGCCGGCCGGTTGATAAAGGGCTTTTTTTCCGCTTCCATCGGCATACATTTTTGTATCAATGATTCCACTTCCGTCGGTGCAGGGCTCCAATAAAACCGCGCCGGCAGCATCACCGAAAAGAATAGAAGTCTTGCGGCAGGTATAGTCCACAATACTGCTCATTTTATCGGAACCGATCACGAGTATTTTTTTGTGCGTGCCTGTTTCTATGAATTTCGCCGCTGTGCTCAATGCAGATAAAAAGCTTGAACAGGCGGCCTGAACATCAAAACCCCAGGCGTTTGTCGCGCCTATCATATCTGAAACCATATTGGCTGTTGCAGGATAAGCATGGTCAGGTGTTACTGTCGCTACAATGATGAGTTCGATGTCGAGGGGTGAAATGGATTTTTTAGCTAAGAGCGTTTTAGCAGCTTCGGCCGCCATGAACGCGCTCGCTTTGTCTTTGTCTTTTAAGATCCTGCGCTCACTTACGCCACAGCGCGTCATGATCCATTCATTGGTAGTTGCCACCATTTCTTCCAGTTCATCGTTTGCAAGGATGTAATCCGGAAGATACGATGCTACGCCTGTAATTGCTGCTGTTATTTTCATATCTGATAATTAATTAATGATGCTATTCCGACTTAAGAAGGCCACATTTGAGAGGTGTCTTCCGGTTTCTGTTCCGAATAAAATACTGCGTACCCGAAGAGTTCCCGGCCGAATGACAAGCGCTAAAAATTATTAATCGTGTTTTAAGAGTAAAGTTTTATGCCAGACACAAAAATACGACTGATTGGAAAAATTGGAAAATTAAAATAAAAACAATATATGATGTCTAAATCGGTTATATATATCATATATTAGCTACAAGTATTGGTTATACTGTACTTTGTTTATTATAAAATACAATGTCCAAAGCAAAATCTGATCATTTATTTAACCTGATTAAGACCCTTTCCAAAGGCGAAAAGCGTTTTTTTAAGCTATATGCTTCCCGGCTGAATAGCATAGAAGATAAAAAGTTCATTGTCCTGTTTGATGCTATTGCGAAGCAAAAAGTGTATGATGAAAACAAAATACTGGCAAAAGAGCCGTCTTTACATCCAAAGCAGTTCTCTAATTTAAAAGCACATTTATATTACCAGGTTTTAAAAAGTGTGAAGCTATGCAACGCCAGTAATCTCGAAAATATAAAAATTACCGAGCTGTTGGATTATGCACGTATTCTCTATAATAAATGTTTGTATAAGGAATGCGTAAAGATGATCGATAAAGCAAAAGCCATGGCGGTGGAAAACGATCGCTCGGTGTTGCTTTTGGAAATTCTTGAGCTGGAAAAGCTCGTGCTTCCCAAAACATTGGAATCGGGGAATGAAGAGCGGGTAGATCGCCTGATTAATAATACCAATCATGTGGCAGAAAGCATTAAGAACATCAATATTTTTTCCAATCTTTCCCTGAAGCTGGATTCTTATTATGTACAAACAGGCTTTATCCGCAACAAAGAAAATCTGGAGAAAGTAAGCCTTCTTTTTAATTCCAGCCTGCCAGCCTACAACGAGAAGAACTTATCCTTTCAGGAAAAATTATACCTGTACAATTCATTTGTGGGTTATTACTTCTTTATCCAGGATTTTAAACGCGGTTATTTGTGTGCAAATAAATGGGTGGCTTTGTTTGAAAAGCAGCCGGAAATGAAAAGGCATAAGCTGGAAATGTATATCAAAGCATTAAATAGCTTGTTGGCTGTGCAGAACAAATTATTCAAGTACAAGGAGTTTTCGGAAACACAAAAGCAGCTCATCGCGATCAAACGGGATAAGAGCCTTGTGCTCACAGAAAATATTAATCTGAATTTATTTAAGGCGATCTACGTGCATGAGATCAACCGTCATTTTATGTTGGGTGAATTCCGTTCGGGAACAAGAATTGTTTCGGCGTTGGAGCCGGAGTTAAATAAATTCATTCCGCATCTCGACAAACATTCACTTCTGCTTTTGTACTATAAGATCGCCTGTTTGTTTTTTGGCAGCGGAAATTATAGAACATCCCTTAAATGGTTTTACAAGATTCTGAATGTAAAGGAAATTCAGTTGCGCGAGGATTTGTATTCTTTTTCCCGTATCCTTGCTCTGATCAGTAATTATGAATTGGGAAATGATGATGTGGTGGAATCCGATATCAGATCTACTTACCGTTATTTTAACAAGATCGGGGAGCTCACGATTTACCAGAAGCACCTTCTTGATTTTTTAAAACGCATTTTAAAAGATGGAAGCGAGCAAAACGTGAAACGGGGATTTGTGTTATTGAAGGAGCAGTTGAAGGCGCTTGAAAGCAATAAATTTGAAAAGCGCGCTTTTATGTATTTTGATATTATCTCCTGGCTGGAAAGTAAGATCGCAAAACGATCTGTACAGGAAATTATACAGGAGAAGGCAAAAAGAAAGCTGGTATAAGCGTTTTTACATGTTGGTTTGTTTTTTGAATGATGAATACAAATCAATAAAATCTTCTATATGTGGTGGGTAGTATTACTTGTAACAATGGCCGTTTCTGCACTCTATGCAATCTGGATGAAAGGTGGAGATAACCAAGAGCACAAATAACCTGGGTAAAAATTTGCCGGTTATCAATGGCTTATCTCATGATCTGGAGTCGCTTTGAGTCCAGTTTAATGAAGATGAAAAGCAAAATGGTGAAAGACCATAAGGATGATCCGCCATAGCTAAAGAAAGGCAAAGGGATTCCGATTACGGGTGCAAGTCCGATGGTCATCCCGACGTTCACTGTTAAGTGAAAGAACAGAACAGAAGCCACGCCATATCCATAAATTCTGCTAAACGAAGAGCGTTGCCGTTCGGACATGAAAATCAGGCGGATGATTAAAAAGAGCTGGAGGATAATAACAATTGAACTTCCTACAAATCCCCATTCTTCTCCTACCGTACAAAAAATGAAATCGGTATCCTGCTCAGGAACGAAATTGTATTTTGTTTGCGTGCCTTGCAAATAACCTTTCCCAAGGAATCCGCCTGAACCGATTGCGATCTTTGCCTGGTTCACATTGTAGCCTTCATCTTTCAGGTCAACTGTTCCACGACCGAGCAAAACATCAATTCTCGTTTTCTGATGCTTCTCCATATGCTCGTAAATATAGCTGGTGCCTTTTACCATGGTGCAGGCGACGAGGCCGATGGCTGCAATGATAAACAGGTTTTTTGCATTGCGTCTGATAAACAAAACAGCGATGGCGCACAAAGAACCGATGATGATAAAAAGATAGAGATTGTTAATCAGCAATGCCAGAATGAAAAGGATGATCGCTAAGAAGCCTAGCAATAGATAGTTTACCGACAAGCCTTCCCGGTAAAGTGTGAAGATGAAGGCTACGAATACAATCGCTAAGCCAGTTTCATCCTGCAGCACTTTAATGATAAGCAATGGAACGCCGATGATCAACAATGTAATGAAGGTGTTTTTATAATCTGCGATTTTTATGTTCTGGTTACTGAGGAATTTCGCGAGGGCCAGATTGGCGGCGAACTTCATGAATTCTGCGGGTTGTATTCCGAAATCACCAAACCTGAACCAGGAACGGCTGCCTTTTACTTCCCTTCCAAGAAAAGGAACGGCGATGTTGGCAAGCAATATTGCGCCAAAGATCACGTAGGCAAATGCCGTATAAAAATTTTCATCAATGATCAGGATAATGAAAGCAATTAAAAGGGAAGTGGCAATCCAGATCAGCTGCTTCCCATATTTCTGGCTGATATCCGTAATTACATGGTGTTCCTCATTATACACAGCCGCATAGATATTCAACCATCCCATAAATATGAGGATGAGGTACACCAAAACTGTTATCCAGTCGATGTTGTGAAAAATACTAGTGTTCGTCTGTGACCTTTGCATTTTTTCCTTTGTGAATAAGATCCGCTTCTAACATTCTTTTTTCAAGATCCGGTCGTGTAATTTTTCCTTTCAGATATTTCTCCATCATTAAGCGTGCAATAGGACCGGCATATTTGGAACCGAAGCCAGCATTCTCGATGAGGATACCGATGGCAATTTTAGGGTTTTCACGCGGGGCAAAACATACGAACACAGAATGGTCATCACCATGAGGGTTTTGCGCTGTTCCGGTTTTTGCGCAATAAGGAATTCCTTCAATTTTTAATGCCGCTGCTGTTCCGCCGTCTACAGCTTTTGCCATCCCGGCAATCACCATATTATAAATGGCGGTGTCCTTGATCATTGTAAAATGTTTCACTTTAAAGCGATCCAGAATCGTATCATTCGGATTTCCGTTAATGGCTTTTACAATGTGCGGTGTGTAATACCAGCCTTTGTTTGCAATGATCGCTACAAGGTTTGCATTTTGTAATGGCGTAATTCCAAGTTCATTTTGCCCGATCCCCAAGGAGATTACGGTGCTTGCTTTCCAGCCGCCTTTGCCGAATACTTTATCATAATATTTAATGCTGGGAACATTCCCTCTTAGCTCGTTGGCCAAATCGGAACCTGTTTTTGTTCCCAGGCAAAAGCTTGTGGCGATTTCTCTCCAATTGGCGTATGCTTTATAGGTGTCGTGGTATTTTTTATCCTCAATCACACTTTTAAATACGTAAGAGAAATAAGAGTTACAGGAAGTTCCGATGGCGCCTTCCAGGTCCATGGGCGAACCATGCGGGTGGCATTTAGGTCGCCCTCCCAGTGGCGGAAAACCTCTTGCACAAGGATAACGGGTGTTGGGTGTAAGCACTCCTTCGTTTAATCCGATAAGGGCCATCACCAGCTTGAAAGTAGATCCCGGAGGATAAGAAGCCATGGTAGAGCGGTTGAACAAAGGCTTGCCAATTGAATCTTTCGAAAGCTCCACGAAGTTTTTATTTCTTGCGCGGCCCACAAATAAATTTGGATCATAAGTAGGACTGGTTACAATAGCCAGAATTTCTCCGGTGGAAGGATCGATAGCAACCACACTACCTATCTTATTTTGCATTAGTTGTTCGGCATACTCCTGCAGATCGGCATCAATCGTAGTTGTTAAAGGTTTTCCCGGAACGGAAGCCGTGTCGTATAATCCGTTCATATAGCTGCCCATGTCGCGGTTATTCACATCCTTCATAATGATGTGCATTCCTTTTTTTCCGCGGAGAACCTTCTCATAGCTTTTCTCGATTCCGCTAATGCCTAAATAATCGCCTTCTTTATAATAAGGATCTCTTTCCGTCGTCTTTTTATCTGCCTCACCTATATAGCCGAGCATGTGTGCCGCAATCTTCTTTGGGTATTTTCTCAATGTTCGCGACTGAACAAAGAATCCTGGGAAGCGGTAAAGTCCTTCTTGCAGTGACGCATAGTCTTTCGGTGAAAGCTGTTTCTCAAAGATCGATTCCTTACGGGGTGAATTAGGTGATTGCACCGCCTTTTTCATTTTTTTCAAAAACTGTTCCTTTGTAATTCCTAATAAATTACAAAGGTCCATCGTATCAATGTTCTTTACATTTTTGGGAAGCACCATCAGGTCATACGCCGCTTCATTGTAAACCAGTAATTTGTTGTTCCTGTCGTATATATATCCTCTGATAGGAAATTCAGTGGTATAGCGGAAAGCCTGACTTCTTGCATCGAGCTTATACGTGTCGTCAATTACCTGAATGTAAAATAACCGGGATATGTATGCCAGTCCAACCAGTATAATTACCCCGATGATAATAACTTTTCTATCAGATAACTGGTTCATTCTTGTTCTTTTTTACGCAGGAAAAGGTATTGGGCCACAACAACCAAAAGCAAGGTGAAAATGGAGCTGATGATGACCCTGAAGAAGGTAGAGAAGAATTCTTCCAGACGGAAGATCTCAATGTAGAACAAAGCCATGTGGTGCAGAACGATCAATATTCCGGCATAGGAAAGGAACCAAGGGATTCCGAGGTATTGAATGGTAGGTTGTGTTCCGAATTCATAACCGTCGCGCGGAGAAAATAATTTCAATATGCCCGGACGCACATATGCCATGAACACGCAGGCTGCAGCATGCATTCCGGCAGTATCATAAAACATATCGACGGTGATCCCTAAAAGAAAGGCGCTTAAAAGCAGTAACCATTTTGGTGTTTCAAACGGAAGAATAATAATAAAAAGCACATATATAAATGGGTTAATGAAACGCCCCAGCTCAATATTCTTGATGATGAGGGTTTGTACTAAAACCAGCAGGATAAAACGGATGATATTTCTAATAATGGTAGTTGCCACGCAGGTTCTTTATTTATCTGTCTCAGATTTTTGTTCCAATTCTTCTTGTTCGTCTTTTAATCTGTTTTGAACAACATACACATAGGTCAGCTTTTTAAAATCGGTGGAAAGCAACACTTTTACCGTATAAAAAGGTTTTGTGGATTCCCTGTAATAGCTTTCCACAGTTCCTACCATAATATTCTCAGGAAACATTTTTGAATACTGACTGGTGACAATCGTGTCATTTTTATTTAATTTCACATGCGTAGGGATATCATTCAGCGTCGCGTAAGCATAACTTTCTCCATCCCAGCTGAGCGGACCAAATGATCCGTCTTTCTTCAATTTCGAATTTACTGTGAATTCGCTGTGCAATAACGACATTACCGTGCAAAAATTGTCGGATACATCCTTTACTACGCCTACAATTCCGTTGCTGGAGATCACAGCCATTTTACTTTTGATTCCTTGTTTGCTTCCTTTGTCCAGGGTAAGAAAATTGTTTCTTCTATTGGTGGAGTTGTTTACTACTTTGGCGCTGGTGTAGGTGTATTTCTGACGGTAAACCGTGTCATTCACCGTATATTGATCATTCACGAGCACGGAAAACGAAAGAAGATCATGCGAATGGAGCTCAGCATTTTCCTTCGCTAATTTTTCATTTTCGTTTTTCAGGTAAAAATACTGTTGAATGTTTTCTGCGCCCGACAGCACTTTAGCGGAAACCTGGTTGGAAGAATTTACGAAGCTGGCTTTTTGAAAGTTATTGTTTTGAACAACCAAATAAATGCACAAGCCTTCCAGAAGAAGAAACAAAAAGAAAAAATAATTTCTCCAAATGAATACAACAAGGTTACGCATCTAATGAATTGGTGAATTGGTGATTTATTGAATTGGTGAATTGGTGATTTATTTAATTGGTGATTTACAGAACTAAAGAAGCTGATTTACTTTTATTGGCCAGCCTTTCTTTCATTGTTTTCCTCGACTTTGCTACGATCGAAAGAATCTCATTCGCCTCCTTCAGATTATTATTTATTTCATCTCCTGTCAATATTGCTGATTCCGTTATTAATTCCAGCCAGAAAACAACTTCATCGGCTTCCTCTACCACAATGCTCAGTTTGGAAAGGAATTCTGCGTCTGATCTTCCTCTGCAGACTGCTCTATAATTTGCTGCCACTGAAAAAGCAGCCCGAAGAAGCTGCTTCTTAATAATTAAGGCCTCTTCTGTTTTAGGAAATGATTTAGAAAGCCTTATAACAGCAATTGCGAATAGTTTAGTTCTGTTTTTAAAAGCATCAGAAAATTCAGACATGTTTAAAATAATTTGTGATTTGGTGATTTAATGATTTAGTGATCTGGTGAATTAGAGATTTGGTGATTTCAAAAATTCTTCCCTTCTCCAATTCTCTCGATCTCTATTTCAAAATTCCCGCCCTTCTCTAATTCTCTACTTCTCTCCCTTTCTCCGACTCTCCCGATCTCCAATTCTCTAAATCAATACTTCTTTATTTCATCAAGAATGGGAATTTAGAAACATTCTTCAATGCAATTCCGGTTCCGCGGGCAACAGCACGTAGTGGATCCTCGGCAATGTGAACCGGTAATTTTGTTTTCAAAGAGATGCGTTTATCCAAACCGCGAAGCATGGAACCACCGCCCGCAAGATAAATTCCTGTACGGAAGATGTCGGCAGAAAGCTCAGGCGGAGTCATCTCTAAAGCATTCAGGATCGCTTCTTCTACTTTTGAAATGGATTTATCAAGCGCATGAGCAATCTCAACATAAGAAACATAAATTTCTTTCGGGATACCGGTCATCAGATCTCGTCCGTGTACGGCATAATCAGGTGGCGGATTGTCAATTTCTGTCATGGCAGCACCCACTTCAATCTTAACGCGTTCCGCGGAACGCTCACCGATCAGGATGTTATGTTGTCTGCGCATGTATTCTTCAATGTTGGAAGTGAACTCATCTCCGGCAATACGAATGGATTTATCACAAACGATACCACCTAAAGCAATAACGGCAATTTCACTGGTACCGCCACCGATATCGATGATCATATTTCCCATCGGCTCTTCTACGTCAATTCCAATACCGATTGCAGCAGCCATTGGCTCATGGATCAGGTAAACTTCTTTTCCGCCGGCGTGTTCAGCGCTGTCGCGAACCGCACGTTTCTCCACTTCAGTAATTCCGGAAGGGATACAGATTACCATCTTCAACGAAGGTTGAAACAGACGTTTTCCGGGGTTGATCATTTTGATCATTCCGCGGATCATATGTTCTGCAGCGTGGAAATCCGCGATCACTCCGTCTTTCAAAGGACGAATTGTTTTGATGTTTTCGTGGGTCTTGCCATGCATTTGCATCGCCTGCTTGCCAACAGCAATCACTCGCCCGGTCATACGGTCAACAGCAACAATACTTGGTTCATCAACCACCACTTTGTCATTATGGATAATGAGCGTGTTGGCTGTTCCTAAGTCAATCGCAATTTCTTGTGTTAAAAAGTTAAATAAACCCATAGTGTAGTGTTGAGTATTTAGGCGTTAGTATTGACACAGGTACCAATACGATAATATTTTTGTTTTGTTCGTTTTAATTTAATTCTTTTAAAGTTGCTTCAGAGCCATCTTCCCGGTTGAACCAATAACAAATAAGCCGGTCCTAATGTTTAAAGTGCCTTGTGCCAGTCATCACCATCGACACACCATTGGCATCGCAATAAGCAATTGAATCTTTATCCTTGATAGAGCCTCCCGGCTGAATCACAGCAGTAATGCCCGCTTCGTGAGCAATCTGTACACAATCAGGAAAAGGAAAAAACGCATCGGATGCCATTACAGCGCCTTGCAGATCGAATTCGAAGTTTGCTGCTTTTACAATCGCCTGTAGTAATGCATCCACCCGTGATGTTTGTCCAACGCCGCTTGCCAGCAACTGATTGTTTTTTGCAAGCACAATCGTATTGGATTTAGTATGCTTTACAATCTTGTTGGCAAACTCCAGGTCACGCAATTCATCCGCTGTTGGCGCTGTTTTGGTGATGGTCTGCATATCGTTCTTTGTTTCTGTTTTGGCATCCTTGTCTTGCTCGATCACACCATTTAACAGTGTTCTGAAGGATTTCGATGCAAGCGCCACTTTCTTTTGCTGAAGAATGATGCGGTTAGGTTTTGACTTCAGAAGCTCCATCGCTTTGTCTTCATAAGCCGGAGCGATGATCACTTCAAAGAATAATTTATTGATCTCTTCTGCTGAAGCAAGGTCAAGAGTTGCATTGGTGATCAATACGCCGCCAAAGGCACTTGTCGGATCTCCTGCCAGTGCATCTTTCCATGCATCCACGAGTTGAGGGCGGGATGCCAGTCCGCAGGCATTGTTGTGTTTCAGGATCGCAAAAGTGGTATCGCTGAATTCCGCGATGAGGCTAACAGCCGCATCAACGTCCAAGAGATTGTTATAGGATAATTCTTTTCCGCTGATCTTGGTAAACATTTCTTCCAGGTTACCATAGAAAACACCTTTCTGATGTGGGTTTTCGCCATAGCGCAATACTTGTGCTGATTGAATGCTTTGTTTAAATGCGGTGGCTTTATCGCCGTTAAAATAATTGAAGATCGCTGTGTCGTAGTGAGAAGAAACATTGAATGCATTTGCAGCAAGCTGTCTTCTGTCCTCCAGTGTGGACGCACCTGTTTGAGCAACTAAAATGGTATCATGAAGAAAACTGTAATCGTTTTTTGAAGAAATGATCACCACATCTTTAAAGTTTTTTGCCGCCGCACGGATCAAAGAAATTCCGCCAATGTCAATTTTTTCGATAATGGCAGATTCTGCAGCACCTGATTTAACAGTCTCTTCAAAAGGATAAAGATCAACGATCACCAAATCAATTTCCGGAATTTCATATTCTTCCAACTGGTCAATGTCGCTTTGAAGCTCTCGTCTGCTGAGGATGCCACCGAATATTTTCGGATGCAGTGTTTTTACTCTTCCACCAAGAATGGAAGGGTAAGAAGTGAGCGACTCTACCGGAGTAACTGCAACCCCGAGTTTTTCAATAAAATCCTGTGTGCCTCCGGTGCTGAATATTTTTACTCCCAATGCATTCAGCTGATGTATTACAGGCTCTAAATTATCTTTGTAAT
The DNA here is from genome assembly GCA_036399275.1 of Bacteroidia bacterium. GTDB lineage: Bacteria > Bacteroidota > Bacteroidia > 2-12-FULL-35-15 > 2-12-FULL-35-15 > 2-12-FULL-35-15. The sequence continues at coordinate 17,845 of DASWNK010000074.1, read as the reverse complement.
ACACCGAGATAAGTGCATTTTTAATCTTTTTGGATTCGCTCATAACGGATGTTAAATTTCTATTGCAAAAGTATTAATTTTTATCCGGCTTGCAGGTTCAAAAGCGCTTTGTTGATAAATGTTTTTTTTGTTAATAAAAGCCAATCACCGAGGTTTTAAGAGCATTGCAAAAAGGGCTGAATTCCGGCGAAATATTTTGGTACATTTGCAGCCATAAAACCGCATTTTTAAAATGATCATTTTTGGTTTATTACGGGAGAGTATTTCATTTGCAATCGCCTCGCTGGTGATGAATAAGCTGCGTACTTTTTTGTCGCTCCTGGGCATTACCATTGGTATTTTCGCGATCATCTTCGTTTTTACCTTTCTTGATTCGCTGGAGCAGAACCTCCGCAAAAGCGTGCAAAGCTTAGGCGATGATGTTGTTTTTATTCAAAAATGGCCCTGGACCTTTGGCCCGGATTATCCCTGGTGGAAGTACATGAATCGGCCTGTTCCTGATTATCCGGAGCTTGATGATATTCTTCGCCGGTGTGATGGCGCTCAATCAGCCGCCTTCCTCGTGAGTGCAAGGATCACCCTGAAATACAAGAGCAGCAGCATCGAGCGCGTGACGATCAACTGTGCTTCGCATCAGTACGATCGCGTGAAAAATTTCGAAATTGCCGATGGACGTTACTTTACAGACATTGAATCATCTTCGGGAAGACCGGTAGCCATTATTGGCGATGTGCTTGCAAAGGCACTTTTCCCCAACCAGAGCCCTTTAGGAGAGATGGTGAAAGTAAATGGTTCCAAAGTAATGGTGATTGGTGTTTTTAAAAAGGAGGGCGAAAGCATTCTGGGTGGAAGCGTCGACACGGAAGTGTTGGTCCCGATCAATTATGCGAGAAGCCTCATCGATATTCGGAACGAAGACCTGGACCCGCAAATCCTTGTAAGGGCGAAACCGGGTATTACTAACAATGATTTGATTGATGAGCTGACCGGCTTGATGCGCTCTATCCGAAAGCTGCAGCCCCGTTCGGATGATAATTTTGCTCTGAACCAGACTAGTCTTATTTCTACTCAGTTCGATAGTTTGTTCGACGTGGTAGGGATTGTAGGCTGGGTGATCGGTGGATTTTCCATCCTGGTAGGCGGTTTCGGGATCGCCAACATTATGTTTGTATCGGTGAAGGAAAGGACCAATATCATTGGGATTCAAAAATCATTGGGTGCAAAGAACTATTTTATACTATCACAATTTCTGTTTGAAGCAGTATTCTTGTCGTTGATAGGAGGGATGCTCGGTTTGTTCCTGGTATTCCTGGTCACCTTGGTTGCAGGGGATTCTATGGGTATGGAAATTACGCTTAGCCGCTCGAATGTGATTTTAGGGTTCACCATTTCGATTTTGATTGGTGTGGTGTCGGGATTTGTGCCCGCTTATGGCGCTTCACAGCTCGATCCGGTGGAAGCGATCCGGTCGAATTAGAAAGTAAATAAATAGAGATTTGGAGATCGAGCAAATTAGAGAAGGGGAGGAATTTTGAAATAGAGATCGAGAGAATTAAAGAGTTGGAGAAGGTGTAATTGTTAAATTCAACAAGTCACAAATTCTCTAAATCACAGATCACCAGATCACCAATTCAATAAGTCACTAGATCACTAAATCATCACCAATTCAAAATGCAGTCATCCGTAAAACGACCGGTTCTTCTTAAGATAGTCTGCATTATAGGCTTCATCTGGATCATATTCAGCTTTCCGGCGGTATTTTCTCCTTCCATCAAAAAGATGGGTGATTGGTACCCGGCTTTGTTCGGATTGATTGTTGCAGCCAGCTTTATTTCCTATATCGGGGTTTGGCATATGAAGCGCTGGGGAGTCCAATTATTTGTCGTTACTTTTTTTATTAAAGAAACCTTGCTGGTGCTTGTGAACGACCTCAGTTATGTAGGGGTGGTGCTTTCCGCCCTTTTTATCGTTAGCATGCTGGCTTATTATCGTAGAATGGACCTGAATCTCTAGTGATTTATGCTCTTTGGTCGAAAAATGATCGTATTAATAGATTTTTCAGTAAATTTGCAGTCACACACATTACTCAACACTGTTTAAAATGAAGCAAAAAGTCAAATTCATAAATAAAGATAAAACCCAATTTTACGGTACTTTAAAAGAGCGCGTTGACAACTATTTCATAGAAAATAAGATTTCTCAGCATGCTAATGCTACTATGGTTTTCAAGACCATTGTGATGCTTTCCATGTATTTCGTACCCCTAGCCATCATTTATACTCAAAGCATCGGCCTGTTAGGCATGTGGCTTTGTTCGGCTGTGATGGGCCTTGGCCTTGCGGGGATTGGAATGAGCGTGATGCACGATGCCAATCATGATGCCTATTCGGCAAATCCTGCCATCAATAAGTTAATTGCCTTATCACTCACCATTGTTGGCGGCGATAATCGTAACTGGAGAACTCAGCACAATGTCCTCCACCACACATATACAAACATTTACGAGCACGATCGTGATATCGACAATAAAGTGATCATGCGTTTTTCGCCTGCCGGGGACTATAAGTCCGTGCAGCGTTTCCAGGTGTTTTACGTGTTTTTCTTCTATGCCATCATGTCGCTGTATTGGACAACTGCAAAGGACATTGTGCAGTATATCCAGTTCAATAAAGAAGGGCAGCATCGCGACAGCGCAACACAAAAAGCGATAACGCTTGGAAGAATCATTTTCTGGAAATTAATCTATTTCGCTTACATCTTCGTATTGCCGGTAGTATTGCTGAACATTTCCTGGGTGTGGGTATTGGTTGGTTTCCTTACCATGCATACCATTGCAGGCTTGATCCTGAGCATCGTATTCCAGCTGGCACACGTAGTGGAGGAAGCAAAGTTTCCTACACCGGATGAAAAAGGCAATATTCAGAACGAATGGGCCATTCACCAGTTAGAAACAACCGCTGATTTCTCAAGAGACAGCTGGCTGATCACGTATTATGTTGGAGGATTGAATTACCAGACGGAGCACCATTTGTTTCCGCGCATCTGCCATGTTCACTACCCGAAAATTGCGCCCATTGTAGAAGCAACGGCCAAAGAATTCGGCGTTCCTTATATTTATAATGAAACCATTGGTAAAGCATTCATGTCGCACATGTCCATCATTTCCAAATTAGGGAAGAATGATGTAACCTTCAATGCGATTGTGAACAGTATGGGTTAATTGCCATTCACATGTTTATTAGAAATCCTCTTTGTTTATGACAGAGAGGATTTTTTCATTGCATCTGTTTGTGGAAATGCTTCATTCATAGCGTTTCAATCGGTTTCCGGAACGCGTCCTGATCATAAAATGACAAGTAAATTGCATTTCCTTACTAAATGCTTAGCTTTAATGATGGATCAGATGAAAAACATTACGTGATTCAGAAGAAACAGGAAGGAATACTCGCAATCGGTGATGGAAAGGATGAAATCCATCAGGGAACTTAAAGGAAAAGGAATGAAATAATTGACTTTAGCAATGGAATGCATCCATTCCATTATGGAATACAAGAAGAAAGGAATGGAGTACTCACTTATTCTTATTGAATAGAAGTAATCCATCAGGGAATACAAGAGGAATAAGATGGAATACTTGGTTTAAATGATGGATTAGATGAATTTCATAAAGGAATGCAAGAGAAACAAGAAGGGATGGATGAGAAACACGAAGGAATAGATGTCATTTCTCATTTTATGGTTAGGAAACGTGATGTTTTAATTGAAGAACAAGAGAGAGTAGTTGATGGTTCTCTTCTTATAATTAAGACATGCGATTTTATACAAAAAGAAATTGCTGTAAAGAAAAGAGATGGTTCTTTCTTTACAGCAATTTCTCATGATTGTTTATCGGTTAATGAATGACCATCTTTAAAGCCTTTTTATTTTCTTTCGAGATCAGGTTTACAAAGTACATTCCTTTGGAACAAGCAGGAAGAGCAATGCTCTTGCTGCCTTTTCCCTCCAGCTGGATATTCCTTTCCATGTAAATGCATTGCCCGGTTACGCTTAAAATTTCCAGGTCAACGATAGACGGTTGTTCTGTTTTATAGAGCAATTGCAAGGTCTGATTTCCTCCGTCGGCAATTTGAAACTGTGCAGCTGTTTCTGCTACAGCATTGATATTTGTGGCAACAGATGGATTCAGCTTGGCAATAAATGCATCCGCTGCGGCGAGGGTTGCTGTGAGTGTGATGCCATCGAAAATAGCGCCGGCAAAAAATACTCCTGTCACGTATACATTTCCGGCAGCATCGGTATCCATTCCATGAGGAGTAACAAATTCCCAGGCCCCTGTATTGGCTTTTATTTGTTTTGCCCAGCTGAATGTCCCGGCATTATCATATTTGGCAATAAAGGCATTCTCTTCGCCTGCAATGGTAAAACTGGTATCACCAACGGTTGCATTAGCGGTAAAAGAACCGGCCAGGTATGGATTGCCCAAAGCATCTACCATAACAGCATGCCCCAGATCGTTACCTGTTCCTCCCGCCTGGCGCGCCCAAACAAAAGCACCGCTGTTGTTAAATTTAGCGAGGTAAGCATCATTGCTTCCGAGGCTTGTCAATGTTGCGCCGTTAAAATTGGTTGTTCCGCTGAAAGAACCTGCAACATAGCTGTTACCTGTTATATCAGTTGCAATGGACATAGCAGTAGCGATGCTTCCTGTAGTTCCGGCAATGGTTGTTGCCCAGTCCCAGGTGCCACCTGTGTTTATTTTGGCAATATAGCCGTCACGCACATTCGCTCCTGTAATTGTAATGGTTCCAAAAACAGCAGAGCTCACGAAATAACCGGCAATGTAGGAATTTCCTGCATTGTCGACGCTAATGTTTAAAGCCTGATCCAGCCCTACACCCGAGCCAACATCAGATGCTCCTGTTGCTTTTTCTGCCCAGAGGAATGCTCCGGCCGGATTGAGTTTTGCTACAAAAATATCGGCATTCCCTGAAGCACTTAAGCTGATGCCATCGAACAAAGCGGTGCCTCCAAAGTAACCGGTGATATAAATATTTCCGGCAGCGTCGGTATCAATTCCCTGAATAACATCGTTGGCGGTTCCACCTGCTGTTTTTACCCAAAGCAACGTGCCGGATGGGTCGTACTTCGAAATCAACATATCCTTTACGCCGGCTGAAGTAACGGCTGTTCCTCCAACCATCTTGGTCCCAGTAACAAAAGTACCCAGGTAAACATTTCCAGAAGGATCTACGGCTACTCTCTGCCATTCGCCGTCGCTTCCATTAACAGTATCTCTCCATTGCAGGTTTCCGCTATTGTCGAACTTGGCAATGTAAGCACCCGAAGGACCGCTTGGTGGCCCGGCGCTGCCTGTTTCATAATAGGAGCCGGAAACATAAATATTACCTGCGGCGTCCAGCTCGATGCTTGTGCCCAAGGTATAGTTTGATAAACTGAATTTTTTCGCCCAATCGAAAGTTTGCGCGTTCATAAACGCATAAGCAGACAAAAAGGCCAGTAGTGTAATTGTTTTTTTCATAGGGTTTTTTTATTGATGAATAATAAATAACAGTGAGATTTTTAAATTTTTATGCCATTGATAGTTGTTTTTTTTTATTTTTGCGAAACCGCTCAAAGCCCAGCTGAGTATGGCATATAACACCAATCATCTAGGATTGGCATGTTTTTTTTATTGCATCACAAAACGTCTAATATGGGAAATGTGAAAGATTTAGATCGCCAGGAAGCGATCGAAAAAATGAAGGAGCTGGCGGAAGATATTAATGTCTGCCTTTTTTGTACGGTTTCTGAGGAACAGCTTTTTGAAACACGTCCTATGGGAACACAACGTGTGGATGAAGAAGGAAACTTCTGGTTTCTGAGCGACCGGCAAAGCCACAAGAATTACGAAATTAAGCATAACGACAAAGTGCAGCTGATTTATTCCAAGCCAGCTGATGCGCAGTTTATGTCGGTATACGGCAAGGCAAGCATTAGTCAGGACAGACAATTGATTGATAAATTGTGGAATCCTTTGGTAAAAGCCTGGTTCAAAGAAGGGAAAGATGATCCACAGTTAACGGTTATTTGTGTAAAGCCCGAAAAAGCCTATTACTGGGATACAAAAAATGGTAAAATGGTTTCTTTACTGGCCATTGCTGTTTCTGCTATAAGCTCCAAAGAATTTGATAACGGAAGAGAAGGTGAACTCAGGATATAAATATGATTAGGAAACCTTTCTCTTCTTTTCTTCTTTTATATGGTATCGCCTTTTCGACAGCAAGCCTGGCGGCTGAGGAATCATTTACCGCAACAGCTTTGTATGCCTCGAATGCTTCTTTTCAGGGCGATACAGTTGGCCTTGCGGCGTTTACAGATGGCCCTGTTCATTACCTGGATGGTGTAAGCATTTATCCGAACTTTGCAGGTGAACAATTTTTTGTAGAGATAAAAGCGAAGGGCCCTTCCATTATAGAAGTATTTAATGCTGCCGGAATATTGCTCGCCAGGGAAGAAGTAGAACAAGGAACCACCACCATTGATATGCGGAATAACAAAAACGGAGTTTATTTTGTGAAGGTTACGAAAGGAAAAGCAATGAACCTGAAACGGATTATTCTGCAACGGTAATAATAAACAACAAAAAGGGAGCATTAAGCTCCCTTTTTAGTTTTACTTGTTGCAACCGCAGGTACAATCGTTCCCTGAGCAGCTTTCGCAAGTACATGGTTGGCAGTTGCATTTCTTTGTTGAACAACCGCATTTTTCATTTTTTGTTTTCATCTTTTTTTATTGTTAAATGATACATTGATTTGATGATACAAAGATATTGCGGCGGGAAGGCAGAAGCCTTACAGCATTTTGGGAAGGATGTACACAATTTTTGGATTAAAGTTTATCGATGGATTTTCTTCTCGACAAGCCGATCGTTTTGAAATGAGAAGGCGTTAAGCCCGTTGTCTTTTTAAACTGGGAAGAAAGATGGTGAACGCTGCTATATCCCAGGCTATCCGCGATCTCACTTAAAGAATACTGATCGTATACCAGGAGCTCCTTTACTTTTTCTATGCGTTGCAGAATATAAAACTGCTCAATGGTTATTCCTTCAATAGAGGAAAAAAGGTTGCTGATATAAGTATATTCGTAATTAACCTGAGAGGCAATGAAAGTGGAAAGATTCGTTCGCTGATCATCATCCAGCTGCAACAAGTAGCTCATTACCGCTTTCTTTATTTTATCTATCAGAACCGACATGCGGCTGTCGATAAGTTCAAAGCCGACCTGCTTCAATTCCTGCTCTAACTCTTTCCTTTTTTTGTCTGTAAGGTCTTTTTCTAAATCGGCTTCTCCAAGGACCACGCTTTTAAATTCGATTTTCAGCTTATTCAATATGCTTTCAACCGTTGAAATGCAACGGGGACAAACCATGTTCTTGATGAATGTTTTTTTTGTTTTCATTTCAGCAGATTGTTGGAGCTTACATAAAGGCGACGTGGCGAGTGTATGCTCATTTGCTAAACATCAAGGTTGATAAAGTCAATCAGTAATTCCAGCTCCTGCTTCCCAACGAAGACTTCCTGCTTGAACTGTGCATGGTATTTATCCACATTTAGTTTGGATTGACTGAATGCTGCTTTTGCTTTCTCTTCGTCCCTGAACCTCATATAATAAATGAGGTAATTGTCCTCACCCTGCTTATCGAGAAATACTGTTTCTAAAAATACGCCTTCCTGGCGGAGGGATTCTATGACTTCCTCCTTATTGCTGTTGAGAAATTCCTTCCATTCATATACCCTGGAAAGCATTCCTTCTTTGATCTTGATTTTTACACAACCGGATTTCAGGTTGTTGAGGTGAGTAGTGTTCATGAATGGTATTTAAAACAAAGATATTCCCTTTTGGGATAGCCTTCAAATAATATATTATGCAATCACGGGCTTTAATACCACAATCGCATCATCCACCGAACGCATGTTTTCAAAAGAAAGTGTAAGCTTTCCATTGTTCTCTTTCATTTTGCAAAGACGCTGATTCGTCTGTACGAACTTCAGCACTTTAGTAAAAGTTTCGCTTTGATAATAAGGCGATTTCTGGTTGGGGATAAAATAGCCAACCATCTTATTATTCTTGAGCATTAGTTTTTCAAAACCAATTTCCATCGCAAGCCAGCGCAAACGTATGGTGTGGATCAATTCAAGTGCTTGCTCGGGAACCGGTCCGAAACGGTCGCGGAGCTGTTCTTCAAATTTGCTTAATTGCTCTTCGGTATTGGAATCATCCAACTCGCGGTACAAATTCAATCGCTCGGTAATGTTGTTTACATAATGATCCGGAATCAGGATCTCCATGTCGGTATCGATCACACAATCGGAAATATAGTTGCTGTGTTGTTTCTGCGTGTATTTCTGAGAGCCTCCTACATTGGTATCGCGCAGCTCTTCATGCTCCATTCTCAATTCCATGATGGCTTCATCCAAGATCTTCTGGTACATCTCAAACCCAATCTCATTGATGAAACCACTTTGTTCGCCTCCTAATAAATTTCCTGCTCCGCGAATATCCAGGTCGCGCATCGCGATGCTGAAACCACTTCCTAAGTCGGAGAATTCTTCGATCGCTTTTAAGCGCTTGCGTGCCTCAGGAGTTAATAAAGAAACCGGTGTGGTCAACAGATAACAAAATGCTTTTTTATTCGAACGTCCAACCCGTCCACGCATCTGGTGAAGATCACTCAAGCCGAACATATGCGCCTGATTGATGATGATTGTGTTTGCATTCGAAATATCCAATCCTGCTTCAATGATCGTTGTAGCCACCAGCACATCAAATTCTCCATCCACAAAATCCATCATGACTTGCTCGAGTTTATCTCCTTCTAATTGTCCGTGGCCTACGGCTACTTTGGCATCCGGACATAAGCGTTGTATCATGCCGGCAATCTCCGTAATGTTCTGTACCCTGTTGTGTACAAAGAATACTTGCCCGCCGCGGGAGATCTCAAACGAAACCGCATCACGGATAAGCTCTTCATTAAACGTATGCAGCTCTGTTTGTACCGGGTAACGATTCGGCGGCGGTGTATTGATCACAGAAAGATCACGTGCGCCCATCATAGAGAATTGCAGCGTACGCGGAATTGGTGTTGCTGTCAGTGTAAGCGTGTCTACATTGCTCTTAAATGTTTTCAACTTATCTTTTACAGCTACCCCGAATTTCTGTTCTTCATCAATGATGATCAAACCAAGATCCCTGAATTTTACTGCTTTCCCGACAATGCCATGTGTACCGATTAATATATCGACTTCCCCTTTTGCTACTTTCTCCAGTGTTTCCTTTTGCTGCTTTGCCGATTTATAGCGGTTAATGTAATCCACGTTGCAAGGCAGATCTCTCAAACGCTCTTTAAATGTTTTATAATGTTGCAAAGCGAGAATGGTTGTCGGCACCAGGATCGCTACCTGCTTACTGTCGCCTACTGCTTTAAATGCCGCACGGATGGCTACTTCTGTTTTTCCAAATCCTACATCCCCACAAACAAGCCTGTCCATAGGCCATTCGCTTTCCATGTCTTTTTTTACATCGGCAGTTGATTTGATCTGGTCGGGCGTGTCCTCATAAATGAAAGATGCTTCCAGTTCGTTCTGCATATAGGTATCCGGACTAAATTGAAAACCTTTGAGTGCTTTTCGTTTTGCATATAATTGGATAAGATCATAAGCGATCTCTTTTACTTTTTTCTTGGTCTTTTGTTTTAAGGTTGCCCAGGTATTGCTTCCAAGCTTATTGATCTTTGGCTCTGTGCCTTCCTTTCCGGAATATTTTGCAATGCGGTGCAGCGAGTGAATGCTGATGTTTACCACATCGTAATCTTTGTAAACCAAACGAATAGTTTCTTGTGTTTTGCCGTTTACTTCAATGGTTTCCAATCCGCCATAACGTCCCACACCATAATCGATGTGTGTTACGTAATCGCCTGGATTAAGGCCTTTCAGCTCTTTTAAGGTAAGCGCTTCATTCTTTTTGTTGAAGCTGTTCTTCAGGCGGAAGCGGTGATACCGGTCGAAGATCTGGTGATCTGTATAACAGGCCAGCTTTAATTCGTTATCGATGAATCCTTCGTGAATAGAAAGCAGGATGGGTGTAAAGACCTCCGGGTCTTCGCTCTTTTTCGGAGCAATGTCTTCAAAAATTTTATAAAGTCGTTCTATTTGTTTGGAAGCATCCGCAAAAATAATATTGGAAAATCCTTTGCGAAGATTGCTTTTGAAGTTATCATTGAGAAAGCTGAAGTTTTTATTGAAGCTCGGCTGAGGTGAAAAATCATAGGTGATGGTTTTTGTGGGCGACAAGGAAAAATGATTTCCGAATTCAACCACCGGAAAACCTAATGTTTGTTTGGTAAACGTGTCTTTGTCGATATAAAGTTCATGGGGTGGCAATTGAGCGATCACGCTGTTCAGTTTGCTGAAAGAGTCTTCCGCCAAAGCATAGGCTTTATCAATACGATCAACCGTTAATTGGAAATACTTGAACCAGATCACCGATTGTTCGGGAATAAATTCAAGCAAGGTTTGCCGGCTCTCCTGTAAGAGCTTTGTTTGCACATTCGGAATGATAGTGCAATAGGTAAGCTTATGAATGGAAAGCTGTGATATGGGGTCAAAGCTTCGAATAGAATCTACTTCGTTTCCTAAAAACTCAACGCGGTAAGGATGCTCATTCGAGAAAGAGAATATATCGACAATTCCTCCTCGAATAGAGAATTGTCCGGGTTCCACGACATAATCCGTTCGTTCGAACTCATATTCATTCAGAACTTCCGTGATGAATTCAATAGAAATTTTTTCGTTCTGTTTTAGTTCTAAGGTGTTTTTGCTGAGATGTGTTTTGGTTACTACTTTTTCGGTTAATGCTTCGGGATAGGTAACAATGCAGATGTGCTTCTTGCCGGTATTGATCTTATTGAGCACTTCTGCACGCAGGAGAATATTGGCATTGTCTATCGCCTCATGCTCGTAAGGCATGCGATAGGAAGCAGGAAAGAAAAGCACATTCTGTTCACCGAGTATATTCTCCAGATCGTTGAGAAAATAAGCCGCTTCTTCTTTATCAGCAAGTATGAGTAAATTTGTTTTGTGAATGTGCTGGTAAGCCGCTGCGGCAATAAAAGAAGCGCCGGATCCAATAACGTTTTTGAGCTGAACGCGCGTAGCATTCCCTGTCAATTCCTGCGTAAGGAGAGAATTGTTGCCGGATTCACTGTATTTCTTTAATATATCTTCTTTTGTCACAGCTGTCAGAGACAATTTTCTAATGGAAGACGGATAGCACTGGCCCTTCTTCTCTTTGGTTCTCTGGTAGTGCTCAGATTAATCAGACATAAAATTACTATGCCTGCTCAAACCGGGCACAAAAATACAAAAAATAAGCCCTCAATTGATGAACAAATGAGGGCGTATCGTAAAATAATGATGTTGTTAGACTTTCACTTTCGAATGCTTTTTCATGTATTCGCAAGCAAGGTCGACCATATCGGCAGAGCCTAAGAATAAAGGAGTGCGTTGGTGAAGCTCGGTGATGTCCTGTTCCATGATGCGCTTGAACCCATCAGTTGCTTTTCCTCCGGCTTGCTCCACAATAAATGCCAAAGGATTGCATTCGTAAAGCAGTCGTAGTTTTCCTTTTGGAGATTTAGCGGTAGTCGGATAAATATAGATTCCACCATTGATCAGGTTACGGTGAATATCTGCAACACCAGATCCGATGTAGCGGGAAGAATAAGGGCGATCCGTCGCTTCGTCTTCCTCCTGACAATATTTAATGTATTTTTTTACACCATCAGGGAAGTGAACATAATTCCCTTCATTGATGGAATATACTTTAGCTGTTTTAGGTGTTTGCATATTCGGATGCGATAGACAGAATTCACCAATTGAAGGATCGAGTGTAAAGCCATTTACTCCTTTGCCGGTTGTGTAAACCATCATGCAGGAAGAGCCATAGATTACATAACCTGCAGCCACCTGCTCAGTGCCTCTTTGCATAAAGTCTTCGTAGGTACCCGGGCCGGATAATGATGTTCTGCGATAAATGGAGAAAATGGTTCCGATGGAAACATTCACATCAATGTTGGAAGAACCATCCAGCGGGTCCATTGCAACTACATATTTAGCATTTTTGGATACAGCATTATCGATTAGGATAATGTCCTCATTTTCTTCGGAAGCAATGGCACAGCATTCGCCACCAACGCTCAATGCCGCGATGAATTGCTCATTGGCATAAACATCCAGCTTTTTTACATTCTCGCCCTGTATATTGATTTCACCGGCATCGCCAAGAATATCTGCCAGTCCGGCTTTTGTCACTTCACGATTTACAATCTTGGAAGCAATGGCTATATCGCGCAATAAGCGGGATAACTCGCCCTTTGCATAAGGGAAATCTGCTTGTTTTTCAATAATAAATTGTCCTAACGTCTTGACTCTGCTCATTGTTTGTTTATTTTTGAATTTACACAAATATCGCAATATTTTTGGATGATTAAAACCAAAGAATTAAATAACTTTGACAGCATGAATATTACCATCAGAAAAGGACTTGAAACCGACCTTCCACAGGCGCTTGGGCTTGTAAAGGAACTGGCAGCTTATGAAAAGGCTCCTGATGAAGTTACGGTTACCATCGAAGAGATGAAGCGGGATGGATTTGCTGAGAATCCGATCTTTCATTTTTTTGTTGCTGAAATGGAAAAAACGATCGTTGGGATCTCGCTTTATTATGTTAAGTATTCCACCTGGAAAGGGAAATGCGTTTTTCTGGAAGATATTATAGTAACAGAAGCATACAGGAAATACGGCATAGGAAAGAAACTGTTCGACGAAGTAATGAAGGTTGCAAAAGACATGAACGTAAAAAGAATGGAGTGGCAGGTATTGGAATGGAATGAGCCGGCAATTAAATTCTATGAAAAGATAAATGCAAATTTTGATTCTGAATGGATCAATTGTAAATTAGTAGACAAGCAGATACAGGAGTATAAGTTTTAAATTGATTGGTAGAAAAACGGAAGAAGAAGACAAGATTGTCCGAATTTTCCAGATCACTATTTCACCAATTCAGCAATTAAGAAAATGAGAGTATTTAAATTCGGCGGCGCTTCTGTAAAAGATGCAAATGCAGTAAAAAATGTAGCAGAGATCCTGAAGTTTTTCCATGGCGAAAAGATCATTGTGGTGGTGTCGGCGATGGGTAAAATGACCAATGCGTTGGAGCGGTTGACTAATGCTGTATTCTTTAAAAAGGAAAATGCAGCGGATGTTTTATCAGAGATCAAGAAATTTCATTTCGATATTATTGAGGAATTGTTCCCGTTAAAAAATCATCCGATCTATAATGAGATCAGCAATACTTTTGTAGAGCTTGATTGGGCGGTGGAAGATGAGCCAACAGAGAATTACAATTATGAATACGACAAGATTGTAAGCATGGGAGAAATTCTTTCTACAAAAATTGTAAATGCGTATCTGATTGAAGCAGGTCTAAAATGCATCTGGAAAGATGTTCGCGATTTTATTCAAACAGACAATACCTATCGCGAAGGAAAGGTGGATTGGGAATTGACACAAGCCTTGGTGGATAAGAATTTGAAGCCGATTTTGAAAAAGGGTACTGTTGTCGTGACACAAGGTTTTATCGGTGGTACTTCCGAAAATTTTACAACAACACTTGGGCGGGAAGGTTCAGATTATACAGCGGCCATACTTGCTTATACCACTGATGCCACTGATGTTACCATTTGGAAAGATGTTCCGGGAGTATTGAATGCAGATCCAAAATGGTTCGATGAAACGAAGAAGCTGGAGCAGATCTCTTACCAGGACGCGATTGAATTAGCCTATTATGGCGCCACAGTTATTCATCCGAAAACGATCAAACCACTACAAAATAAGAAGATCAGCCTTTGTGTAAAATCCTTCCTCGATCCTAAAGAAAAAGGAACCATCATTAATGATGTACATACACATCTGCCGATCCCTTCTTTTATTTTTAAAGTGAATCAAGTGTTGATCTCCATATCTCCGAAAGATTTTTCATTTATCGGAGAGGAAAATTTCAGGGATATTTTTAATTTATTTGCTGAAAGGCAGGTAAAAGTAAACGTGATGCAAAATTCTGCCATTAGTTTTTCTGTGAGTGTCGACAATGATGAGCGTAAGCTTCCTGATTTGATTAAAACGCTTCAGCAGCAATACCGTGTGCTCTATAATGATAACCTGGAGCTAATTACTATCCGTTATTACGATCAGGCAACAATTGATCGTGTAACCATTGATAAGAAAATCTTACTGGAAGTAAAGAGCAGGTATACGGTGCAGTTGGTAGTGAAACCGGAGATTTTGATTTAGTTGTCCGAAAGCATTATTCGTTAATCAGGATCTTCTCTGCCAATACCTTCGCAATCTTTTCATTGCTTTCGTTTGTCCAGCCAGCAATATGCGGCGACAATACCACTTTATCCGATTGAATCAGATATTGAAAAGCTTCTGGAAGTTGTTTTATATCCAGGTTTTCGAAAGAAGTCATTTCATATTCCAGCACGTCCAGGCAAGCGCCTGCTACTTTACCGGATTGAATATTTTTTGCAAGGTCAACCGTGTTAAGGCATTTGCCTCTGGCCGTGTTAATGATGTAAATATTTTTTTTGAACCGATGAATGAATGCATCATTGATCAGGTAGTTTGTTTCAGCAGTTAAAGGCGTATGCAAACTCAATACATCCGCTTTTTCAAAAATGCTTTCCAGCGTTGTCTCTTTGATAAAGTCTGTCCCGAAATTTTTTTTGTACTTGTCGTATACCAATACATTCACGCCAAATCCTTTCAGGCGTTCTGCAAAGGCACTTCCCATATTTCCAAAGCCAATAATGCCGATTGTTTTTCCCATCAGTTCCACACCGCGGTTTCCTTCACGTATCCATTTCCCTTCGCGTACTTCTTTGTTCGCCCGGAATAAATTATTGAATAAGCCAAGCAGCATTCCGATAGTTTGTTCGGCAACAGCATCCCGGTTTCCTTCAGGTGCATGCAGGCATTTGATCCCTTTGCTTTCCGCATAAGCCACATCAATGTTTTCCATTCCCGCTCCAGCCCGCGCGATGAATTTTAGCTTCGCCGCTTTATCGATGAGTTCTTTCGTAATTTTTATTTTGCTCCGGATCACGATACCCTCATACTGATGAATGTTTTTTTCGATCTCTTCTTTACTCCATTGATAATTCAGGTCACAGGTATGCCCCGCTTTCTCAAGCATTTCATGTAGTAAAGGATGATTGGAATCGATGAAAAGGATTTTCATAGCAGAGAACTGTTCTTACAGCAGGCCAAAATTAAAAAAAAACAGGGACCAAAGCCCCCGTTTTTATAAAAGATAAAAATTTCGCAGCAAAACTGAAGCGATTTATTTTTGAATAACTACCTGTTTTGTTACTATAGTGGTAGTTGTTTCCATTTGAAAAGAATAGATCCCTGCACTTAGGCCAGTGAGGTTAATGGCTTTATTGAATGAGCCTGCAGCTACATCCATATTTTCCATCATTACTTGCTGTCCTAAAGAATTGTAAAGTGCTAATTTGATTTTTTCAGGCGCATTAAAGGTATACACCACCGTTAAATTAGTATTAGCCGGGTTAGGAAACAACGAAAAAGAAGCAGAAGAATTATCTTCTGCAATTCCCACGCTTCCAACAAGGATTGTTCCTGTATACGGAATTTTATTATATGCAGTAGCTGTTACATCAATGGTGCCGATAGTCGCCGCAGGAATGGTGATTGGAGCAGAGCCAGCGTTTGCTATGCCCGTTCCTAAAATTACACCAGCTTTTGATAAACAGATAAGCGCGCCATCTGTATTGTTGCTAACATTGATAGAAGTGGTTCCTGCTGCCACTCCGCTAACATGGCTTGTAACCATTGGAGTAGGCGTGTCGGTAAATACCATTACAGAAGGATCTCCGAATAACGTCCAGGTGTCGGTCATTTCGTCGCCGGCAGGACCGTAAGCATCATTCATCTGCATACAGCCATTGAATGATAAACCGCCGAAGGTTCTTTTTATATTTGCTGAGCTGCTTTCAACCAAAATATCAACCATTGCATCTTGTCCTTCCATAGGTGGGTTCCAGCTTTGATTAATAGTAGACATCATTGTAGCTAAGGCACCTTTTGGAGCTGCAGGTGTTCCTGCACGCAACCATGCTTCTGCAAAACATGCAGCATTTGTTACGAAATTTCCATTCACGCAGGCAACTGACCAGATAAAAGGGTGGGCTGTTGTGTTTGTTAATGACGCAATGTTGCTTGTTGAATATCCGCTGGTGGAAAAAGCGAAGTCGCTTCCATGTCCTGTATATGTTATTATTCCTGCTCCATTGTTCACCTGGGTTCCAATGCTTGTGGCAGAAGGATCTCCAGCGGCATCAATACCGCCCTGCGAACCATCATAATTCTCAGAAACATTGTTATATGTATACGCCATCATTTTTGCACGCAGGTTGAGCTGATGCTCAAAATCCATTTCCCCGTCATCACCAGGTCCTTGGTCCGAAGCAATGGTGATTCCTTTTTTGTACCATGTTGCGCCTGCCTGAGGATTTTGTTCATAGTTCAGGGTGCGGTTCACCATTGTTTGAATTTGTGTGTTGCTTGTACCGGAAAAGCGACCCATGAATAATTCGGGATAGGAATCACTTCCGCTTATATATCCGTAGTTGTTATCTGAATCACCGGCACTTGTTACCGATGATGGAATTTGTGCAGCATCGCCCACTAATAATACATATTTTAATGAGGGGTGACTGGCATAATAGCTGGCAACGTAGTTCTTAATTGCTGAAGCGGTAGTTCCGGCAACGGCCTCTGTCACCATTTCCGTAGCAATCCCTTTTTTGTTTTTCCAGGTCACAAATGGTTGCATGCTTGTTGTAAAGGTTGAATGGCAAATTACAAGCATAGAGCCGTTCTCAGTCACAGGAGTATACATCATGCCACGATTTTGTGATTCATTGCTTTCATAGTTAATGAACTGTCTCTTATAAATCTCTTCAAATTCCTGATCCGATATTTTTTCGGAACTGTTTCTTTCCAGGCTGTTTTCTCCTCCTGTTGCAGTTTTTATTTTTACCGCAACAACGATATCGGTATACACTCTTAATACTTTTGTTACAGGGTTGTATTGGAACGGGCAAAGGCTGATAGTTTGCGCTCTGTGATCCCTTACTATATAAGGTGTATTTAAACTTGCAACCAATACCGGATAAAAGTTATCCTGGCTGTACATTGTGCCGTAGGTATAGGCTACATCTGCCGGGTTAACATTTCTTTTCAGGTTTCCTTTTGATGGAGCAATAACAATACCGCTCATGTCATAGAAATTCTGCGATACAATGCTTATTTCCATTAGCGCCTGGTCAGGGATAATAAGGGAAGTGGTAAGTTTTTGTAAGTCTGGTGCACCTTCTATTAAGAACGGAGTTCCTTTATCCAGAGAAACGATCTGTGATTCACCCATTGGAGTGGTTACTGTTTTAAACATCGGGGTGCCTGCGTTAAACTGGATAGTGGTTACACCATTTGCAGTACTTAGCAATTTAATGCTTGTTGGGTTGGTTGCTATCGCTGCTACTGTAAAAAGTAAACAAAATAGAGTAAAGATTTTTTTCATTGGCCTTATTGATTTAGTTAGAGAGTAACTAATATAGAACAATAAAAGTTAAAGCCAAAACCAAAAGAGGGCAATTATTAGGTTTTGATCAGGGGAAAATGAAGGGTTTCGCTACAGAACAGTG